>CAZKAA010000056.1:0-16035 GCA_964550575.1 uncultured Candidatus Cloacimonadota bacterium
CCCCCCCCCTATCCTACACTCTTTCCCTACACGACGCTCTTCCGATCTGGAAAGGTATCTCCGGAGAGGTGGTGGCGTAGGTGCTTTCCGTGGGACGCGCCCCCTGGGTGATCACCCAGTCTGTGCTGGTGGCGAAGCGTTCCAACCCGGCGTCATGGACAGTGACCTCCAGCATGTTCTGATATGGCCTGTCTCCGCCAGCGAGGATATTGGGAAGATATGGCGCGAAGCGATAGGTGTAGCTCTGCGCCCCGGAAAAACTGGCTTCGGTTGAGCCGATGGCGCCCACATCATCAGTGACCAGGATGTCGCAATCGGTCAGATAGGTTTTACGCTCGGGATATCCCGGGATGCTGTAGTCCTCAAAAGCGCCGATCTGCAGTTCAGTCCATACGTTCTGTCCGATCACGTAGAATCCGTAGAGATGCTCTGTATCGGTGTTGAAGTATTTGAGTTCCAGCCCGTCTGGCCAGATCACTTCCGCCTGCAGGGCGGCACGCCACTCATAGCGCAGGGTGTCCGGGCTCGAATCCGCGTCCCTCAGGTCCAGATGCCTGGTCTTCAGGGACTGGAACTGGCTATCCACGGCAAGGTTGAAAGGATCAGCACCCACAGGATTGACGGTGACGTTATAGTCCAGCGGCGGTAGGCTGGAGATCAGAATCGTTCCCGTGTACCAGTCCTGGCCGGTGATCTCATTGGTGTATAAGCCGTCCACGGAGTTCAGGGAGACATCGAAATCCCCCAGAGGCCAGGAATCGCTGCCGCCCGCCACCTGCACCAGCAATCCTGTGGTGAAGATATCCTGGAAATCTATATTGGTTCTGGGATAGGTGACCGAACCCAGATCCCACGACCGGTCGAAGGCATGGTTGTTGAAATCCACTGAAACAAGGCAATCTGTGCCGTGTTCCACCTCCAGAACGTAGTAACCCTCTGAATTGGTGGTTACAACAGGCAAAGCCTGGGTGCCGTTGAGGAATATCTTCGCTCCCACCACCGGGCAGATCGTGCCATGGAACCTTACGTAACCGGAAATGGGGATCATGGAGTTATCGGTGAAGTCCACATTGTCGGCACTGATGTTGCTTTGGGAAAGGGTTACCCGGCGTTGCTCCGGCTGGAACATGTGGCCTGGCTTGCTGGGGGTGACAGTGAACGTGGTATAGCTGCCATAGGGGATCTGGGAGATCACGTATTCCCCCCAGTTGTCGGTGACGCCACCGAGCACGACTCCGGGTTCCGCAGAACTCCAAACTGCGTTTGTGCTGGCTACGTGGGCAAAGTTGGTGGCGTCGAACACCTGGGCACCCACCCCTTCATTCATGGGCCAATAGCCGATCAAACCATCTGAATCCCAGGATGGGACGAGGTTCATATTGTTTCCGATCTCCTCCGCCGTGCGGGTTATGCTCCAAAGCCGGATGTCATCCAGAAAGCCGGTGAAAGATGCATCCTGGACATACATGGTGCCGCCCGGGGTATCCGAGAAGCCAAGGTCGGAGTCAGCCACGCAGATGCCATCAAGGTAGAGATAACCCCTTCCCGCGGTGGCATTGTATGCCAGAGCCACGTGGTGCCAGGCGTTGTCATTCACCGCCGGAGATTCTGTTGATTGCTCAAGGGTGGATATGCCATCCGTGTATAACAGGCGTCCGAAAGCATTCACGCGCAGCTGTTTGAGGTCGGTTTCGCTGGAATCTGTTTTGGCAAGCAGAGTACAATTCGAGGAGGATGTTTTTACCCAGGTTTCCAGGGTAAAGCTGGCTCCCAGAGAGGCATCCGGAACCTCAACCGTAAAGAATGATCCGGGGGCAAACTGCAGGCAATAGCCACTTGAGGGGCTGAGCGAGACGATAACGCCGGACACGGGATTGTTGTTGGGAGTTTGGACCTTGCCGGTGATGATGCCGTTTGGTTTGATTTATCCAGTGTCAGCGATCGGGTTGGATGTTTCGCCTCCGGCATATGCCAAAAGGGTATAGGCGTGCTGCTGGCCGGGAATGGCGCTGTAATCGGCATAACTGGTGATATGGGGATAAAGTGTCACAAGCAGCGATCCGTCGCGGTAAATCTGGAAACCGTCGTTGGGCAGGTAATCGCTGGGGTAATTCCAACTCAGGTAAACATGTCCGAGATAATCATTGCTGCCGTCTGTGGCGCTGAAATTCGTGGGATCCAGAAGACCTTGATATTCGCTGGCACCGATATCGGGGCGGGAGTAGACGCTCTGGGTGTGGCTATGGATTCGTGGGTTGCCCATTACATCGGTGAGGGGCAGGTTGGGATAACTGCCGGGATTAGGTATACCTTTGTTCAGGCAGGGCGAAGTGGAACTCAGGACATAATGGTCGGTTGTTTCAGGATCAAAAGAAGGCTCCTCGCTGATATTGGTGCTTCCTCCGTAACCTCCCTGCACATTGCTGTACATTGCCAGCATAGTGCCTGATAAAGGCGTGGCGCCATTGTTCCAGATATTGCAGCCAAAAATCCTGGCATAATCCGAGTTGCTGGCGGAGATCGCACCGGAACCAGCCAGTGAGGAGTTGTCGGCGATCGTAAGATGCGCCAGGAGCGGATCAGCGTTCTCTAAATAAACAGCCCCGCCCCCGCTCTCGGCGCTGTTGTGATGCAGTTCCAGGTTATAAAACTCTGCAGGGGAGTTGAGCACGGCGAGAGCTCCTCCCTTATCAGCGGATCCGTGGCTTAAGAAGCAGTTGCTGATGTTGAGTCTGGCATAGCCATCCACACAAACCAAACCGCCATAAGGCAGGTCTCCCAGGCTGGTTGCGCCGTGGCTGATTTCGCTCCAGGCTACATAGGAGGTATCAGCGGCAGTGTTTTCCCCCAGAAAAGCCAGCCCATCCCAACCCAGGGCCTGGTTCTGCGCGGTGAGGGATATCTGGTCTTCCAATGTGCCGGAAGCAAGCATGCTGCCATAGATATCAATACCTGTCTGAGGCGCAAATTCCAGCGCAGAACCTTGGGATAAGGTAATCGACGAACCGTGCGGAACCGTGATGTTATGCCCGATTGCCGCGCTTCCTTCCAGAATGAAGTCGTAGGGTACCGTTCCGCTTGCTGTTTGTTCCTCATAAGCACCAAGATCGATGCATCCCAGGATAGCATCCATTTGAGGATTGATGCCCCCTGACGAGGCGTAGACCCTGGGGTTGCCAAGTATGTCTAAGGCGCTGAGAGCGGAACCTGGCTCGCCGCGGTTTATACAGCCGGAACCTGTTTTCAGGCTGTAGGGATGATCTCCAGAGCCCGCAAATATCGGGTCGGCATCCATGCAGCTTGTCAAAACTCCGCTGTACTGGGCGCCCGATCCCCCTCCCCCGAAACCGGAAGCCGATCCTTGAATATCGCAATAGCTGAAGCTGGGATCATCCAGCATGGAGCCCAGATATATCTGCCCTCCCTCCGGGGCTGTGTTTCCCCAGATAATGCTGTTGCCCACGCTGAGGCTGGATTCCTCGGAGTAATATATTCCCCCGCCCCCTGTTCCGGCATGATTGTTGGCGATGGTATTGTTTCTGAAGCGGTCTGTGGCAGGGTCGCCCAAGGTGTTGGTGCAGCGCGAGAGATATATCCCGCCGCCTTGATCGCTGGCTGTGTTTTCCGCGATCAGATTGCTTAGAACGGTACCGGGTGATCGGCTGGGGGAAGAGTCGAACATAAAGACCAAAGCCCCTCCAACCCCATCCGAGTAGTTGCCAATAATGGAGTTGCCCAACATATTCACAGTGCTGTTCCGGGATAAGAGAGCTCCGCCTCCGCCCAAGGCTATGTTGTTGGTTATGACAGAATGCGAGATGCGCACCCGTGTTGTATTGTAGACGTGCACAGCCCCGCCTGACGCCGCATCGTATCCGGAAGGATCCAGCGAAACTCCCGCAGCCTTGCCGTACTCCAAGTGGCAGTGCTCGATCAAAGTGGAATCCGAGTCAGTCGTGGTCCTTATCGCCAGTCCGTTCCAACTTCCTGCACCGGACATAGGAGTAAGGTCGTGAAATCCTGTGGTGTCTGCAACTGTGAAGATGATCGGTGCGGCTGCCGTGCCCAGAGCCTGCAAGCTCCCTTCTGCCAGGATCCCGTAATGCCCAAGAAAGCGGAGCGTGGTGCCCGGCTGCACGGTGAGTTTTTTCGTCGCGGGGATGATAATATCGCCCCAAACCGAGATCGTATTGACTGGCAGCACATGGCTTTCGGTCAGCGTACCCTTGAAGTAATACCCGTTTTTTGGCCAGTCGGAGTCCAGTTTCGAACCGCCGGAAGCCAAGCAGTTTACTAAGCCGGAGCGGTTGAAAATGACTGAGTTTGTTGTTTCGTTGAAGGTATAAGTCGCCAATGGCCCTGAGACAATCTCCAAGTGCCTGTTGGCCCATACTTCGGTGGAACTGAGAGCCCAGTTCCAAACCCGCACCTGGTCAATCACCCCGGGGAAATTCGCACCTCCGGCGACTGAATTGCCGACACTCCAGAGGTCGCTTACACCCGGGGTAACCAAACCCGGACCGCTGCGGGTGACGGAAGCTGCCAGCCAGCCGTTGATGTACAGAGCGCACAATCCGCTGGTATTGATCGATAACGCCACATGATACCACTGATTGGGAAGCACCCCGGACCAGGTTAGCGGGAACGATGTGCCGCCGGACAGATAGGTGGTGGCGGTTATCTGGCTGTTCAGGATGCTGATATCGACCAAGGAACTATGCTTGAGGATGACCTTACCGGATGCCGGCAGCGAACTTGCCTTGATCCAGGCTTCGGCAGTAAACTGGGTTGCCGCTCCACTCCAGAGATTGGCAAACTGCACCTGGGGATTTCCGCTGCCAAATTGGCAGGCCTTGTCTCCAGAGTAGGTTTCTTCAAGTTGCGTGGCATTTTGCCACACTCCGGAGTCATAATTGAAAAAGGTAACTGCGACATTCTCCGGAGACCACTCCCCGATAGCGCTTGAGCTCTCATTCAGCTTGAGATAGCAGATAAGCCCCGTCTCTGTTTCCTGCACTCTGTTAAACCTGTGCATTCTGATCTGCGTGGCTGTGCGCGCGTAGTTCCAGAAACGTATCTCATCAACCTTTCCGTGCAGGTGGTGCCCCGTATTGGCAAGACTCTCGCCGACGCAGGCGGGATAGCTGGTGTAGGTGATCGACCAGGTGGCAAAGGTCTGCGAATTGTTCAAAGCCCCATCTACATACAGATACAGTGTGTTGCCGCTGCGCACGCAGGCAAGGTGGTGCCATTGGTTCACAAAAGTTACGCCCTGCGAGGTGATATAATTCCCAAAGAAATCAACCACTATGGCGCTGGTGCTGCCTGCGCGCTGGATGGTCCAGCCATTGCCGGAGCCGTTGACCCCGTTCTTGGCGATGACCACTTGATCCGCCACGGACCATTCACGCACATTGAGCCAGAACTCCATCGTAAAATCTGCCGGGAAAACATACAGATAAGTATTGTAGGGATTGAGCAGGATGTATTGGTTTTGCGGCCCGCCCGAGCGATTCAACTCCACAGCCTTGTCAAAGTGGTAAGCGGCGCTCAAAAACGATATGCCGGCAAGAAGCAGGCATGGTATCAGCAGCTTCTTCATTTTGTTCTCCTTGGGAAAGTAGGTGAAGTTTCTTTGCGATAAAGCTTCACGGCGGTTATCCGGTAGTACGCGGCCCGCATTAACTGACCTGCTCCGACATGGGTATAACTGGTGTCGGAGGCCTGCCCAAGTTGGGTAAAAGTTGTATCAGCGCCCGCCGGGTTATACCAAATAAGGTAGTGGTCCGGCGTCAGCGGTTGCCCGTTCTGGTCTTCGGTCACGGGATCCCAGGTGAGGATGGCGTCATCGCCTGCCATGACTAAGCCCGGATTGGCAGGAGCCAGCGGAATCCCACCCGTGACGACCGTGATATAACCGGTTCTCTCCAGGGATGCAAATGCCCCATATTCGTCCCAAACCATCAGGGTCACAGAATATTGGCCCGGGTTTTCATAGGTGTGCTGAGGATTTTGCGCGTTGGAACCGTTCCCGTCGCCAAACATCCAGAGCCAGATGGACAGGTCTCCCATTCCAGGCTGGGACAGATCGGTAAACTGCACTGCCAAAGGCGCCGGACCTGAAGTCACATCTGCCGCGAAATCCGCCATCGGGCTGGGCGGGCTCAATCTGGCGATGAATATGTCCGAACTTCCCGCGCTGGAAAGAGTGTCGTCTCCGATAATCGTGGTGCCGCTAAAGTTGCCAGTGATATAGACATTGGAGTTCAGGTCCACGGCAATGCCATATCCGGAATCGTAGTTCACGTCGCCAGCCCTGAGCGCCTGCAGGCAGGTTCCGTTTCCATCCAGCCTTGCCACGAAGACATCATTGTTTCCGCTGCAAGCAAGGGGAATAGCCCCGAAATTGGCAGGCTGGGAGTAGTAATATCCCGTGAGATAGATGCTGGATGGAGCCGTCACCACCATGTCCGTGCAAAAATCATTGGCTGACCCTCCCATTTTATTGGCCCAGAGCCAGTTGCCTGCGGAGTCCAGTTTGGCAAGCCAGATATCCCAGCCGCCCATCCCTGTGAGCGTGGTGCTGCCAAAGGCGGTGGATGCGTTGCCGTTGTAGTATCCCATCACATAAACATTGGCGGAGGCATCTGTGGCGATACCGATCGGATCCTCATAGCTCGTGCCGCCGCCCCGCCGTGACCAGAGCCAGTTGCCATCCGAATCCAGCTTGGCGACAAACACGTCCCAGCTTCCCACAGCTGTGAGGGATGGAGTGCCGCCAAAGGTGGCCGTCCCCTCAAAAGACCCTCCCAGATATAGATTGGAAGCATTGTCCACTGCGATGCAGAATGACGATTCATAGTTTGTTCCGCCTCCACGTCTGACCCAGAGCCAGGATCCGCTTGAGCTAAGCTTTGCAACGTAGGCATCGGTATAGCCGGCACTGGTCACGGAATAGCTGCCAAAGCTTGCCGTTCCCGAAAATGTACCGGTCAGGTACACATTGCCGGATGCGTCAAGAGCCAGTTCGTTGCAGTTGCATCCGCTAGCCTGCTTCACCCAGAGCCAGTTGCCTCCACTATCCAGCTTGGCTATAAATCTATCTTGTGCTCCGACGGCGGTAAGCGAGATACTGCCAAACAATACCGTGCCCTCGAAATCTCCGGCCATGTAGACATTATTGCTCCAGTCCGTGGCAATGCTCACCCCGATATCGCCGCCCGTCCCGCCCGCTCGGACTGCCCAGATCCAGTTTCCGGCGCTATCCTGCATGGCCAGCCAGACATCGTAGCTGCCGCTGCTGGTGAGGGTGGTGCTGCCAAAGGTCGCACTGCCCTGAAACAAACCGCAGGCATATTGGTTGCCCTCGCTGTCTGTGGCGATCGCCCTGGCATTGTCAACTCCGCTGCCTCCGCCCCGGCTTGCCCATACCCAGTCCAGATTTTGCGCCATCAGGCAGATTGAGAAAACAAACCAAAAAACACCAAGAATTGCTGCTTTGTACATCTTATGCTCCTTTTAGGCAAACCTGTGCCCTTGATCGCCGATTGCTGGATGCTCCGGCGTTTCAAGTCCGGAGAAGTGAAAATGCCTGCTTGGGTCGATAGCCGCCCTGTCCCTCAGGCTTGGCTCAAAACGATCCCTCCGTATAAAAACTGCGAAAGCGTCGGCAAAAGTCATCGCGCCTTCCCTTTGTGGAGATTTGTCCACCTTGGGCAAAAAAAACGATTCCCCTGTTTGAGTGGCTCCCTTTCCGCCCTCTTTCCGACTCATCCTATAGCAAGGTCTGAATCAAGCCGAAAAGGACTTTCTCAACACACAGCCTATGCTTGATTCTTTTGGATGCTTGTCAAGATGTTTTTCTTAATTATTTCTGAATGTTCTGGCTCAGCCTTCAAAGATAGTGTATAATCACAATCATATAGCCTTATCTCCTCATCCCGCCATATGCCGGTTGATTATGGCCTGGCTCAGGTTCAGCCATGAATTAGGATGACCGATGAACTGGTCCTCAACCTACCCCGTGACAGAGTAATAATCCCCCCACAGAAACCCTTTCCAGCCTGACAGGCAAGCCCGTGTCCACGCGGTGGCATCCCGGTCGCCAAGCGCGTTGTGACCGCGTGGACAGCAGATTGCCGCCGATCCAGAAACAATGGCGGGGCGAGGCGCGCGCAGGAAACCAGCGAGTGCTTGGCGTGGCCTGTGCTTTGCCATTGAGCAAGACAGGTATCAGGCAGTTCGGCGTTCTGCTGTTGCCAAGGTGCATCTGCCATGCATATCAACTGGTTTGCACGCCTCAATGCAATACAACTTCCAAGCCCTGACAAAAACTTCTTGACATTTTAATGGAAACGGAAACACTGAGCCAAAATATCCAAGGGACAGGAGGTAAGTTCCGATGAAACAGATCTTTAGAAACATCATCCGACCTGTGAATAGTGTGATTTTGCCGATCCTGTGCCTTGCAGGCCATCCTTAACTAGGGCTCCAAACCCCCTCATTCCACCGCATCCTCCGAGGCACAGAGCAGCCAACCGATCTGTCTGAGCGGATCATTCCAGCCGATTTTGCCCCCTGGCGAAGCGTGTCTGCAGGATCTGCCCCGGCTCAGTTTCAACACCAGTCAAACAGACCCGTTGTCACCCCTTTATCCGCGACAGGAGTAGTATAACCATGTCCGCCTATCGTTTCGTTTTGCTCTTTATGAACCGCCTCAAGGCGAAGTATCTGCTCGCGGCGCTTTGCATCATGCTTGCCGCCAGCTTTAGTTTCATCACTCCGCTGATCATCCGCTTCACCGTGGACACCGTTCTGGGAGGAAAGCCCGCCGACCTGCCCTTTGGGCTTGGCGCGGTTCTCAACGCCTGGGACGGGCTTCCCTGGCTGGCGAACAATCTCTGGCTCGCCGCCGTGGCGGTCATCCTGGTGAGCCTGGCAGCCCACAGCCTGACTTTCCTGCGCGGAAAGCTCAGCGCAGAGGTCTCCGAGGAGTTTGCCCGGCGCCTGCGCGACAGGCTCTATGACCACATCCAGAGGCTGCCCTATGCCTGGCACAGCCGCGTGCAGACCGGGGACATCATCCAGCGCTGCACTTCCGACGTGGATACCGTCAGAAGGTTTTTGGGACAGCAGCTAATCCAGCTTGCCCGCGGGATCTTCATGGCGCTCCTGATCCTGCCCGTTATGCTCTATATGAATGTGAGGATGACAGTTATCTCCACTTTGGTGGTGCCGGTGATCTTCGTGTATGCCTATGTCTTTTTCCGGCAGGTGCGCAAGCGCTTCCAAGCCGCGGACGAGTCAGAAGGCCAACTCACCACCGTGCTGGAGGAATCCCTCAACGGCATCCGCGTGGTGCGGGCATTTGCCAGGGAGGAGTTTGAGGTCAACCGCTTCGAAACCGCCGCGGACGACTATCGCGGCAAATGCCGGAAACTCATCACCGTACTGGCATGGTATTGGGCGTCTTCTGACGCTGTCTGCCTGCTCCAGATCGCCGCGGTGTTCCTGATCGGTATCGGCTGGGTGATACGCGGCGAGATCACGCTGGGCACGCTGCTGGCGTTTTCCACCTATATCGGCATGCTGCTGTGGCCCATCCGCGAGATGGGACGCATCCTGACCGACCTGGGCCGAGCGATGGTCTCCGCCGGAAGGCTGCTGGAGATCATCGAAACCCCGGTCGAAGACATGGGCGGAACCCACGAGCTGGCGGAAGGCGTTCGCCTGCGCGGCAGGATCGAGATGGAGAATCTGAGCTTCGGCTACGACGCCGGACACCAGATCCTGAGAAACGTCAACCTCAGGATAGAAGCGGGCGAGACTATCGCCATCCTCGGCGCCACAGGTTCAGGAAAGTCAACCCTGACCAACCTCATCCCAAGGCTGTTCGACGACTATCAGGGAAGCGTGAGGATCGACGGCATAGACCTGCAGGCATTCGACCGCCAGCAACTCAGGCGGCAGATCGGCATCGTGCTGCAGGAGCCTTTCCTCTATTCCCGCAGCCTGAAGGAAAACATAGGCATCGCGCTGCCCGGGGTTGACCTCGCCAGAGTCGAAAAAGCAGCCAACGAATCTGCCCTGCACGAATGCGTAAGCGAGTTTGAGCAAGGCTATGACACTGTGATCGGCGAGCGCGGCATAACGCTTTCCGGAGGCCAGAGGCAGCGCTGCGCGATCGCCCGTGCTCTGATCCTGGACCCCGCGATCCTGATCCTGGACGATGCCCTCAGCGCGGTGGACTCCGAAACGGAGCAGATCATCCAGCGCAACCTGCTGCTCCGCAAAGGACGCGCCACCACAATTATCATCACCCACCGCCTGACCGGGGTCTCGCTGGCGGACAGGATCGTTGTGCTCGAGCATGGACGCATCGCCCAGATCGGAACCCACACGGAACTTCTGGCTGCTCCGGGAGCCTATCAGCGCATCTGGAACATCCAGCACCGGCTTGAACGCGAAGCAGTATAAGGAATTGTTATGGAAGCATATAAAGAAAAAGAATTCACCGGCAGGTTTGACAGCAGGCTGTGGCTGAGCCTGGTCAAGCAGGCGGTGCCCCAGCGCAAGAGAATGATCGCCCTGGTCGTGGTCATGATCTTCAACGCCCTTGTGGACGCCACCCTGCCGCTTCTAACCCGCTATGGGATCGACCACATGATCATCCCCCGCAGCTACGCCGGATTGAGCACGCTGGCCCTGGTCAACGTGGGTCTCATCCTGCTGCAGTTCGTGAATGTCTATCTGCTGATCGACATCGCCGGACGCATCGAGACAGGAATGAACTACGACCTCCGCCGCAATGCCTATCGCAAGCTGCAGAGTATGAGTTTCAGCTATTACGACCGCACCCCCGTGGGATGGCTCGTCGCTCGCCTGACTTCGGACATCTCCCGCCTCGGCGACGTCGTGGCGTGGGGCATCGTCGACCTCATCTGGGGCGTGGCGATGATCATCTTCACCCTTGGCGTGGTGCTCAGCCTGTCCTGGAAACTCGCCCTGGTTCTGCTGGCGCTGATCCCGGTCATCGCCTTCATCAGCGTGCGCTTTCAGGTGAAGCTGTTCCGCTCCTACCGCAAGGTGCGCAAACTCAACTCCATGATCACCAGCGGTTTCGGCGAAGGAATCCACGGCGCCAAGACCACCAAGACCCTCGTGCGCGAGGAAGCCAATCTCTCCGAGTTCATGGAACTCAACCGCGACATGTACCGCCATTCCGTGAAGGCCGCGGTCGCCTCCGCGCTGTTCATGCCACTGATCCTGGTGGTTTCCGCCGTGGGAACCGGCCTCGTCCTCTGGCTAGGCGGCGGCATGGTCCGCGCCGGTATCGCCGGATTCGGTATTGGCACCCTGGTCGCCTTCATCAGCTACACAATGAACCTCTTTGAGCCCATCGCCAACGTGGCAAGGCTCTTCGCGGAGCTCCAGAACGCCCAGGCCGCGGCGGAGAGGGTCTTTTCCCTCCTCGAACTGCAGCCGGAGATCGTGGACTCCGTGCCCTACACCGACGACTGGAAGCAGCGCCGCATGCAGGGCGCGATCGAGATCAAGAACCTGGATTTCTCATACAAGGAAGGACGCCCGGTTTTCGAAGGCTTCAACCTCGAGATCGCCCCCGGCGAGTCCATCGCCCTCGTGGGGGAGACCGGCACCGGCAAAACCACGCTGGTCAACCTGATCTGCCGCTTCTACGAACCCACTTCCGGGAAGATCATGATCGACGGCATGGACTACCGCGAACTCCCGCTGCGCTGGATCCACTCCCATCTGGGATACGTCCAGCAGGTGCCGCACCTCTTCCAGGGCACGGTTCTGGAAAACATCCGCTACGGCCGACTTGACGCTTCCGACGAGGAAGTTATGGAAGCCGCCCGGATCGTCCGCGCCGACGAGTTTATCCGCGAATTGCCCGGCCAGTATGCCTACAAGGTCGGCGAAAGCGGAAACCTGCTCTCCACCGGACAGAAGCAGTTGCTCGCCTTCGCCCGCGTGGTGCTGGCGGATCCCGCCCTGCTCATCCTCGACGAAGCCACCGCCTCGATCGACACCGAGACCGAACAACTCGTCCAGGAAGCGATCAACACCGTCCTCAAGGGACGCACCGGCATCATCGTCGCCCACCGGCTTTCCACCATCCGCAAGGTGGACCGCATCCTGCTGCTCCACAAAGGCAGGATCCTGGAAAGCGGAAACCACCGCGACCTGATGCGCCGCCAGGGACGCTACCACCAACTCTATCTCAACCAGTTCATGCAGGAAGTCACCGAGCACGAACTGAAAAAAGAAGCCTGATCTTATAACAGACAAGGTCGAGCGGGGCTAGTCTGACGTCGGACACTGAAGGCGGTTAGTGCCTGATGTCTATCCTGACCGACCTTGTTTGTTTTTTAACATACCCCCATTAACATATGGGGCACGATTTTCTATTCTTTTTTCTACTCACGTGTTATCTGGTTATTTACCATACCAAAAATTATATCTCATGAATATGCCTCACACGATTCGACCAATCACACCAATCTGATAGACATCCAGATGCGTGCTATTTTTTTTTCTGCATAGAAACAAAGAACCTATACTTCGTTCTCCGGTTCCATTCCCTTTGCGCAGCATAGTTAGGGAACTCACGATGAAATATTTCTTGCCAAAAACCTTATGCCGTATTTTTTCACTCAATGGCATCCAAACCTTGGTAATTCAGTTGGCATTTGCTTGAATACTTGTAAATATACAATATGTAACATGGTCTAATTAGTGCGGAAGAACTATGGCAAAAACTAATTGGTTTGTTATCTAAGGAGGCCCAATGTACAATCTGATGGAAGAAAATTGGCTGTCCGTCCTGTATCGGGATGGCAGACCGGCAACCCTCAACCTCATCGAAGTAATGGAGCAGGCACACAGCCTTCAACTAGCCTACAGCAATCCCATGGATCGAGTTAGCGTGTTTCGCTTTATCCTGGCTTTGTTGTATTGGTGTTACGATAAAACAAAAATCGATATGCCCGACAACAACAATCTCCCGACTCAATGGATCACTTTTCTTACTGATAATCGAGGTTATTTTGACTTGTTGGGAGATGGCCCCAGATTTTATCAGGATATCAAGGTTCGTCACATGCGGCCATCTACCGACCTGTTGCATGAGGTTCCAACAGGCAACAACTTCGCATTTTTCAACCACACTATAGATTATATTTCTGGTTTTTGCCTACCATGTTGCGTGCTGGGTCTCTTGCGCTTCACTATCTACGCTGCTTCAGGAAGGCCAGACCTCAAATCTAGCATCAACGGGATGCCGCCCTTCTACGTTATACCCTGGGGTGACTGCTTGTTAGAGACGATCAAACTAAACTGGGCGCCATCAGGCCCCATGGGAGATCCCGCTTGGGTGGACAACACGGTTGATCCGAAGATCACCCCCACCCCTCTATTGGTGGGGCTAACAGCACTGGCCCGCAGGAGCCGATTGCACGAGCCTGTTGCCGGAGACGCAGCCTGCGCTGCATGCGGGGGTAGAGGTTCAATGCTTATCTATTCTTGCGATTATCAGACAGCAGGAGATATCACCAACCCAGCATGGATCGATCCACACATCTGTTATGACGATAATGGGCGGAAACCGTTAAAAACTAAAAACCTAGTCTCCGAAAAGCCTTTGCTGCAGGATAGGCCTTGGCAAAACCCCATCAGTTGTTACACGAAAGAAATTGTTTCCAAGCCGGGGGGGAGACTTCTGTGTGTCGGTGTCTCAGTCAATCAGGCCAAGATAGAGGATTCTTGGGAGCACACACTGACCGTCCCTGTTTTGCAGGGAGAGATAGACTCTTTACCAGTCCTGTCCCTGAGTGGGCTTATCAGACGCCAGATCGGGTCCTATGAAAAGCAAAGATATTCCTACCACGACAAAAAACTCAACCCAGGACGAAACAATAAGTATTCCCTCAGCCAGTCGCTCTTGAGCACTATCGCGCCCCATGTTGTACATGAAAGTATCAAAGCCACAGGCGGCTTATTCACCTCCAACGAAGGCTTTGAGCAAAATGCGCGGGAGAGTTACAGGCCTGCGTTAAAGATCGCCTCCCGCTCCCTTTTGTCCGGAACTCTTGCCAGATCTGCTCTTTTCGCAGCTAAATTCGTAAACATGCATTTATGGCTAGACCAGACCCAACAGAACCCCCAAGATGACCAAAATTGTGAGGATGACCATGAATGATACCCCTACCGTACAATTTGTCAAAGCACTCGAAAATCTGAAGGCAGGCGACCTAAGCCTTCTGAAACAGATGATAGGTCGCGACCTGGACGAAAGCCTGCTAGGATTCGACTTGTTTACTGGGCTTTGGTGGAAACAACGAAAGAACTCTCCCCGAACACCCCGCCGGGATGTTTCCTGGCTGATCGCTTTGCTCTATGCGGAGTATCGATTTCAGCAGGCTGATGGCGCGGACTTGCCCACCATGTTGGGGAAAATCTGCGGTAAAATCAGTAAACAGAGGGATAAGCGCAGGTTCATCAGCAGATTCGACCTCATCTTACAATCAAACGTCAGCCAGCTTGAACAAGCTTTGATCTGGGCGTTAAATACCCTACGCGATAACGCAGTTCTTAGTCTGGACTGGGTAATACTTACCGACAACCTATCTGCCTGGAACAATGATCTTTTAAGGCAGAAGTGGGCGGAAACATTCATTTCGGCAACCGATAAAAAAAACGAAGGAGAATCCACATGTTGATTGAAATCCACATGATCCAAAACCACAGCCCGGCCAACCTCAACAGGGACGACCTGGGCGCGCCCAAGACCTGTTACTTCGGGGGAACCCTGCGGAGCCGCATTTCCAGCCAGTGCCAGAAACGCAGCATCAGAATGAGCGCAGAATTCAAGGAATTGCTTGGTGGTGTGCGTACCCGCCGACTGGCTGAACTGATCGAAAAAGCAGCAGGACAGGAGTGCCGGGACATGGCAGAAGATGTTCTTACCAAAGCCGGCTTGAAACACGAAAACGGTCACAGCAAGATGTTGGTTTTCATGACCCGGGACAAGATACAGACCCTTGCTCAGATAGTCACCGGCAAAGACCTGATTGTTGCGGAGAAAGCCAAGCTAGCTGCAGACGTCATATCCGGGGCGATATATTCGCCTGACATAGCCCTTTGCGGAAGGATGCTTGAGCCTGAAGCCAAGGACAAGGGAAAGGACAAGGTCCGTTGGGAAAACACCACCGTCGAAGCGGCCCTGCAGGTGTCGCATGCCATCTCCACCCACACCGCCAGACCGGAAATAGATTACTATGTGGCGGCTGACGATGTGCCCGGCGATGACGCCGGCGCAGGATTCGTTGATGAGGCGATGTTTGCCTCGGCTTGTTTCTACAAATATTTCTCAATAGATTGGAAAACCCTGAAAAGTAACCTCCAGAATAATGAAAAGCTGGCAGCGCATACCGTGGGAGCCTTTATCCAAGCGGCGGCCCTCACCAATCCCAGCGGCAAGCAGAATAGCTTTGCGGCACACAATCTCCCCGACGGCATCCTGGTGGAATTCAAAAACACCCCGGTCAGCTACGCGAACGCCTTTGTCCGTCCGGTTGCCCTGGCTGGGGACTCTGACCTTGTGCAACTCAGTGTGGGCAAGCTTGCCAACTATGTGCAGGACATCAGCGAAGGGTTTTTCCCTGGCCAGATGGAAGGCAGAGCCCTGTGGTTCTCGCCCAATGGACGCTATCCCCTCAAACCCCAGAAAGGTACTCTGGATGTAGTTTCTGTAAGCAACTTGACCGCATTGGTCAGGGAAGCCGTTGAAATGCTCGGCTTTGATTGGGATGATGTGAAAAACGAGAAAGTAGAAGGCTGATATGTCCGCTACACCAAACACTTTGTTCCTGCGCCTGGAGGGACCACTCCAGGCCTGGGGGACAAATGAGGGAAAATTCGCCATACGCAGGACAGCCGACGCTCCCACCAAGTCTGGGGTCTTTGGATTGCTTTGCTCAGCCATGGGGCTTGGCAGGGCTGAGGCCGGCCTTC
>CAZKAA010000057.1:0-15914 GCA_964550575.1 uncultured Candidatus Cloacimonadota bacterium
TGTGGAAGTATTGTCCACATAGAGTCCTCTTTCCTGCTCAGAACTGGGATTTGTGTTGGTTCCGATGACTTTGACGTTGTCAAACTTTAGATAACTGACCGCTGTCCCTGTGGATTGATAAAACTCTCCCACAGAAAATCCCGAGATTCCGTTCGGAAGAATCCTGAGGTTTTGGAAGAGTATCGGGTCAGCAGAACTCAAACCCGAAGCGTTTAGTTGGACTACTCCAATCCAGTAAGGAGAGCCCACGCCTGCTGCTGTTTGAGTGATTATCGTATTGGTCAATGGATCAGATCCGCTGCCGGCACCAACGATAGAGACTCGATTATTAACATTTATGTTTTCGTTGTATGTACCCGCAGCGACCTGGATCAGGTCCCCTGGACTCGCTGCATTAATGGCTGCTTGGATCGTTAAATAATCTGCCGGCACGTTAATGGTTGCTTGAGCCCAAACATTCGTTATCCCCAACAGAGCCGTCAGGAACAGCGTTAAAAACAAAAATCTCTTCATTTTGTTCTCCTCTTGTTGTGTCTCCTTGTCCGAAAGTATGCCTCGGACTCCTACATGGACAGCCTCTTGCGGGGCGTGTCCGCCTTTTACATCTATCGCCTAACAGTGTGCCTCATAATCCGATGTTGGGCCGGGAAACAACATGAGGAAGCCAACAATCCCAATTCCAGAGCCATTCTCAAATCAGCCGCATGACTATGCTACACATATATGAACTATCTAAGGTAAACCATCTGAATGATTTACAATCCTGCCACCTTATGGCTCATCCCTTTTGATCTGTCAAGTTTTTTTTTGATAACTTCATCGCTTTTTCTATTATATCCAATAATGTTTGAACAATGATATTAACGCGCCGATATATTTCATGATTAGTTTTCTCCAAATACAATCGCCACGCCTTTTCGCACAGCGCAGTTGCGTTCCGATCAGGCTTGCGCCCCAGTCTCCCTCCCTCATCTCAGGTGCTGAGCTCTGATGCCGATCCTGCTGAACAGCTGGTTCGATTGACCGTTGCCGCGGCAGAAACTCCAGTTTTTTCCTTCTGCTTATCTGCCTGTTTGCCAGCGCCTTCCTATTATCATCTCTTAATCACTTCTTTATCACTTCTTAATCAAGCCTTAACAATTAAGAAGTGATTAACTAGTGATAAAGAAGTGATTAAGAGATGTTAACCAGGGCGGGATTGGTGATCGCCGGCGAGGAAGGCGGTTGTTTTCGCCGCAGAACAAAGAATCTGGCTAACGCGGAGCACCTGGCGCGAACAGAGGCGACATCGTGAGTGAGGATATTTTGCCACATACCGGATGCGCCGGGGCGGGGTTTCGGGAATCCTATCCAATTATAAAATGTGATGGTTTTGCCAGCAAAAAAAGAGCCCGTCCGAAGGCGGGCTCGTTTCAGGGAGTCTGTTTATGTGCCCATCAGGGCGTTTTATTTGATCATCAGCGCCTTGCAGGTTTGCACCAGGCCGGGGGTTTCCAGGCGGATCAGATACAAGCCGGAAGAAGCCGAACGTCCGTTGCGGTCCTTGCCGTCCCACACGATCTGATAGGTACCGGCGGCTTTGTGGTCGTTGACAAGGGTTCTCACCAGCTGGCCGCGGTTGTTATAGACGCTGAGCTGGACCTTGCCGGCTTCCTTGAGGCCAAACCGGACTGTGGTGCTGGGATTGAAGGGGTTCGGGAAGTTCTGGGCGAGATAGCTCTCGGCGGGGATGATGTTGATCAGGTCTTCATTATCCGTGTACGCGCCGGGATTGTTGGTGATCTCGATTTCCCTGTTCAGGAAGTCTCTGGCAGTCATGCGCCGCAGTTCAAGGCTGGTGTCGGTTCCCACGATCGCGAAAACAAGCTCCGCGATCACGCCGTTGGCTTCGGGAGCCGCGCCGGTGCCGAGAACCGCGCCGGAGACCTCAACCACACCCTCTTCGTTGGTGAACAGGAGCAGGCTGGATTCCGGCCAGACAGAGCCTTGTTCCACGCTCTGCAATATCAGTCCGCTGCCGTATCCGACAGGGATGCTGACACCCGTCAGGCCTTCGCCGTTCTCAGCCAGATCGAGGGTCACGCGAAGCTGCGCGGGAGTCTCGACGACGTTCATGGCGATCGTCACGGGAGGCGCGGATTCCTCGTCCTGCCTCACGTATTGGGTGTAATTGGTGTTGTAGTAGTTCATGGCGAAGATCATCATGTCTTCGATGTTGATGACGTTATCGGGAGTCGGGCGGGAGCGGCGCGCGCGGTCAACTGTGGGACCGACGTCGATGATATTGCTCCAGCCTTCTGAGGTGGATGTCTTGCCCCACTTGGCGGAGAGCATCGAAATGTCGCCGGATTGCACCGTGCCGGGATTGGCGTCCACGTCTCCAGGCCAGTAGGAGATGGATTCGCGATGGAAGGGAGCCACGGGCGCTGCGCTCAGGTTGCCGGAGGCATCCTGCGCGAAGATGGTGTAATAATAGTATCCGCGAGGCATGCCTGAATCCGTATGCTCCTGGAGGACCACATCGTCCGCCACGCGCACCCAGCCGTTATCTGGGCTGGCATGGTAGGGATTCGGGGCAGCGGGAAGAGTGAATCCGGGAACGTCATACTCAGGATAAGTGGCATCATCCCCGAAGCAGTATCTCCAGATGTCAACTTTGGCTGTGCCATCGCCGTTGGTCCATTTGAGATCGATTGAATTGTTGCCGTTGACGCTGGTACGGCAGGGCGCGGGCTGATTGACGGCGGTCGGTTCCGGCCACCAGGTGACTGGATCGGGCGCAGTGGTGTCGATGATGAAATCCCAGTTGTAAATGGTGTAGTTTCCTGCGTCGTCAAGCACCAGGTAATAGACCGTGTAAGTGCCGTCATTCAGGGCGTCCACATCCGCGGGAAGCTGCCAGTCGAGGGTGGTCGTCGCCAACAGCGAATTCTGGAGGATGTAATCCGCGGGGAACTGGGTGTCCAGGGTCGGAGCACCGAGGCCTTCCGCCTGGATCAGATACTGCACGTTTTGCAGGTTGTAATTGTCCGTGAACGTGAAGTTCAGCGTCGGGCGGTCCAGCAAACCAGAACCATCGGGGATCACGGAGAGCAGATACATGGTGGGATAGGTTCCCGCGGTGTTATGGAGCATGGTCGGTTCGGAAGCGTCGATGAGCACCAGCATGGGCTCGGTGGCGACGCAGGCGATTTCGACAGGCGGATTGTTGGCGTCATATAGCACGACTTCGTCGAGCGGTATGGTGATCAGGCATCCGGGCACCGAGATGTTGTCGCGGTCTACCAGGCTGGTCAGGGAGACTGTAAATAACTCTTTATTTTCGCCGGTGATGCCGGAATCGGGCCCGCCGCTGTAATAGGCTCCATCCACCTTGTAAGTGTAGTAACCATCAATTATGCCGTAGTAGACCACCGGTTGCAGGAAGGCTGGCTGGTAGCTGTGAGCCGTGTAAGCGGCACCGATCGCGAAATCATTGCCCGGGTCCTCATGATCCGGCTGGTTGAAATCCGCAACCGGGATCTTGATCTGGATGCTGAAGCCGCGCAGGTTTTCCACATAGGTAGATTTGACGGAATACACCTGCAACTCATTGTCTTTGATCAGTTCCTCGGGAGCTTCAACGTAGAGCAGGGAGCCTGAGCCATAGATGGTATAGTCGTACAGGAACTTGTGATCGTAGGTGTTGTTGGCCCAGGTTGCGTTCAGATCTACCACCGTATTGGAAACCGCGGTCACCTGTACGCTGTTGTTGGTAAAGGTATTGTTCGATATGGTCATAAATGAAGTGTCATCTTCTTCATAACCGATCATAATGCCATATGAGTTGTTTGTGAAGGTGTTGCCGGTAACAGCAGCAGTTGGATTGGGGCCGTAGTTTGAAGACATCATAACACCGCCTGACTCGCTATCGTCAGTGCTGGCAACTCCGAGGAAATTGGAGAAGCTGTTGTCTGGTCCGATATCAGCATGAGCTCCGTCGCCGATCTCGACGCCATAGTTCACGTCGTCACCGACACCCAGACCTATGAAATCACAAGCTGAGATAGTGGCCTGGTTGGTTTGGCCATCGACCAGTACGCACACTCGCTCAATGTTTTGGAACGTGCAATCATCAAAGGTCCAATTCTGTCCTGAGACAGACCAGTCGTAGGCAAGTCCCCAGCCATTGTATTGACTGTAGTAGATGTTTTGGAACGTAACGTTATCAATTGTGCCACTACCCTTGGTGCGAATGGCGTTGCGCACAAGTTTGCCGCCGCAGTCGATCGTAACGTTGCTGAGGTTCATCTCAAAGCCTTCTCCGACAAGCATGAAAGCCTGGGCGTCTCCGGATCCAGCGGTATCCTGAGCGGGCTTGATGATCGTTGTCGCTTCGTCTTCCCCAATGATGTTTACATCCTTGTTCACGGCAATCTGACCGGTTTCCACATAAGTTCCGTCAGCCAGATAGACCGTTCCACCAGGTACGACGGCTGCCAAGCCCAATTGGAGGTTAGCATACGGAGCGTTCATGTTTCCATTCGCGGCACCTGCCGTCGACGTTGTGTATGGATCATTATCATCGACCCAGATATGGCTGCGGTTTCCTGTTAGCACACCGCAGGCTGCTACATCCGCGGCACGACGGTCAAGGACGTAAGCGCCATTATTCGCGTTTGACAACCCCAGCACACTGACCTGATAATCAGGCACAAAGTATGCTGTGTTCCAAACAATGTCCCATTCGTTATGCGCAGTCCCCCAGTTATTTGATGTCATAGTCCTGTTGGCAGCGTCATCAAGCGAGTTCGTATAGTTCATGATGCCGCCCTTGGTGTTATAGATAACATTATTGGTTATCGAAAGAATGTTACCAGAATGGACAACCAAACCATTTCTTGTATTATATATCTGATTGCCAGTGAGGGTCATGCTATCTATTGAACGGCTGCCGATTGTCATGCCGATACCCGTCCACGTGCTCATCTCTCCGGATTGGGCGGCAATGTAGATCTTGTTATTTCGAAAAGTGACTCCGGTTAAATCAGGCTCCAGTTCAGCCGGAATCCGAACCAGGGAAACATTAAGTTCAACCCATCCTCCGGGAGTAGGAAATGCCGGGACGTTGGTGTGGGTGATTTCCAAGTTCTCTATCGTGACATTACTTGCTCTGATCTCAAGAACACAAATAACTGCCGGATCGGTTCCCTGGATCAGGGTTCTGCCGTCGCGATTGATAGTACCCGAGATCGTGACAGACTTGTTGACCACGATTGGAGTCATGACGTTGAAGGTTTCAGCTGCTACCACGATAACGTCCCCGGGTTCAGTTTCAGGGTCATCTATGGCTTCCTGAATGGTGGCGTAATTTGTGCTCTGGGTGGTGTTGGCAACTGGTCCCAGGCCGTTAGTATTCAGAGGATACGGGACAGTGGAATAAGGCACGAAGTCGGTGATACAACCGGTCTTGTTGAAGATCTTTCCATTGAGAGCCGGATTATCGACAAGAACATCGAAATCATCACTGCCCAGCCAGTTACCAGACATGGAGGGCACTCCTACTGTGGACGGCACATAGTTCGCGACAGCGTAGCCAAGGTTTGGCGTGCCATTGTTTACAAATGTTTCCGCTCTGATCACGTTGTTATTCAAGGCGACGGTTCCAGCGAACTTATTAGTTTCGAACTTGACGCCATTGAGGTCATAACCTCCTGCGGCTCTGTCACCCGCCTTGTAACCTGTGAGATAAGAGATGTCGTTGCCTTGAACGACGGCATTTTCGGTGTTTCCTTCCAGTCCAATACCGGTCACTACAAAACCGGTCAGATTGGAGATCTTGTTGTTTGAGATATCGGCTGAAACAACCTTGCCTGAAGTGGTCAGATAGTTGCTGCTTCCAACATTGACGATAATGCCGTATGCGATTTTCCCCGTGGGCCAAGTTCCTGTATTCACTTCAACGTTGCTGATCTGGTTCCGTTTGATTTCCAGACCCGTCAGCACACCTGTTGAGGTCGACTGTAAAATCCCGATCGCGGAGATGCTCCAGCCGGTCAGCGTTGACCTGCCGATATACTCAAGTTTGTTGTCTGTTATGACCAAGTTGCTATAGTTGGAACTGCCAACATGGTAAATGATCGCGTGAACATTGGACGACGAAGAAGATGAACCAACGTGGTGTACATAGTTGTAAGAAACCGTGACATTGCTGGTGTAGTTGCATGATATCGCATATACATAATCAGGGGCGGTAACTTCAAACCCGTTGAAGCTTGCACCGTCCACTGTGATTGAAACAGGCAGGCCGCTGGAAGGCGTTATGATTGATTCAGCAACTCGATCGCGGCTTGCAAAGCTGTTGTTGTAGTTTGCCCCTCTAAGTGATACGGGCTTGTTAATAATCAAATTCTCGGCATAGGTCCCGGCTGCTACAGTTATCACTTCTCCTGCGACAGCAGCGTCGATTGCAGATTGGATGGAGTTGAAGAACAGGTTCCGATCAACGATCTCCACAGGTGCGTTCGACATCAGATGATCCATTGCAGATGAATCGTACCAGGGATCGTAGCTGACGTTACCGGAAACATCATCGCTGGGATCGAGGTCTCCCCACCAGTTGGGGGAAGCGACAATCTCTGCCGGGTAGTTTGACCAGATACCGACACTATTACCCGATAAATCTACTCCTGTGACCATTAAACCTGTTAAGGTACTGCTATTCATGCCGTAGCAGAATATTCCACCTCTCCCATTGCCGGATATCGCACCGCCAGATACTAAGACATTTTGGATTGTCGTAGTACCTTCGGAACCAAACAAAATGCCATCTAAGGCATTTCCAGTGATGTTACAATCATTGATATTCATGTTTGAGGACGCGCCAGCCCATTCCCATAAGCTTATACCAAATCCACCGCCTGGGGCTCCTCCATTATAACTAGCATCAATTCCCTCAATATTTGCAGAACTAATCTTGACAAGATTAACTCCTTTCGCAGTGTTATGATTGAAGGTGCCGCCATTAATGATCAATGCAGCAACGCTCTGCGGCATGTCAATATCGAAACCGATACCATACTCAGGATGGTTTGTTAGATCTCCGTTGTAATCGAAATGAGAATTTGTAACAGTTATTGACGTAATTGTTCCTCTCACTGTCATACCCCAGCCAAATGAATGATGGATATTACAATTAATCATATCGATATCTTGCCAAGTGGCATTCAACAGCGCAATGTTCCTTGAGCTTGCATGACTTACTTCAACATCATCGAATACCAAGCTTGCGAAACTTCCCCCTGTCTCACCAGCAATAATAGCCCAACCTGCTGACTGAGTGTTAGAGTCCATTTTGGTAAAAGTAATTCCCTGAATTGTTACAGCACTCGCTGGAGTCACGATTTCTAAGCCATGCTGCTTGTTAGTGAACTGGATAATGGTTTGCCCCGAACCAGCACCTATCAGAGAAATGCTTTTGTTGATCACGAAATCCGTCCAAGCGTAGTTATTTTGCGAATAAGTGCCTGCAGCGATTTGGACAATATCACCAGCGGTTGATGCGTTAACTGCGGCCTGGATTGATTGATATTCTGATGGCACATAACGTGTGGTTTGTGCCCAAACACATGATATCCCCAACAAAGCTGTCAGGAATAGAGTTAAAAACAAAAATTTCCTCATTTTGTTCTCCTCTTTTAAGTCTCCTTGTCCGAACAATGCCTCGGACGCCTACGTGGACAGGTAGCTTGTTCAGCCTGTCCGCCTTTCAACATTTATCGCCAGACAGATTGCCGCATAACCCGATTTGAGGCTGGGAACTTTCAAGAGGAGGCCAACATTCCCCGTTCGATCTCCAACGCCGACAGCCAACGATTATGCCACAATATGATAATCACCCGATTTTAAAACACTTAATGCTTTGTTATCAGACTTTGCATAAAAAAACTAAAGCTGACTTGCTTGTCAAGGCAAAATTCAGTTGATAAGCGTCAAACATTTTTGGCCCTTCAAACCTTGCCTGAGGTCATCTGTTGATTCAAGCCACCATCCAGTTATGGCTTTGGTCAAAGGTGGTGGAATGCATGAGGATATTCGCTTTCCGCTCCATCATGAGGGTTTGTGTTTATGGCCATCGTGACGCGGTAGTACCTGCAATCCAAACTTTACCACAGTTGCCGGCAGCGGCCACCAATTTTGTTATAGCAAAGCTGCGAGGACTCTCGCAAACAGTGCTCGGAGCACCGTGTGGTGTTTTTTACCACAGGCATGGAATTGTTTCCACAGCCCAGTCAACCGATTTATGATCAGCAAAAAAAACAGGCCGCGTGAAAACGGCCTGCTCATCAAACTGAATTACAGGATTCAGGAAAAGATCAGCCCGATCTCCCGGGCCGCGTTCTCCGCGCTGTCCGAAGCGTGAACCGCGTTTTCTGTCACGCCCTCCGCGTAGAGGTCGCGAATCGTTCCCGAGTGGCGCTTGGCGGGATCCACCTCGCCGATCAGGGCACGCAGGTCCTCCACGGCGTTATCTTTTTCCACGATCACGGCAATGGTTGGACCGGAGCACATGAAGGCGATCAGGCGGCCAAAGAATTCCTTGCCGCGGTGAATGGCATAAAAGACACTTGCGGATTCCGGCGAAAACTGAAATTCTTTGATCTCGCCCAGGGCGAAACCAGCTTCTTCCAGAATGGAGATGATGTGCCCCACATGGTGATGCAGCACGGCGTTCGGCTTGATTAGAAGCAGACTGCGCTGATTCATCTGGCGGAATAAACAGTCTCGATATAGTCCAGCGCCGCCACCTTGATGGCGATGTCGCGATTCAGCACTCTGCTCATGCGGACTTTGTGCATCAGGATGTCCGTCCACACCTCATAGATCTCGTTGGGCTTGAATTCGATCGTGGTGTATGATTTCAGCATATCCTGATAAAACTCGTCGCGGTCGGCGTCCACGCGGGCGATGACAAGCTTCTGGCTGTCGTTGCAGACGTCGTAATCCTTGTAGCGGATGTCCACGACGGCATAACCGAGTTTGAGCAGATTCTCAAAATTGATCTGAAAGTCTTCGTTGTTCATCATGTCTATCTCCATTGTTTTTATTCTCGACAAAATGGGCGCGTCAAAAATTCTGTGTTCAAGGTTTCCAAAGATGGTGCCAAGACAAGCTAAAGATGAGCGGCTGCGGCGGCGACGTCCGCCGGGTTCGCGTCCGAACCGCATTATTTGCAAAGGATTAGGATGCGCCGGATAGACCTTTAAGAGGAGAAATGGGGATATTCAAACTCAACACAGACTACCAGCCCAGCGGCGATCAGCCTGAAGCGATCGCGGAACTTGTCAGGGGCATCCAGGAGAATAGGAACTACCAGGTACTGCTGGGCGTAACCGGCAGCGGCAAGACGTTCACGATCGCCAACGTAATCGCCAGTTTCGACCGGCCGGTGCTGGTGCTATCCCACAACAAGACCCTCGCCGCCCAGCTTTACGGCGAATTCAAGCAGCTTTTCCCCGAAAACGCGGTGGAGTATTTCATCAGCTATTACGACTATTACCAGCCGGAGGCATACATACCCGGCAAAGACATCTACATCGAGAAGGATTCGGACATCAACGAGCAGATCGAAAAGCTCCGGCTGCGCGCGACCATGAGCCTGATGGAGCGCAGAGACGTGATCATCGTAGCGTCTGTATCCTGCATCTACGGGCTGGGCGTTCCTGAGGAATATCGGGAAGCGTTGATCCGCGTTAAAAAAGGCATGCGGATGGAACGGGACGAGCTGTTGCAGAAGCTGGTCACGGCACATTACAGCCGCAACGACATCGCTTTCGAGCGGGGGGCGTTCCGGGTCCGGGGCGACGTGGTGGACATCTATCCCGCCTATCTGGAGCACTGTCTGCGGGTGGAGTTTTTTGGAGACGAGGTCACCAAGCTGGAAAAGCTGCATCCGATCTCCTACCAAAGCCTGGGCGAAGTTGACGAGTACCCCATCTACCCCGCCATCCATTTCATCATGAGCGAAGAAAAGATGCGCGGCGCACTCCATTCCATCGAAGCCGAATTGAAGGATCGAGTCGCGTTTTATATGGAGAACCAGCGCTATGTCGAAGCGGACAGGCTGCAATCCCGCACCAAGTTCGACCTCGAAATGCTGCAGGAACTTGGATTTTGCTCCGGCATCGAAAACTACTCGCGGCATCTGACCGGCTCCGCTCCCGGACAGCCGCCAAGCTGCCTGCTGGACTACTTTCCGGATGACTTCCTGTTTGTGATTGACGAATCGCATGTCACCATCCCCCAAGTCCACGGGATGTATTCCGGGGACTACACCCGCAAGAAAAACCTTGTGGACTACGGATTCCGGCTTCCCTCGGCGTTCGACAACCGCCCTCTGAGATTTGAGGAGTTTGAAAACTACCTGAATAACGTTATCTTCGTTTCGGCGACTCCCGCGGACTACGAATTGGGCTTGACGAAGGGCGAGATCGTCGAACAGGTGATTCGGCCCACCGGGCTGCTGGATCCGGAAATCGAGATCAAGCCGGTGCGGAACCAGGTTGACGACCTCATCGCCCAGATCCGCGAACGCGTGGCGAAGAACCACAAGATCCTGGTGATGACGCTGACCAAGAGGATGAGCGAGGATCTGACCACCTATCTGCAGAATGCCGGCATCAGATGCAAGTATCTGCACAGCGAGATCGACTCGATTGAACGGGCGCAGATCATCCGCGGGCTGAGGCTGGGCGAGTTTGACGTGATCGTCGGAGTGAATCTTCTCCGCGAAGGGCTTGATCTGCCGGAAGTATCTTTGGTGGCAATCCTGGACGCGGATAAAACCGGATTCCTGCGCTCGACCCGCTCGCTGATCCAGATCTCCGGCCGCGCCGCCAGAAACGTCGAAGGCAAGGTTGTGCTATACGCGGACGAGATCACAGACGCCATCCAAAGGACCCTGGACGAGACGAACCGCCGCCGCAGGAAGCAGATGGAATATAATGTAACGCATGGAATTACGCCGCAAAGCATCAACAAAACTATTGAACAGATAATGCAATCTACATCCATAGCAGAGGGTTACGCCTCAATTGACCGCGATGCTGACAAAGAGGAGAAACCCAGCAAGGAAGAATTCTTCCAGTATCTGGAACTTGACAACAAAGACAAGCTGCTGGACCTTATCAAGCGCGAAATGAAGAAAGCGGCTATGAAGCTGGACTTTGAGAGAGCGGCGGAGTTAAGGGACAGGATTCTTGAGCTTGAGGGCAATGCGGGGGAATAAAAAACCCGTCTGCTGACGGGCTATGCTGTTATCCAAAACTGATATTTACCGTTAGTTCACGACCAGCTTCAGTCCCAGAGGGCGATGGTCTGAGACCTGATCCGCGTAGTTTTGCCAACTGCCCAGATATTCCTCGACGTTTATCACCCTGCATTGGCTTCCTGCCTGCTCCAAAGAGGAAAAAAGCTCGTTGGTGATCAGCACGTGGTCGATGTGGGAAAGATAGCTGGGATAGGAAACTGTCTGATAGGTTGGATTCAAGGCAATCCCCATGTCCGCAAAAGCATACTCGGCAGGCTTGTCCAGGAAGCTCTGGAAGACGTTGTATTCCTCCGGTTCTGCGATCTGGTCGTTGAAATCGCCCACGACTATGACTTTGTCGTCGGCAAGGTTTTCCGAAATATACTGCTCAAGCATCTGGCAAGCAAGCCTGCGCCGATATTCTTCGTCCCAGGGATCGCTTTCGTCGATGAAATTGTCGCCGTAGGCTTTCAAATGGTTGTTAATGACAGCGTAGCTGCTGCCCTGAAAGATGAATTCCAGAATGTAGGGCGCCCGGGGGAAGGGATTTGTATCTGCCGTGAATATCGTATATGAGTCCACAACCTGCACCACGCGCGAGTCATAAAGATAGGCGAGGCGATAGGAGCTGGTGGCGTCGTAGACCAGCGCTTCATAATGCGGCACCAGATCGGCAAGATCGTAGAATGCCTGATAATCCATGATCTCCTGAAATGCGATCACATCCGCTTCCATTTCGACGATAACCTGCGCGATTGTCTGCAGGCTGCCTTCGGATAAAGGAAAAGTGCGGAGATTCCAAGTCACGACTTCGAGGGTTGAATCCGATCCGAAGAGCAGGACATCGTCGTCATCGGGCGGCGTCAGATTTGTATTGGTCCCGCATGCGTTGAGCAGCATAGCTGCAATTCCCAGCATCAGGACTAGCTTAATCGTTTTTGGCATAGTTGGCGTTTTGTCTCCTAAAAAGATTATAATCCAAAGCAAAAATTCAGCCAATAACACATAATTGTTGTTTATCCAAGCTTTGCGGAATGGAACTTGCATAACATCACGGCAATCATGGGAGGATATACATGAGACGACTAGTTCTGATAATGATCCTGCTTGCGCTGGGCGTGTTATTCGCGTCCTCCGGCGAGCACTATCTGAATATTGCCAGCGGCATGCATGCCCGGCTTGAGAACATACGCCTTGCTCCGGATACCGAACCGGTGCCGGAAGACGAAGAATTTCCCGTCACGACACTGATATCAAGAACATACGCGTTGCCTTTCCAAACTGCTGAGTTGCAGGTTCAAAGCCTGGAATGGAACGTCTTTGATTTGAGCGGCAATTACCTCTACACTGAGCAAAATCGCTCCATAAATGCCTTGAGCGTCGGAAACGTCTTTAAATTCCGCGAGATGCAGGGCTTCACGGTGCTGATCGAAACGCAGTATCAGGAAGGGCAGAACATACGCTGCCTCAAAAACGCCGAATTCTCCCTCCAGGGATCGCTTCCGATCGAGCTTCCCGCAAGCGTCTCCCCCGCTTTTATCGATGCCTACAAGGAACTCGCGGACAACTACGAAACTTCATATCTGCGCGATCTTGCCGTTGCCAGGCCAAAGATGCTGATGATCAGCCACAACAACCTTGCCAACTACCAAACGGCTTTCGTCAACTGGAAAAAGGCTCAGGGTTTTGACGTCTATGTCGTCAACAAGTCAGACATCGGCACAACCTTGACCCAGTTCAAGCAGTTCATCCTAAACCATTACAACCAGTATCACTGCGACTATCTGCTTCTGTTGGGAGACGTGGACGGCTATGGCTCATACACGATCCCCACGGCTTTCTATCCTTCTCCGGAATACGCGGAAAACGACGCCGACGATCACCAATACACTCTGTTGGAAGGCGACGACTACTTCCCCGAAATGCTCGTGGGAAGGCTTTCATTCAATGACATATCAGAGTTTATGACCATGGCCAACAAGACTGTGACCTATGAAAAGTCGCCGTCCATGGCCAATACAAACTGGATGACCCGCGGACTGGCGGTGGCCGGGAACTACGCGGAAGGCGGACTTCGGCCCATCACGCCGGTCCAGATGTCCCGCTGGCTGCGCAACAAGATGCTAGATTACGGATACGCGACGGTGGATACGGTTTTCTATCCCCCGACCTATCCAGGAACCTCATCCATTGTCAGCTCAATCAATCAGGGAGTCCAATTCATCAGTTACCGTGGCTGGGGCGACGCCAACGGCTGGCACTACCCCTCCTTCCATAATCCAGACCTGAATTCGACTAACAACGGACCCCGCATGCCTGTGGTTTTCTCGATCGTATGCAATACCGGCGACTTCGCGAACTCGGTGAATCCCAGCTTTGGAGAAAAGTGGATGCGCATGGGATCTGTCGCGCAACCCAACGGATGCGTGGCGTTCGTCGGACCCTCGGACCTGCACACTAAGACAAGGTTGAACAATTCCATCTCCAGCGGAGCGTTCCGCAGCATCTTCGACTATGGGGTGAGAGGATTCGCCTCCAGCGTTCTGATGGGCAAGATTGAGCTTTACAAGAACTTCCCCAATGAGATAGCTCCCAACCAGTATGTGGCTTTCTATTACCACGTCTACAACATTCAGGCCGATCCCAGCCTCAACATGTGGGTGCTGGTGCCGCAGGTGCTGGCAGACAATATCGTCAATGATGGAATGCCAGATTTCGCGCAGAGCGACTCCCACATCAGAGTATCTGCCGCCAACCTCGAGGGAGCAATTGTTTCCGGGACAAAGAACGGAACGGACTTCACATACGCCAAGGTCGAAAACGGTTTTGCCATCCTGCCCATCGATCCCGAGCAGACAGGAGACTTGACGGTAACGGTTTCCAAGCCAAACGTTGTCCCATTGGTCAAGACCCTCTATCCCAACACCATGGCGCACATTGGCATCGTTTCTAACAACGCCGCCGGAATGACACTTATCCCTAATCAGACATTTAATGCAAGCATCACCCTGAAGAACTATCATGATCTAACGCTGGCTGTGAACGACCTTGCCATCGAAGCTTCCGAAAACGCCACCGTCAATTACCAGCACAGTGTATTCACAATTGCTCCCGGAGCCACGCATGAGATCAGTTTTACGATCATCGGAGGTCCTGGAATCCAACCCCGCGACCCCATCACCATCAGCCTTTACAGCGATCAGGTGATCGATCAGGTGTTTCAGATGTACGGCGGCGGCGCGGAGTTCTTGGTGTTGGAAAGTACCGGAAGCATCGGCATCGGCCAGACTTCGCCGGTTTCATTTCTGCTTTACAATTACGGCAGCCAGCTTACCAATGCCAATATCCAGGCAGTTTCCCTCACCGAGGCGGCAACTTTTTCGCCTGACCCGGTGTACATCAATCTCTTCGACTCGGGAACATCATATCCAATCAACACCATGGTTACCGTGGGATCAGAAGCCTGGGAAGGCCGCAACCTGCCCCTTAAACTTGTGGTGACCGGCAACGGATATACCAACACAGTGTTTTACAGCCTGACAATCGGCACGCCTGCCACCACCTCACCCACCGGCCCGGACGAATACGGCTATTTCGCCTATGACAGCTTTGATGCCGGATTCTCCCAAACTCCGACCTACAACTGGATCGAGACCGATCCCTTGCAAGGCGGGCAGGGAACCGTCTGGGAAGTTATGGACGACGGATCCCACATTATCGATCTGCCTTTCACATTCAAGTTCTACGGCCGCAACTACAATCAGCTCACCATGTGCTCAAACGGCTGGATCTCGCTCCTGCCTACAGACATGGAGGACTTTTATAATTGCTATATCCCCGCCGCGCTGGGTCCTTACGCGATGATCGCCGGTTACTGGGACGACCTAAAGGGCATGAAAACCGGCGTGGACGGAGAAGGTAACGGCATTTTCGACGATATGCGCCTGATCCATTGGTATGACGCGGCGAATAACCGCTTCGTCGTATCCTGGTACGAAGCATATAATCAATATAATATCGACCTGATGGACGGAGCTTCTTTGGAGAAATTCCAAATCATTCTCTATCCGCAGACCGACAGGGATGGCGATATTGTTATCCAATACCACACTGTAGACAATCCCGGAACTACCACCAACTATTGTACGGTGGGCATTGAAAACCACACCCAGACGGTCGGTTTGGGCTATACCCACGGTAACGTTTACCCTCCTACCGCCACTCCCCTGCAAGCTGGACTGGCAATCAAATTCACAACCATTCCTCCCGACAATTATGTCGCTAACGACGATCAGGTCATAAGCGCTCCCTTCCAGCTTGCGCAAAACTATCCCAACCCCTTCAATCCCACAACGACGATATCGTTCTCCACCAAGATCAGCGGATCTGCCCGCCTAACTGTTTACAACATGAAAGGTCAGATCGTGCGTACCATTCTGGACGGAGATGTTCAAAAAGGGGAGCACAGTGTTGTCTGGAACGGCAAGGACGAATCGGGCAATAATGTAACTTCAGGGTTGTATCTCTATCGCCTCGACTGCAATGGAGAAAGCCAAACCCGTAAGATGCTGTTGATGAAATAGTATCAAATGACTATAGGATGTCTTAAGGCCTTGTAAAATATGGG
>CAZKAA010000058.1:0-15782 GCA_964550575.1 uncultured Candidatus Cloacimonadota bacterium
TGGGGGCGTTGGTGGTGGTGCGGACGATACCGGCGATGGTGCCGATCTGGGTGATAAGCGTCAATGTATTGGAGAACGCGGCGATGGACTGGGCTCCGCCGGTGTAGATCGCTTTCACTGCCCACTTGTAAGTTCCGTCAGGAAGATCGCCCCAAGCGGTGTCTTGCCAGCCAGTTGCGGTGATTGGATTGGGGGTCAGGGAAATCCAGGAGCTTTCATTGCTTTCTTGTCCCTGCAGCAGACGCCAGACGCGATATCCGGTCAGTGTTCTGTCTGGCTGAGTAATGCCGGGCTCTGCGGAAACAGCCAGCTTGACTTGTGCTTCCGGATAGGCAGAACGTGTGATTGTCGCATGAACTTTTCCGTATGCGCCGAGTGTACCCTGGTTAACTCTCTGATCCTGGTTTTTGAGCTCAAGGCTGGCTATGGCAGGCGTCAGCAGGGGAGCCGCAGTGGGAGCCGAGTATCCGACATAACCCTGGATGTTCCAATTGTAGTCGAGAGTGGGGGCAAGCGCCAGCAGGGTGGACCAGGCTCCCTGATAATACATCATGTTGCCGAATCCGTCAATAGCCGGACCAGCGTCGCAGCCGGCCGGGTAGCCGGTTGTCACGTTGCAGCGGTAGCCAAACCACAGTTCCTCGTTACCGGTTATCGTAACAGGATTGGTCAGCATTATTGTGTTGTAGTCGTCAAGAGGAGTGGGCGTGAAGGGTTGGTCGACCACCATCTGCGAGGGAGCAGTGGGAGTTCCGCCAGTCCATACGCGGACGGAGAAGGTTCCCGCTTGAGCAGGCCAGCACTTCACGGCGTAGAGACTCATGCCGGCATAATCAGCCATTTCAGAGGCAGGGAAGCGGATGGCGACGTCGAAGTCCGCTGCCGCGCCAGTTCCGATGCTGTCGTTATTCTGGCCGCTATCGTAATGCAGCCATTCGCCGCCAGCCGTACCGGGAGCTTGCCATGTGATATTGACATTTTCGCCGTCAACGGCAGCTTGCACTCCTCCCGGAGGAAGAGTGATCTCGGTCAGCACGAAGTTCTGGGTTGTGGTTTGGGTGCCGACGATCACTACGCCCGCCTGAGAACCGGTTTGGTATCCGGGTTTGGCGCAAGTCACTTCGTATGTTCCCTGATATACAAGGAAGTTATAGACACCCTGAGCATTTGAAGTTCCGCTGTAATCGCCGGCGGTAATTGTCGCGCCAGCGATCGGGACGTTGGTGCCGAATTCTGTAACTGTACCGGTCAGGACACCCATCATGCCCTTGTGGATCTCGTTTGAGAAAGCGGGTGCCGACATGACATCGTTTGAATAGACTGCTTTCACGGCAAATTCATAGACTCCGGAGGGCAGAGGCGCCCATGCGGTGTCTGTGAAAGTTGTGTCCGTCACTACTGCCGGTGTGATCTGGGTCCAGAGGTTCTCGTTGGCTTCGTTTGCGGCAAGCAAGCGCCATACCTTGTATCCTGTCAATACGCGATCCGGGGTGGATTGAACCGATCTGGTGATCGGATGGGTCACGGCGTATTCTTCCGCCGCGATCGAAGCTTGCACTTCATCCAATCCGCGCAGATAAGCCGGAGTGATGCTGGGCGCGGAAGCAACCGCTCTGTTCTGGGCGGAGCCCACATACACGTCGTCAATATACCATCCAGCATAGTTTACAACAGTCGTGGCGTGCATCTGGAACTGGATCTGGACATTGGCCTGGCCGTCATATGCGGAAAGATCAATGACCCGTTCCGTCCACACGGTTCCAGTGTATTGCCATGAGGGACCCCAGACGATGGTTCCGTTGACCAGGACCTGGCAGTAGTCGAAGTTGCCGAATACATTTTCCCAACTCCAGAAACGAAGTTCCGCGTCGTTGAAGCCGGCAAAATTGAAGGTTTTGGTCAGGTTGTTATCCCCGCCGGAATTTGTGTAGTTTGTGTTGATCTTGGTTCCCCACATGCCTGTTCCGGAATGGGCGGTTGGCGGAGGAACCACATTGGTTCCCGTATAGGTTGGAGCCCAATCGGCGATGTCGTATTCATTCGTCCATTCCCAGTCACCCACAGGATCCCAAGTTGCGGTGGGAACCCAGTCGCCGTTGTCGTTTTCGAAATCGTCAATCGGCGGTTCGGGAGTGGGGGAGTTCCAGATAAGCGACACCTGAGTTTGCGCTATGTTTTCGGTGGCAACCACATTGGAAGGCGGGAATGCGATTTCCGGCAGTATGAGGGTTCCCATGTCGTATGGGGTGGAACCAATCGTTACTGATCCGGTGAGCTCCTGGTATCCTTCTTTGTAGATCACATAGCTGTACGTGTTACCGGAAAGGACGCCGGGGATGGTGAAATGCCCTGTGGCGTCAGTTGTGGCGCTGTAATCAACCGCACCGTCCAGGGAAACTTCAGCTTCCGCCAGACCCACAGTCGGCTGATCGCTACCAACCACAAATCCGGTTACCGGTACCGATGAAGAGGTTGCCAGTACGAAATTCAAGGTTGTAGTTTGATCTGCGACCAGTGTGACAGGGAGCGTCTGGCTTTCATAACCCACCTTGCTGGCTGTCACAGTGTATTGACCGGGTTGCACGAAGGGGAAGTTGTACTGGCCAAGGACATTCGTTGTTGTGGCATTAGTAGTTGTGTTGATCACAATATCCACGTCAGCGACGGGATTTCCGCTCGAAGTAACGGTCCCGTTTAAGGCCGCGAATCCCGAAGTAACGAAGCTGAATGTGGTTTTGGGGATATTCCCCGACAGAGTACCCGCGGCTGACGGAGCGGCGGGATCGTAAGTCGTTGAATCGGATTGAAGCTTGCGGGCTCTGTTGGTTCCGATCGTTTGGGCCAAGAAGTTGTCGTTTGTATTGAAATAGTCCGTATCCATAGGACGGTTGGCATACAGGACTAAGTTGCCCGAGGTATAGTTAAACGGAGTCTGGAGAGGGATGGTAACTGTATTCTGGCCTGCTGGGAAGTTGGCGGTACCGTCATAGACGAGAGTGAGCCCATCCAGGATCCAGCCCGCGGAAAGATCTTGCAGGTTTGTTTGGCCAAGCCAGAATTTGCATGGCTTATTCTGCAGATCTGTAACAAAGTTGTTATAGAAGGTCAGCGCGGTAACCTGGCCGAAGACGTTCAGTTCCGATTGATAGAACAGCCCTTGATAAAGGCTGTTTTTGTAGTAGAACTCAAGCGGAATTCCTTCCTGAAGGCTGCCGTCGCCAACAGTGATCGATACAACACCAGCGGGCTGAACTGCGATGTTCAGGTTCGGGCTCTGATCGTTGGCAGGATTGATATCCCCGGCGAGGAATACCTTGGCGTAGATAACAGCCGGTCCTTCGGTCGTGGGCGTCCAGGTAAGGGGGATCTGGATCGTCGCTCCCGGATCTACGGTAACGCCGGCAGTTGTGGCCAACTCAGTATTGTCGCTGTTGAACAACTTGACCGTGTATGCGCTCTGCGCCGCAGTTCCCCAGTTGTGGACGGTCGCGTTGAACGTAGCCGCGGCTCCCACAGAAGGTGTGGCGTTGCCGGTCAGCGCGTCGCAGCCAAGATCGTTTGAGGCGATCTGCTCGTACATAATGTCGTCCACATACAGAGACCGGCCAGTACCACCCAAACCGTGTTTGAAGGCAATCTGCGTTCCTGTGCCCGTGTATGTGGTCATATCAAAGATATATTCTGTCAGTGTAGTGGTTAGCGAAACTGAATGAACCTCCTGATAAGTCCCAGCGTCCTGCGGATTGGATATGACCCCCAGCGAGAGCGGATAGTTCGCGCCGCTGCTGCGCGCCCAGAACCTGACCCGCACCGAGTTCAGGGATAGCGTGTTGGCAAGAGGCGGACCAACAAGGATCAAAGTGGCGGAAGCGTCACTGGGATTGTAAAGCCTGGCGCAGTTGGGTTGGCTGTGCGCGTAGGTCGTGGACGCGTAGGTTGCCGCAACGGCGGATGTGGATGTTGACTGCACGATCGCGGTCCAATCGAAAGGCAGAGCTGGAGCCGTGACCAGATCCCAGTTTTGGGAATATGGCAGGGTGTCGATCTCCGGGTCGCCGTGGGTGGTGAAGCTCCAGACCGGGCAGTTCGTGGCATCCCCGAATCCGTTGTAGGGCACTACTTTCCAGTAGTATGTCGTATCGAGGTTGAAATCCGGATCCGGATTGTAGCTGGTGACAGCTCCCAGATCCTGATTGTTCAGCATATTGGTGGGAGGATTATTTGTTCCCAGAGATAGCTTGTATCCTGTAGGCAATCCTCCGCCAGACTGCCATAGCAGCGCCGTTGCCGGCGGGACCAAGATAGCATTGTTGACTGGCATGATTACCGTTGCCGGGTTTGGCGGCTGAGTCGCGATCGGGAAGTTGAAATTGAAGGTCAGTCCATTTGCCGGGAAGTAGACATCTGACAACACTACATACTGAGTGTTTGCGGTTGCGGCAGAGGTGTTTTCCCAGCCAGTGTCTCCCTGGCGCGCGTTGAAGTCGTTCGGATCCGGCCCGCGAAGGCCAACCTGCATATTACCGGCAGTTGTGTTGCTGACGAACGTTCCATAAACTATCTGGACATTGTTGGAAGTTTCGTGCAAGCGGATCTGGAAGCTGAAACTGTCTCCCGTCCCGCCTGTCCCGTATTTCTTGTAGTTTTCCCACTGCACAACGCAGATGCGGTTGGGAGCGGTTCCGATTGTTTCCACGCGCAACGTAGCGCCTGTCTGGGCTTGTAAATCCCTACCCAACGCTGAGATGCGGTTGTAGAGAACCAGCGGGTCGATCGCGACCGTGGAGGAAAGAGGTGTGTATCCGGACGTTGATGCAATGTTGACAGATGGCGTCAGAGACGACTGCCCCAGTGAGATCCAGCCGTTGTTGTTGATCGCTAGGCGGTCGAACACGGCTCCGTTGAAGGTGAAATTGAAACCTATGTCCAGGCCCGGGCCTGTATTGACGGTTCCGCCTGCCGGCACGGCGGGATCAACGAAACGTTGGTCATCGCTCGTTTCTGTGCCGAGGAGGAGGCCTCCGGTTATCGGGGTATAGGTTCCGGTTGTTGAGCTGAAAGTGTATTCGAGGGTCTGCGCTGAGGCAGTGAATACACCCAAGGCGAAGATCGCCAGTAATACTGGCAGAATAATCTTGTTCATAAGATTATCTCCTTTTCCCAGTTTTTAAAACCTTTAGTGTTCTCTATGCCATAAATTGGCAGGAATGGCAGGGCCAAGTTATTACTCAATATCCATTATGCGCACCGCTGATTATTTGTAAAGTTTTTTCTACATGTTTTTTTCGGCAAGATGCTTCTTGTGCTATCTGCACCGGCTACAAAACCTTGGCAGAATCCCATGATGCTTGGTGCTTATTCGCAACATGTCTTTTACCGGGTTGCCACTGTGTATCCACCCGGCTGGCAAGAGGGAGGACAGGGGGTGGATGGGGGGAAGATGGCAGTCCAGAAAAGGGAGCGGATGCAGATCTTTGAAATCGGAAAGCTTGAATCAAAGAGACAAAAAAAACCGGCTATCGTGTGACAGCCGGTGTAAGGTTGGATATGTCTTGCTTTACATCACTTCGGACAGGATCATGTTCATCATGCCCTGAGCGTCTTCCGCCTGCATATAAGAAAGCGGGAAGCCGAAAGTGTAGCAGCGGTTGTTGGCGTTGATCTTGCGGATGCCGATGGTCTTGTTGTTGTACATGTCAAACTGGGTTTGTGTTGGTCCCTGCGGCGTGTAGCCAACAGGTTTGATGCCCATTTTGTACATTATCTCGGCGCCAGCGGCTATGGTCGGGAAATAGGTGATGGTGGCAAGCCCGTGGAAGTTGTTTACGAGTGGATTGAAGCTTGAACCTGGCTGGCCGGTCGTTCCCCATTGCAGATCGATGTCGGGATAGCCAAGCTCGCCAACCGCTTTTTGGAAGAAGGGACGAGTTTGCAACGCATCGCTCAGGATAGCGGCGGGCGGTGACACATAGGTTACGCCAAGATAGCTGAGGAAGGTTTTCTGGGTTGCCAGAACGAACGCGTCAAGCACGGAGGCAAGCTTGGAGGTGTGGGAGATTACCACGTTGCCTCCTGAGCGCATATAAAGGGTCAATCCGTCGTTCTCGATCTTCAGATTGCCGGCGTCGGCAGGATTGTCGGAGTGATAGATCACCATCTTGTATTGCTGAAGGTCTGAGGTTGCCAGGTGGCGCAGGCGATAGTCCGCAAAAGTATCCTGGTTAGGTTCGGCGGTACTGGTCCTCTTGATGAAGGTCTTGGTTCCGGTGTATCCCGCAAGCATCTGCTCATACTTCTCCCGGACTGTGGCGTCGGGCGAGGTTGAGCTGTTGTTGAAGTCGTCATCGATAACCAGGACTCCGCTGCGCTGGGCAGCCGCGATAGGATCGACGAGGGTGAAGGAATAGACCGCGGGAATGGGATCGACTTCTCCCTGAAGGTCCACGCAGCGGACTTCCAGGGTATGCACGCCGCTCGATAGCGCGGTCAGCACCAAAGTCTGTCCCAGAGGCGAATAAAGCGGAATGCGCAGCCATTCCTTGCCGTCAATGTCCGTAACATGCGAATTGGCGAAAGGAGGATAGTTGTATGGTTCGCCGTCCAGCCGGATGTCGAAGTTGGTGATCTCGCTAAAGTAGTTTTCATCAGTCACCCGATCGAGGACGGTATCGACTTTTTTATCGTAGGGATTGTCCGTATAGTTGATCGGCCCGGTAGCGGGAACCACGCCATACTCACCGTGCCAGCCCCAGCGCAACCAGACTTTGATGTTGTTGCTGTTGATCGCGGTATAGGTCTGCTCCATATTCTTAAAGAACGGAGTGGCAAAGCGCTGGACGCCGCCGATGATGGTGAAGGGAAGCACTTCAGGGGTGGATTCGTCCGTGTAGTCGATGTAGTGGTTGTCACCCAAGGCGTATACTTTTTGCGGATAGACGAGGGTTTCGGGACGGAAGCCGGCTTTGACCGCAAAAAGGATCTTGGTGGAGTCGTTAACTGCGGAAACCACGCCGGCAAGGTCGTAGGCCCTGGTTTGGATCATCGTCTTGGAATTCATGACTCCGTTTTCCACGTCATAGGTCAGGGCGGGAGTTGTATAGCGGGTTAGAAGATATTTGTCTATCGCGGGATCCTGGGAGGTTGACGAGTCGTACCAATCGGATTCCGTGCCGGCAATCAGCTCTTCGCTGACCGGATCGACTTTCATCATCTTGAACTCAAACTTGAAAGGCGTTTCGGAAATAAAAGGATCGGAATCGTGCATGGTGAAGCTCAAGCGGATGCCCGATCCAACCTCGCCGCCATCGGGATTGCCGCGCGTGGTGGTCACGTTGCAGGTGGGACGGGCGGAAGTGGCGTTGAAGCTTCTCCAGGCGATGCTGGTTCCGGCATGTGCGGGATCGACTTCGGTAATGTCGCCGCGGTTGTCGATCGCGATGACTTCAAAGGTGCTGGTCATGGTGAGAGGATTGCCGTTGGCGTCGGCAGCCGGGAAGTTGATCACCGCGTATTTGTCGGAGGTCCAGATGGTCCGGTTGGCAGCGGGGTCATCCAGCGGGAGGCTTTGATCAGCGTTTGTCTTGTAATGCAAGACCCAGCCCGGTCCAAAACGGTCGATGACATTCTGGGGCGTTACACTGCCGTCCATATCGATATAGTGATTACCGGGAGTGGCAATGGGGTTCCCGTTCTGGTCTTTCACTCTGTAGGCAAATCCAGCGATGATACCATCAGGGTCGGTGGCGTGCCAGAATATCTTTTGCTGGAACAAAAAACTGTCGGCAGCAAACGGGGACAGCAGATCGCTATCATCAAATCCTTCATAGGATGTTATTCTAATGGTTGGAGCTTCGTTATCGAATTTGCTTCCAAACTTGCCGCATCCGGAGAAGACCAACATGGATAACACCATGATCGTGAAAAGGGTTAAGAGCTTCATACTCTTACTTGGCATCGTTCCTCCCAAATCTATTCGGTGGATAATATCTTACTGTTTTTCATTAAAAATAAGGTCGAGAAAATCGTCAATAGTTTTGTTTGTACCTTGCGAGGTAAGCGCTGCTTTCACCAAATTCAGAAAGAGCAGCGAAGTCGTGACGGAACCGATTCCTCCGGGTACGGGGGTTATCGCCAATGCCTTGTCCAGGCAGGAATTATAGTCGATGTCCCCCACGTATTTCAACTTGCCTGAGCCGTCAGGCTTGGCGTTGATGCCGACGTCAATCAGCACGGAGTTTTCGCGAATCATATCTGCTGTCACGAACTCCGCCTTGCCCATGGCGGCGACGACGATGTCCGCTGAACCAACGAGGTTTGACAGATCCAAACTCTGGCTGTGGCAGACTGTGACGCTGGCGTTCGCGTAAGGCTTTTTCCACAGCAGCATGTTGGCCAGAGGTTTGCCGACTATGGAACTGCGGCCGATGATCGCAGTGTTTACGCCCTCAGTTGGAATTGCGTAATAACGCAGGGTGCATAGCACTGCCAACGGGGTGCAGGGCAGAAGGCAATCCTCCTGCAGAAGAATCCTGCCGAGATTCACTGGGTTCAGGCAGTCGAGGTCTTTGCGGGGATCAATGGCAGACCCGATCGCGTTGTCGCTGACGCTTCGGGGAAGGGGTTTTTGCACCATGATGCCGTTAACAGAAGCATCGGCGTTTGCCGCGTTGATCGCGTCGATGAGGTGAGTTTGTCCGCAATCTGCGGGCAGAGTGACGAGATCGACCTTGCAGCCGAGCTTTGAACCGGTGTTGATGATGTTTTGGACATAAAACTCAGAAGCTGGGTCATGCCCTGCTTGGATCAGCCGCATTACGGGACTCAGCGAGTGTCCGCTAATCAGGTTTTGCAGCCTGGCTTTGATCAAACCCGCAATGGGTTTTCCGGAGAGGATCTTTTCCATTTTACTCCTGTTCCCTGGCGTTGGATGCCGCAGGTTGAAGTTCGACAGGCCTCCGGACGCGAATTATGGAAGTGGCTTTGCCGGTGGTTTCGTCAATGTCCACGCAGACAGCGTTGATCTGGAGGCCGCGGTCTGAGGTTTCGTAACGGATGGGTAGCGAATGGCGGAATTTGTCGAGGATGATGTTCTTCTTGACTCCGATTACGCTATCGTGCGGTCCTGTCATACCGACGTCAGTGATATATGCCGTTCCCTCAGTCAGAATCTCTTCGTCGGCTGTCTGGATGTGGGTGTGGGTGCCCAAAACGGCTGATACGCGCCCGTCCACAAACCAACCCAGGGCTCTTTTTTCTGCGGTGGATTCCGCGTGAATGTCCAACATAACGCAGGGCTGGTAGTCTGGATTGCTTGCCAGCCAGCGTTCGATCGCGATGAATGGTGAATCGCAGGGAGGCATGAACACCTGGCCGCACAGCGTCAGGATGGTCAACTGCTTGCCGTCTTTCTCCAGCGTGATCGATGCGCTGCCGGGTGTCGTATCAGGAAAATTGAGCGGTTTAACGATTGCCGGATTGGCGCGGATGAAATCCCAGGATTCCGACCTGTCCCACAGATGGTTGCCACCTGTCATGGCATCCACTCCCGCGTGAAAAAGGGGTTTGGCAGTCTTTTCGGTTAGGCCTCTACCATCCGCGAGGTTTTCGGCGTTGATTACCACGAAATCGGGTTTGAGTTCTTCCTTCAAACCCGGTATCTGGTCAAACAAGACCTGTCTTCCGGCTTTGCCGAACACGTCTCCGAAGAAAAGCAGCCTGATCATTTTGCCATGGCAATCTGTCTGGTTTCGCGAATCACCGTTACCTTGATCTGTCCGGGATATTGGACCTCTTTTTCGATCTGCGCCGCGATCTCCGTTGCCAGCAGGGAGGTCTGGGCGTCTTCAACCATGGTGGGTTCAACGATAATGCGCAGTTCGCGCCCTGCCTGGATGGCGTAGGATTTGTTCACGCCCTGCACGGAGTTGGCGATTTCTTCTAGTTTGGCAAGCCGCTGCATGTAGGTTTCCAGCATTTCGCGGCGGGCACCGGGACGGGCGCCGGAGATCGCGTCCGAAGCCTGTACCAGAGCGGAATAGACAGAGGTAGCCTCAACTTCTTCGTGGTGCGCTTCGATCGCGTTGACGATGATCTTGCTCTCGCCGTTCTTGCGGGCGAGATTGGCGCCGATAATGGCGTGGGTGCCGTCAAATTCCTGATCCACCGCTTTCCCGATATCGTGGAGCAGTCCGGCGCGGCGCGCGATTTCCTGATCGAGGCCAAGTTCGGCAGCGAGGATGCCGCAGATCCAAGCGGCTTCCAAAGAATGCTTGAGGACGTTTTGACCGTAAGAGGTGCGATAATGCAGCCTGCCGAGGATCTTGATCAAGTTGCCGGAGATGTTGTGGATGTTTGTTTCCAAAACGGCTTTTTCGCCGATCTTGATCAGCGTGTCTTCCATCTCTTTACCAGTCTTGATGATCACGTCTTCAATGCGGCCGGGATGGATGCGTCCGTCGGAAATCAGCTTTTCCAGGGAGAGGCGCGCGATTTCGCGGCGCACGGGATCAAAGCACGAGAGCACGACGGCTTCGGGTGTGTCGTCGATGATCAGATCGACCCCGGAAGCTTTTTCAAAGGTGCGGATGTTTCTTCCCTCGCGTCCGATGATTCTGCCTTTCATTTCGTCTGAGGGCAGCGATACGACGGAGACCGTGGTTTCCGAAACATAATCCACGGCGAGTCTTTGGATCGCGGTGGAGAGTATCTCTGAGACCTTCTTGTTGGTGTCGAGTTTGATCTGCTCGATAGTCAGCTTGGCATCGTTTGCCGCCACCTGGCGCGCTTGATTTATCAGTTCATCGCGCATCAACTGGATCGCTTCCTCGCGGCTGAGGCCGGCGATCTCAGCCAGCCGGTTGCGCTGTTCGGCGATGAGCAGATCGCATTCCTGATTCCTGCGGGCGATCTCTTCTTCCTTGACTTTGAGCTTCTTTTCCTGCTCTCCGAGATTGGTTTCCTTTTTATCAAGTGCGTCGAGCCTTTTATCCAGGCTGCTCAAGCGGTCGCTGTATTTTTTCTCCTGGATGCGGAGTTCTTTTTGCCGCTCCTTGATCTCATCTTCCATCACCCTCTTTTGCTTGAACCACTCGTCCTTCGCTTCCAGCAGGGCGGCTTTTTTGGCGGTTTCGATCTCGTTTTTGGCGGAAGCTTTGATCTCTTCGGCGATCTCTTTGGCATGGGAGATCATGCGAAAGGTTGATCCGCGACGTATCAAAAATACGATGAGCGCGAGCAACAGGCCACCGCCCACACCGGCAACCAGCATCAGCCAGTTCCTGTTCAATCCCGCGGCAAGCATTGATGCAATTATCATATGCATTGGCATTTCCTTAATGATCTATGAAGGCGGTTTTTGCCGCCAGTGTTTTAAAAAAGCCCGCAGGAACCGTGTATGCTTGTCTGATAAAGCCAAGCATAAGGTGGGCGCCTACCTTTTGGGTTTTGTGGATCCGGAACAAGCCGGCGTGCATGCCACCCATGGCTCGGTTCCCGTAATTTCAGTAGCTTTTCTGCAATCCATATCACGAGTTCCGCAGGCTAATCTCATATTTCTCCGACAATCCTCTCCAGCATCTGGTTCACTTTTTGCAGATCGACTTCCAGTTGCTGGACGCGTTTTGTCAAAGACACTATCTCGTCTTGTTTTTTTAAAGTCAAAAGCAACAGCAGTTTGGTGAAATCGAGGTCTTCGTAGAGATCGCGCAGTTCGTTCAAATCATGATTGATCGCGCTGGCGACTGCTGCGGTTTCCTCCGGATCGTCGCTGCGCAGCCGGAATCTGCGCCCGAAAATCTCAACTTCCACCGATTTCATGCTGTTCACTCGGAAGAAAGATCAGGAAAGAAATTATCTATTTTGCCGATGGCGTCGTTGGCCATATTCTCAAATCCGGCCAGCGTGTTCTGAAGTTCCTGTATCCTGGCTTCCATTGTCTTGACCTGCTTTTCCAGGTCTTTTATCCTTGAAGAGGAGCTATTTTCCGCGGCGTTGATATTCTCAATCTGTTCCATCAGTTGCTTGTTCTCTTCCCGCAGGGTTGAGTTCTGTTCTTCCATCTCGGCAAGCTTCTTTTTATCCTGCGTGTATTGGTCTATTAACCGCTGTATTTTGTCTTGTAAACTAATAGCGTTGGTTTCCATGAATTCACCTCATGTTGATATTCCACTTTTCGACAAGCGTTTTCACCACCATTGCAATTAACTGGTCAACGCGCTCATCTGTCAATGTTTTTTCCATATCCTGGATGGTCAGGCGCAGAGATATGCTGCGATTTCCTTCCGTAACCTGCTTGCCGCGGTATTCGTCAAACACTTCGACGGAACTGACAAGCTGGTTGTCAACCTTGCGGATGGTCTCCGCGATCTGGCTGAATGGGATATTGTCCGCGATCAGGAAAGAGACATCCCTTGTCACCGATGGATAGCGGGGCAGGGGTTTGAACTCCGTTGACATACCTCTGGTGGCTTCGATGATGTTGCCGATTTCCAGGTCTATCACCCACAAGTCCTGTTTGAGGATCGTGAGGTCGATGCCCGCGTTTTCTGCGACCCCCGAACTCAGGCGGCCTATGGTGGCAAGCAGCTTCTTGCCGGAGAGGAATTCCAAGCTGTCCGCGGCGATCATCATAGGATCCGACGCAGCTTGCGTTTCCGCATCTTCGATACCCAAGGTTTCCAGCACGCTTTCCACCAAGCCTTTTGCCTGATAGAATCCCGCCGGTTCAGCTTTGGCCTTCCAGTGCATTTTGGAGTAAGAGCCTGTCATCAGGGCTGTAAGCTTGAGCGGCTCGCAATAAGCGCCGCCATCACGGTGATAAACCTTTCCCGATTCCATCAGCTTGAGGTTGCGTTCCCCGTGATTGAGATTGTAAGCGATGTTTTCCAGCAGCCCGGGCAGCAAGCTGATGCGCATCGCAGATTGGTTGCTGCTTTGGGGGTTGATCAATGAAAGCGACTTGCGTTCCACATCCTCGGGACCAAAAGCCAGTTTAGGCAGTTGGGCGGGGTCAGAGAAGCTGTAGTTGAGCGTTTCATAGAAGCCGGCAGTCACGAAGAGGTCTTCAATGTTCCTGCGGACTCGATGCCCGTGCCTGTCCATGATCTGAGAAACCGTCTGCTTCTGTGGTATCTTGTCATAACCGTCAAGTCTTGCCAGTTCTTCGATCAGATCAGCTTCCCGGGAGAGGTCGACCCTTTGGGGAGGGATCTCAAAATAGAGCGCGTGATCGCAATCGATCTCCGTGAACTCGGTTTTGCCCGCTTTCTCTTCTTCCGCGTGGTGGCAATATACTTTTGCCAAATCGTCAACCAAGCCGTCGATCCAGGCGCCGTATTGCGTGAATTTGCAACCCAAAGCCAGCAGATATGAGCGGATTTTGGCATCTTCCAGTTCATAGCCGACCAGTTCTGCGTATCTGCGCGGCCGGATTCCGAGATACTGGGGTTTCCGGGGGACCGGATAGGCGTCGTATATTTCGTTGCAGACTTCTCCGCCCGCGATGCCAAGCAGCAGTTCCACGGCGCGGTCGCTAACACGGACCGGGCTGGCCGGAGAAAGGTGCCTTTCAAAGCGATAGGAGGAATCCGTCGAGATCTTGTGCTTGTATGCCGTGGCGCGTATCGATGTGGGGCAGAACGCGGCGGATTCGAGCACGATGCGGGTCGTGGCTTCCGTGATTGACGATTCCTTGCCTCCGATGACACCCGCGAGGGCGGATGGATTCCTGCCGTCCGCGATGACCAGGTCGTTTGGGTCCAGGGTATAGCTTTTACCGTCCAGCGCGTCGAATTCCTCGCCCTGCGATGCAGTTCTGATGACGATTGCCGGATGCTTGTCCTGCGGGTTCAAGGGCAGGAGTTTGTCATAATCGAAGGCGTGCAGGGGATGCCCGGTTTCCATCATCACATAGTTTGTGATGTCCACGATATTGTTGATGGGTCTGAGTCCTGACTTTACCAGAGATGTTTTCAGCCATTGCGGGGAGTCCTTGACTGTGACATTTCTGAGCAGCCGGGCAGTGTATCGGGGGCAGCGTTCGCTGTCCCGCAGAACAAGGTTGAGCCCAGTTTCATCGCTTTGTGTTCCCGGAAAGGATGTAATCTCAGGCAGATGCAGCGGGATATTCAGTGATGACGAGAGGTCACGCGCGATTCCCTGATAACCGAGCAGGTCAGATCTATTGGGCGTGATTTCAAGCTCCAGCAGAATATCCGGAAGCTCAAAGATCTCATTTGCGCTGATGCCGATGGGTGTCTCCGGGTCTAGCTCGATTATGCCGGCGTGGTTGTCCGAAATCCCGAGTTCCTTTTCCGAGCAGAGCATGCCATGGGATTCGACGCCCTTTAGCTTCGCGCTCTTGATCGTGATCTGTGGCAGATCCGCTCCCGGCAAGGCAATGACGGAGACCATTCCGGCGCGGCAGTTGGGCGCACCGCAGACGACTTGCGCGTTCTCACCACTGCCGAAGTCCACGGAGCAAACCATGAGGTGGTCTGTGTCCGGGATTCGCTCGGCACTGATCACTTTGGCGGTCAGCACTAATTCCGGCAGCGCTTTGAGATGCTCAACCGCTTCGACCTCGATTCCGCTGAAAGTCAGTTTTTGTATCAGGAATTCTGGGTCCGCGGGTAAATCTACATATCTGGCAAGCCAGCGGGTGGATATCTTCATCTCGACTCCCTCGTGAACTGGCGCAGCATGCGCACGTCGTTTTCATACAGGATCCGCATGTCTGGGATGTTGTATTTCAACATGGCGATGCGCTCTATTCCCACGCCGAAAGCGAAACCGGAGTATATCTCCGGATCGATGCCGAGGATCTTGAAGACATTGGGGTCGACCATTCCGGCGCCACCCATTTCCAGCCAGCCGGAGTTCTTGCAAATGCGGCAGCCGTTGCCGCCGCAACTTACGCAGCTGATATCCATTTCCGCGCTGGGTTCCGTGAAGGGAAAGAAATGCGGCCGGATCCTGGATCTGACCTGCGGTCCGAACATTATCTGCGCGAAGTTCTGCAGGGTGTCCTTCAGATCGGCCATGGATATGCCTTTATCGACGACCAGGGCTTCAACCTGATGGAATACGGGCGAGTGCGAGGGATCGGGTTTGTCGTTGCGATAGCATCTGCCGGGCGAAATGATGCGAATGGGAGGACGATGCGCTTCCATGACGCGGACCTGCACCGTGGAGGTCTGGGTTCGCAGCAGACAGCCGTTGTCGAGGTAAAAGGTATCCGCGAGATTGCGCGACGGATGGTCCGGAGGAGTATTCAGGGCGTCGAAGTTGTGAAACTCGTCGTCGATGTCCGGCCCTTCCGCGATCTCAAAACCCAAGCCGAGGAAGACGTCTTCGATCCGCCTTCTGACGATCGTGATCGGATGCAGGGAGCCGCGCTGGGTATATATCCCCGGCAGGCTCAGGTCCTGCATGCTCGCTCGATCCTGCCTTTCCTTGCTTTGCTGTTTCAGTTCGGTTTCGCGCCGGCTGAGCAGTTTTTCGATTTCTGCGCGGATTTCGTTTATCGACTGTCCAAAGGCAGGGCGTTCCTCTTCCGGAAGTTCCCTCAGCCTGGAGTAGAGGCTGTTAATCAGGCTCTTTTTCCCCAGGTATCTGGCTTTGGCGTTCAGTAGGTCGTTATCGCTCTGACAAGCCTCAATATCCTTTCTGGCTTGCGCCGCGGCTTCCCTCAGTTGTTCTTGCACCTTGAGATTCCTTTAGCTGTTGGTCTGATGCCCTCGGAATAGTTTTCCGGCATTCTTAGCCTTTGGCGATTTCAACCAGCT
>CAZKAA010000059.1:0-15777 GCA_964550575.1 uncultured Candidatus Cloacimonadota bacterium
GACTCAAATGGAATTCGAAGTCCCGGTTCAATTCGTCGGCGAGCCAGCAGGAAACAAAGAGGGCGGTTTCACTGATGTTATTCAGCGCTCTGTCAAGATCTCATGCCTGGCAAAGGACGTACCGGACGAGTTCAAGCTGGACATTTCAGCTCTTAAGGTCGGCGAATCGATGCACGTCAAGGATCTGCCTCAAGGCGCCTGGCAGTTCAAAGACAATATGGATGTCACCCTGGTGGCCATCCATGCCAAGAAGGTCGAAACAAGCGCTCCTGCCGAAGCCGCACCGGAACCAAAGGAAGATAAAACCGAGCAATGAAGCTGGTGGTCGGATTGGGGAATATCGGCTCTGAATACGTACTGTCCAGACACAATGCCGGATTTCTTAGTCTGACGGAATGGTCTGAAAAGCATAAGTTAGCGTTCAAGCACAGTAAGGTGTTCGATTTCGCCAGATTTCGCGACGCATACCTGATCAAGCCAAACACCTACATGAACAGGTCGGGGCTCGCATTGTCAGAAGCAATCAGGAAATGGAAACCGGAGGAAGTTCTGGTTATACATGACGATATCGAGCTTCCTCTGGCAAAGCTCCGGATCCGAAACGGCGGCGGAGATGGCGGACACAATGGCGTGAAATCCCTGCTAGAAGCTGTAACGCCTGATTCTCTGAAAAGAATCAGGATTGGCATCGGCAGAGGAAATGATGATCCAAGAGATTATGTCCTCGACGAGTTCACACCAGAAGACCTGAAGTCGTTAAAACCTGCTTTGACCAAAGTCGCAGAATTTGTTGACATTTATATCAGTTATGGTTTTCATGCTGTGCTGAACGAGTACAGCAAATGGAATAAATCCTGTTCCGGAGAATTAGACTCCGGAAACACAAGTCCAAAGGAGAAAAACAATGGTTAAAAACTACGAGCTTATGGTGTTGGTTACACCTAAGGTCAATGAGGAAGAAGCAGCCGCTCTTAATGACAACATCCTCTCAATGGTGAGGGATAAAAGCGGCGAGATCATCAAAACGGACCCCTGGGGAAGACGCATGCTGGCTTACCCAATCAACAAGCTTCAAGAAGCCTACTACTTCGTGAATTACTTCAAGCTTGAGTCCACTTCGATCAAAGCGATTAAAGCCCAGATCAACATCAACGAAAAGATACTCCGGCATATGTTTGTGGCCAGAGACGAATAGGAGGATTCATGGCAGATCTCAGATTACCCAGGCTCAACAGAGCTATCATTGCAGGCAGGATCACCCAGGATCTCGAACTGAAGTTCACCCCCAAGGGAACTCCAGTTGTTAGGTTCACTGTGGCTATGGATAAACGCTTCAAGGACGAATCCGATCAATGGCAGTCTGTACCAGTGTTTGTGGATGTGGTTGCTTGGAACTATAGCGCTGAGAACATTTGTAAAGTCGCCCACAAGGGGTCGGCGGTTCTCATTGAGGGTAAGATCGACACCAGGTCTTATGTCGATTCCAACAACATCAACCGCAAAGTGTTTGAAATAATCGCTGACGCCATCCAGCCTCTGGAATGGAAACCCAAAGCTGAAGGCGAAGGCGCGGAAGACGACGTGCCGCTGCCGGATGAGCATCCCCAACCCTCCGCAACTACAACAACAGACGACGTACCATTTTAACCACTGGAGTATAAATGAATATCACCGATCGTAAGAAAAAATTCACCCGCAAGAAATACTGCCGCTTCTGCGCCAATAAAGAAACCGTCATTGACTATAAGAATCTCGATACACTCCGCCAGTTCATATCGGATGTCGGCAAGATTGATCCTGCTCGTATGACGGGCACCTGCGCCAAACACCAGCGCAAGCTTACAACAGAGATCAAACGCGCCCGTCAAATGGCTTTGCTGCCATACGTAGCAGAATAGTGAGCTTGTTTGCCGTGCTGCTGGGTGCCGTGGCAACCTTGGATCCATTCCTCGGCTTGCTGCTGGGCCTGGCATGGGTCGCTTTAAGGCTGAAAAAGCCCGAAGAGCGTCCTCTGAGATTCCTTTGGCAGTTGTTGATCGTGCCGCTCGTCTTCGTAACCGCGTCGCTGATAAACAATTCGTCAGATCCCGTGAGGACAACACCCGTTATAATACGCGGTCTTGACGCAGTGTTCGGAGCAGCCTTGCCTGTAGTGCTATTCTCCGAGTCACAGCAAAGATTCAGAAACTACACACTGGCAATGGCGCACACCGCGGTTTTTATAAGCGCATACGGTATAATAAGGTACTTGCTCTTTTGGCGTGTTTTGGCGCTTGCTCTGGATCAGGCCATCCAGGCAATGGCTCAACTCAGCCCTCAGATGATGCTGAGTTTGGCTACACCCCAGTCCCTGGAATTGGTGAAATCCCTGTTGCCAGTCAGTTGGATCATACCGCAACTGCTGGCGTTATTTCTGGGTTTCATCCTTTTCCACAGGCTGCAGGGAATCCGCTTTGCCTGGAAGGATGTTTTCTTCCCGAAGTATTGCAATCTGCTTATCCTGCTTATAGTGCCTCTGTTCTTCTTTCCCCAGGCTCAGTTGCTATTTGTAAACGCGTTGATCGCTCTGTGCTTTCTGCCGGCGATCCAGGGGATTGGAGTCGTACTCCACTTCTTTTCCAGCTTCAGCTCCAATGTATTCTTGATGGCGCTGCTGGTAATTCTAATCGCATTCAACCTATTTCTGATCGCGCTGATCGGGTTCGCCGATATCTGGCTCGATCTGAGGAAAATCAAGACAAAAGGATATTTATCATGAAAGTCATTCTGTTGAACAACATAGAGAAAGTTGGCAAAAAGGGCGAAGTAGTCAGCGTCAAACGCGGATTCGCCAGAAATTACCTTATTCCAAGGGAAATGGCTATCTACGCCACCCCCCAGAACATGAAGCATCTTGGATCGATTCAAGCCAAGGCCGCCGAGGAAGAAGAGCGGATCCTTGCAGAACTGAAAAAGCTTGACGAAAAGATCAGAAGCTTGCACTTGGTATTTGTTCGCAAGGTGGACGAAAACGATCATATGTTTGGTTCCGTCTCCGAAACGGACATCGTGCAGCAACTCACAGACCATGGCGTGAACGTCCACAGGTCGATGGTCGTGCTGGACAAACATATCAAGACTCTGGGTGAAAGCCAGGTCCAGATTCGCCTGCACAGGGAAGTTGTATCCGAAGTCAGCGTCCTTGTGGAAAAAGAACAGAAAGAAGTTCCTGCTGAACTGGTTCAGCCTGTGGAGGAAGATCTGGGTGCCGTCGGAGAGGAATCCGATAACGCAGACACCGAGCCAGTGAACGACGAAATATAAACCGGGAGTTCCCATGAAAGACCTCAAGTTTCTTGGACCCAAGATATTGGCGACAGTAGTGTTCATAGCTCTGTTGTCTTTGATTGGCATCGGCAACATCAAAATACTGCCTTTGTTCATTCTCTTTTTCATCGCGGTCTTCGCTCTGATTTTTTTCTTGAATAAAACCGCCAAGGCAAGAGCGCGTATGGAGAAACCTGAATCCAAACTGGGTCCAATTTTCCAGATCATCGCTCTGGTTGTATTCATAGCCGCGTTATCAGCCCTGGGATTCATCCACGGCATCGTTGGTTACATCATCTGGTTCGTTTTAATCAGCGCGATCGTGGCATTGGTCTTCATTCTTATCCGCAAGCACCAGCGCCATTCAGACCTGATCAAAGCCAATCCTCTTCTGAACCTTATCTTCGGATGCTTCCTGGCTTTGCTGGCGATCATAGTTCCCCTGCTTCTTGTTCATGGCACAACAAACGCCGAATGGAAAGCCACAAACCCGCCTGTCCTGCTCAAAGCCATGTTCGCGTCGGAGAACCAGCAAGACGGTTCACAAGGACCTGTTATCAACCAAGAGTATCAAAGCCTGATCGATCTTCTCGAGTTCAACAAGTCCAACGAACCTGTGATCAAAGCCGAAAACCAGAAACAAGTCAGGCAGATGATCGAAGCGGCAAGCGAAAAGTACTTCGCGAAGCTTGCTGAACAGGCAGCCGCTGACAGCTTCAAGTTTTTCAAGCCTGTGATCTCGCTTTCCTCAATTTTCACGAAGAGAGACGATCTGGGCGAGGCTGTCTTCGACGATAGCATCGGTGTCAAAAAGCAGGAGGTTGTTGCTGACGAGACCATGCCCGATACTGGAACAGCGGATGTTACCGTTCAGCAGGACAGTGTAGACGAACCCGTCAAGCTTGAAGTGCTTGGCAAATCGTCTGTGCCCACCTTGATGATGAGGCTTGGCATGCCTGCCGGCTACTGGTTCCCAGTTCTGGGCAAGGTACTGATCGGGCTTGTTCTGCTTCTGTTCTTCATGCTGGCAGCTCTGATATTATTGGCTAAAAAGAACGCTAATCCGCCCCACAAGCTGTTGGGATATCTGGCAATTATTGCCATGTCTTTGGTTCCTGGATTAGGAGTGATGATATTCACCCAGTCCACCCAGACAGCCGTGTCGGCATATTTGATCGCCATGATTTGCGTGATCCTGGCATATCCCGCCTGGTCAATTCTCAGCAAGAAAAAAGACTGATGTCTGTCAGCTCGTGGTTCAGGAACCATGTGTCGGAAAACTACCGAATCCGGTATCCTGATCTGCCCCTGACTGACTCATAAAACCCATAGCTTCCTTCGGGAAAAACGATGTCTTTCATACATGTGTCAACAATCCACCAGGATCTGGTGATGAAAATCGGTGGGACTCGATTCCGGAGTTTCATCATCCTCTCCAGATCCTGGAAAGACATTGTGGGAGAGCTCTTCGCCTCCCGGTCCCATCCGTACCGGTTCACAAAATCCATCCTTTATATTGCCGTCCAAAACAATGCCTGGATGCAAGAGCTGTATCTCAGAAAGGTCGATATCTTGCGGCAATGCCGAAGCAAAATCTCTGAAGATGTAAAAGACATCATTTTCCTGATCAGGAGTTGACAATGCGCCGGACCTTGATCGCGCCCTCGATCCTTTCCAGCGATTTTGGCAGGCTGGGGGAAGAGATCCACGCCCTCGATGCTGCCGACATGTTGCATCTGGACGTCATGGACGGGCACTTCGTCCCCAACCTGACTTTCGGCCAGCCGCTCATCGCCAGAATACGAGAACTGACTTCCCTGCCCCTGGACGCTCATCTGATGGTCACCAATCCTTCCGCATACGTCGAGCCGCTTGCCGGTCTGGGCGTCAACATGATCAGTTTTCACCAGGAATGCGAATTCCATGTCCAACGCCTGGTTCAGAAGATCAAAGAACACGGAATCAAAGCAGGTGTCGCGTTGAATCCCGCCGTTCCCATTTCAACCCTCGAGTGCATACTACCGGAACTCGACTATGTATTGCTTATGAGCGTTAATCCCGGCTTCTCCGGCCAGAAGTTCATCCCCTCGGTGCTGACGAAAGTCAGTCAACTACGTGAGATCATCGACCGAGGCAATTATGCCGCACTGATCGAGGTTGACGGAGGAGTCAACGCGGAGATTGCGGACCAACTTCGCCAGGCAGGTGCCGATATACTGGTGTCTGCGTCTTACATTTTCGGCAGCCAGGATTATTCCCAAGCCATACAAAACCTAAGGCAAACTTAAAGGTTGCGTCGGAATTTGGATTGCAATCTCCTCCATCAAACAGACCAATTAGGGACCCCAAGCTTCTTGCAACAATCGAACATATTAATGGTGCCCATTCCTCTCACATTTCTGGCCCGACGTTTCGCCTGTATCCTCCCCTTATCAACCCGTTTGTCAAACGGGATGAAACAAGGCGATCTTTCCGCGGTTGGCGAGCCTGGAATATGATCGGGTGAAGGATTGTTCGAGCCTGAAACAACTTAGAATTCAAACAAAGGTATAAACATGTTTAGCAGCCTCTCGGAGAAACTGGATAAAGTTTTCCGCAACATACGCGGCAAAGGATATCTGACTGAACAGAACATCAAGGACGCTCTGCGCGAGATTCGCATGGCGCTACTTGAAGCTGACGTCAACTTTCGCATCGTAAAAAATTTCGTCGCCGAAGTCGAAAAGCGATCCCTGGGCGCTGAAGTGATGAAATCACTGACTCCCGGACAACAGGTGATCAAGATCGTCCATGAGCAATTGATTGCCCTCATGGACACCGAGGGTTTTGAGCTCAAGGCATACAACAACAAGCTCACAAAAGTGATGATGGTTGGGTTGCAGGGTTCTGGCAAAACGACCGCGTGCGCGAAGCTTGCCCTCCATTTCCGCAAGAAGAACCTCAAAACCATGATGGTGGCTTGCGACGTTTACAGACCGGCCGCAGTAGATCAACTCAAGATTTTGGGCAAACAGGTGGATATCGCGGTCGTTTCCGAAGACACCAAAGACGTCCTGAAGATTGCGGACAGCGCGCTGAGAGCCGCGCAGAAAGATATGGCGAACCTGTTGATCTTTGACACAGCGGGTAGATTGCACATCGACGAAGCTATGATGGACGAAGTGGTGCGGCTAAAGGCATTTGTCAAACCCGACTACATCTTCTTCGTGGCAGACGCCATGACAGGCCAGGAAGCTGTTAATGTTGCCAAAGAGTTTTATGACAAACTCGCCTTCAACGCGGTGATCCTCACCAAACTCGACGGTGATGCCAGAGGCGGAGCCGCCTTATCGATCAAAGCAGTGACCGAGCGCCCTGTGGCGTATGTGGGTATTGGCGAAAAACTGGGCGATCTCGAAGTTTTTTATCCCGACCGCATGGCATCGCGCATTCTGGGCATGGGCGACGTGCTGACTCTGATTGAAAAGGCCGGGGAAGCGGTTGACGCGAAAGAAAATGAGAAACTGGCAAAGAAAATGCTTAAAAACCAGTTCACTCTAAACGACTTTCTCAAACAGCTGCAAAGCATTAAGAAGATGGGATCGCTTGAATCCATCATCCGCATGATACCGGGAATGGGACACAAACTTCCCGCTGACTTAAAGATTGACGACAACGCGCTGAAGCATGTGGAAGCGATCATCCAGTCGATGACCGACAAGGAAAGGGAAAAACCTGAGATCCTGAACGGCAGCCGCCGCCTTCGCATATCAAGGGGTTGCGGACGTTCCGTCACTGAAGTAAACCGTTTGTTGCGCCAGTTTGAAGACATGAAGAAGATGATGAAAAAGTTTTCCACCCCTCAGGGGATGAAAGATTTGGAAAAATTAATGAACAAACCTCAATGATCAGGAGGATCACGCATGAAACAACTTGCTTTGTTTCTCGCAATACTCACGCTGCTTATCGCATCAGTTGCAGCAGAAACTGTTTCTCTCGGTGACGGCGCCAATTCCGTCTCCGTAATCTCCTCATCTGCCTCCGAGACCATACTTCAGTACCGGATAGGCAAATTTGAAAAAACACCGGTCACTATCGACAGCGAGCAGTGGTATCACGTGCAGATGCCGAAAGAGGGTATCACCCAGGACAAGGGATATCCCCAACTGCCGGTTTTCAACCGGAGCATCATCGTTGACAATACTGCCCGCATGGCCATGGAAATTTATGATCTGCAGTATCAGGATCTGGAGTTACCGGTTGCTCCCTCCAAAGGAGTGCTCACACGTGACATCGATCCCGATTCGGTTCCCTATACATTTTCCAGATTGTATGAGGGCAACCAGTTCTATCCCGCCTCTCCGGCTGACCTTTCCGAACCGTATATTCTGAGAGACTTTCGCGGCATTGTGGTAAAAACCATACCCTTTGCCTATAATCCGGCAAGCAAGACTCTGAGAGTATATACTTCTTTCAAAGTCAGAGTTTACGCATCCGGCCTTGATACCGTAAACGTCCTCAATCAAGTGAATAGCACCATATCACGTGACTTTGTTGCTATATACGAAAACCGTTTTATCAATTGGGACAGCTACCGCTATACGCCTGTGGACGACGGCTTCGGCAAGCTGCTGGTTATCTGCCACACAAACTATATGAGCACTATCCTACCTTATGTGAATTGGAAAATCCAGAAAGGCATCCCAACTGAACTTGTGGAATGGTCAACAATCGGCACTACCGCAGCGCAATTGCAAACCTATATCCAAAACCGCTATAATGCGGATAACGATATCTCCTACGTCCAGTTGGTGGGAGACGCTCCCCAAATCCCTTCCCTGTCATCCGGAGGCGGGGGTTCAGATCCTACCTTTTCGCTGGTTGCCGGTTCGGATAACTATCCTGATATCTTTATCGGCAGGTTTTCCGCTGAAACGGCAGCGCAGGTAACGGCTCAAATCAACAAAGCTATCGCTTATGAACGCGATGTAACAACTTCAGACACCTGGCTAAGTCGGGCCATGGGCATCGCCTCCGCTGAAGGCGGCGGTTCCCAAGGGGATAATGGCGAATCCGACATTACCCACATGAACAACATCCGAACCGACTTGCTCAATTTTGGCTATACATCTGTGGATCAAGTCTACGATCCAGGCGCTTCTGCCTCTACAGTGACCACCAACGTCAATGCCGGCAGAGGATTCATCAATTATGTCGGTCACGGAGCAGACACCTACTGGGTGACAACAGGATTCAGCAACACCAACGCCACCGCCCTGACAAACGGGACAAAAACCCCCTTCATTATGGACGTGGCTTGCGTAAACGGCAATTTCGTATCCCTAACTTGCTTTGCGGAAGCCTGGCAGCGCAACGCCAATGGCGGCTCTGTGGCAATCTATGCCAGTTCGATCAACCAGAGTTGGAATTCACCAATGTTGGCAGAAGACGAAGTGACCGATCTGGTTGTCGCACAATCCAAATTCACGGTAGGCGGGCTGTACTATAACGGTTCCTGCAAGATGATGGATACTTACGGTAACACCACGGGATCCGATGGGGTAAACATGTTCAAGACCTGGCACATATTCGGTGACGCCAGCCTCTCCTCACGCACCAAGACCCCCATCGCCATGAGCGTTACGCATCCTTCCAACATCACCTCCGGAACTACATCAATAAGCGTCTCAACCGGTGTCAATAATACACTGGTGGCGATCACCTACAACAATGTGATCTACGGAAGAGGCTTTACAAACAGCTCCGGCAACGTTACCATCATGCTTTCCAATCCGCCCACCGGGGTTTTGAACTATACTATCACCGCTACGGCTCACAATCGCGTGACCTATGTTGGCACCATGGCCCAAACTGTGGCTTCGGGACCCTGGATGGAAGTGACCGCCGCCAACTTCGACGACTCCAACAACGATGTTCCGGAGTATAACGAAAGCGGATATTTTGACGTGACATTCAAAAACTCCGGTACTTCAGCAGCAACGAGTGTGACCGCCACCCTAAGCTGTGCCACCAGCGGAATCACGATTACCGACAACGCCCATACCATCAGCACACTTGCTGCAGACGCGACTACCCTTGCTGACAATGCCTATGCCATCAGCATCGCCAACAACGTTGCCAACGGCACTGTGGCGCAATTCACCGTGACTATGACCATGAGCGGCTACGGACCCTGGACCTACAACTTCACCAAGACGCTCAACGCTCCGGCGTTAGCTTTTGGCAGCATGACTGTTTCGGATCCGACCGGCGATAATGACGGCTTGCTTGACCCAGGAGAAACCGCAACAATTTCCATCATCCTGAACAACACCGGAGGCGCGGCTTCCCTCACGGGAACGGGGTCTCTAAGTTGCGGCACCACAGGCATCACAGTTGTGAACGGAAGCACCAGCTTCTCTGCTATCTCCGCGGGAGGCAACACCGCACTCAGCTTTACCATCAGCGCAGCTTCATCAGTATCTGAAGGCACCCTTGCAGCTTTGGTCTTCAACGCTGTCGCGGGTCAGTATTCTGCCAACACAACAGTCAACGTGGAAGTTGGCGCCCCGCTCGAAGTTATAATCGGAAACGGCACCTCGACACAAACCTACCCAATTGACAGATATTACAACTACTCCGGGCACGAAGCAATCTATCTTGCCTCCGAGATCGGAACTCCCGGAACCATCAAATCCATCGGGTTCTACAAGGCAAGCGGTACTGACGTGAACAGCATTGAAGCCGTGACGATCTATATGAAGAATACTTCCTCCACGTCTCTTGCTACCGGCACTTACAGCACCAACGGATATACGCAGGTTTACAACGGAGCCTGGCCAAATACAGCAACTAGCGGCTGGATGGAAGTGAATCTGCAAAACCAGTTCGCCTATGACGGCAGCAACCTCTCCATCCTCACGGTTAAGGGTTATCAAGCCTATATCACAAACTACCCCAATTGGACCTACACCACCGCTTCCGCTACTCGAGCCAGGCAGAACCGCAGCGATGATGCCCAGCCCACATCACTGACCGCGTCTACCAATTTACCCAACCTGAAACTCAAGATATATCCCGCCGCGGGTATGCTGTATCCTCCGCAGAATCTCTCAGCAACAGCAACCCACGGTTCAGTGACGCTAACCTGGCAGGCTCCGGGCAGCGGAACCCCAACCGGATACAAGGTCTACAAAAACAACAATCCCCTCACCACCACAACCGGACTTACCTATACCGACACGGCAGTTACCGACGGCACAACCTACAGCTACAAAGTCTCCGCCCTATACGGTACTGACGAATCCGATCCCACTGCATCTGTGAACGCCACGCCAAACATGAGCGCGCCCACAAACCTTGTCGCCACCGGCGGAAACAACGTGGTGTTGCTAACCTGGACTGCCGCGACCGGACGTGAAGCCGAAGAAACATTCACCCTTGGCAGCAGGGACCGCGCCATCAGCAGCTATAAAATATATAAAGACGGTGTTGCGCTGACGACGGTGACCGGCACTTCATACAACGATTCAGCCGTCACCAATGGCACCACATACAGCTACTACGTGACCACCCTCTATACCAATCCTGCGGGAGAATCGGCAGCATCCAACATCGCTACGGCCACTCCGAACCAAATCACAGAAGTGATAATCGGAACTGGCACATCTTCAAATAGCACAACATCTGCCTGTCCAGTCAACGTCTATTACGAAAGCCTGCATGGACAATCCGTCTACACTGCGGCAGAACTTGGGGCAGCAGGCGTTGTCGGGCCAATCCAGATAACCCAGATTGGCTTCAACATCACCAGCCTGCCGACCCTCACCATGCCCAATTTCATCGTACGTATGGGACATACCACCGCCACAGATGTCACCAATTGGATTCCCTCCAGCAGCATGACCCAGGTCTGGAGTTCTGCTTCATATCTGCCCTCCGCAACAGGCTGGAACATGTATAACCTCAGCACTCCTTTCACTTGGAACGGAACTGACAATATCGTTCTGGACACAGCCTTTGGCGATATTGGTTCGTGGGTTGCCAGCGGCACCACGCAGTATACTACTGTAACCAACGGATACCGCTATGTCCGTGCCGACGAATCCGACCAAACCAGCGTGTTTACCGGAGGATACACTTCCACTTCCCGGCCCAATGTAAAGATCGTGCTGCTGCCTCAGCAAACAGGCCCTTCCATCTTGGTCAATCCCTCTTCAGTATCGGCAAGCGCGATCGAAGGCAACAGCACCACTGCCACGGTAACCGTGACCAATAATGGCGCAGCTTCCCTGAATTGGAGCACCACTTCCAGCTTCGCGGCCTGGGGAACGGTTTCCCCCTCCTCCGGGACAATTGCCGCAGGCGGAAGCGCTGTCCTCACTCTCAACTTAAACGCTGTTACCCTCTCACCCGGGACCTATAACGCCAACCTGGTGATAACGTCGAACGCGGAGAACAACCCAAGCCTGAGCGTTCCGGTTGCCTTTACCGTGGAAGCATACGTGGAACCCACAGACATCCGTTTCATCGCGGAATGGGAACCCGCGACCGGAGCCATCATCGCCTACTCCAGCGGTTTTGGCTTGCCCTATAACATGATCGCCGATCTCTCCAACCAAGGCCAGTTGCACGTGCTGGTAACATCAAGCACTCAGAGCACAGCCAGCAGCCTCCTCTCATCCAACGGCGTGAACATGAGCAACGTCAGCTTCATCGTTCGCGATGGCATAAACACCTACTGGACGCGTGACTATGGCCCCTGGACCATCTTCGATACCGCCGGCGAGATGTCCATTGTCGACTTCCGCTACAACCGCAACCGTCCCTATGACAATGCTGTCAATGCTGTCCTGGACGACCAGTTCGGCTTCGGCTACTATTATATGCCCCTGGTTGCCACTGGCGGCAATGTGATGACCGACGGCAACGGCAAAATGATGTCAACCACCCTGATCCAGACCGAGAACGACGGAGTCCAGAACTCCCAGGTGACCGAATACAGCTATACACTCACCCAGATCGAAGACTTGGTGGAGCAATACCTGGGCGTGGACGAATACTTCATGTACGCCGATCCGCTCTCAAACTCCAGCATCGATCACATCGACTGCCACGCCAAGCTGCTTGATGTTGACAAGGTCATGATCGCCCGCGTTCCTTCCGGCCATGCCAATTACTCCGCTCTTGAGGCTGTGGTTGACTTGTGGGAAACCAAAACTTCCAGCTATGGCACTCCCTTCCAGATCTTCCGCGTGGATCAGACGAGCAACAATGAGCCATACGCCAACGCCTTCATCTACAATAACAAGATCTATGTCCCGCAGTGGAATTCAACCGCATCGGCAGCCGATCTTGCCGCGGTCGCGGCCTATCAGGCAGCCATGCCGGGATACACGGTGCAGGGATACTATAATAGTTCCTGGCTCTCCGACGACTCCGCCCATTGCCGCGTGCACACTGTCCACGACGAGCAGATGATCCACGTCTGGCACGTCCCGCCCGCTTCGGCAACTGCCAACAGCAGCGTCACGCTAAACGTGGAGATCACCCACAGCAACCCCCTGAACGCCGGCAGCACTTATATCGCTTACCGTTACAGCACAACCGGCCAGTGGCAATACGCAACGCTCAATTCCGTTTCTGGCAACACATGGTCCGCAGATGTGCCAACTCCCGCATTGGGACAAACCATATATTACTACATCCTCGCCACTGATTCGACAGCACGTTCAACCAAGCTTCCGCTATGCGGCGCCAGCGATCCATTTGAACTGCTGGTGGACATACCGGGAGCAAATACCGCGCCTGTCATCACCCTTCCCGATAGCTTCACTTTCGCGGAAGACGGCTCTCTGGCAGTTGATTTCGGACCCTTCGTGACAGACAACGAAACCGCGGACAGCGGACTCTCGCTCAGTTGCACTGGCAACAGCCAGATCAGCGTGTCCATCAACGGCCTCAACGTCAGTTTCGCAGCCGCTGCCGACTGGCATGGAACGGAAACCCTGAACTTTGTGGTCAGCGATGGGGAACTCACAGGCAATGACAACGCGGATGTGATCGTCACTTCCGTGATCGACCCCGCCATTATCGGCGTCAGTCCACTCAGCCTCGATTTCGGCGTCGTCCAGGTTGGCATGACCGAAGTCAGGCAATTCGCCATCGCCAATACCGGCGAAGCCGCGCTAATCGGAGAGATCACCACTCCAGCCGGATTCACGGTCACGCTCGCGACTGGGGGAAGAAACAGCACCGGCACCAAGTTCGGCAGCTCTTCATCCGCCACCCTCGGGTTCCAAGACCGCAACAATCTGGGATTCAACATCGCTTCCGGGACTTCCAACACCTACAACCTCAGCTTCTCCCCCGCTACCGAAGCCGATTACAGCTCCGCTGTGAATATCACCAGCAACGATCCGGAACACGGCCTGCTAAACGTCATTCTGACCGGAAGCGGCTACATTCCGAACAGCGCGCCCGAAATCGATCTGCCGGAAAGCTTCAGCTTTGATGAAAACGGCAGCCTGGAAGTTGACTTCACCCAATATGTTAGCGACGTGGACAACGATCCTCTGACTCTCGGTTATAGCGGCAACACGCATGTGAACGTCGCCATCGACGGACTCAGCGTAACCTTCACCGCCGCCCAGGACTGGGATGGTTCAGAAACCCTGACCTTCACCGTTAGCGATGGTGTTGAGCAGGCAAGCGATATTGCCAACGTGATAGTCAATAATGTCAATGTCCCGCCCACTATTGTTCTGCCGGATTCCTTCGAATTCGACGAGAACGGTTCCCTGACTGTGGACTTCAGCCTCTATGCGGACGATGCCGACGAGGAAGCGCTGACCCTCAGCTATAGCGGCAATACGCATGTGAACGCCGCCATCGACGGGCTCACCGTGACCTTCACCGCCGCCCAGGACTGGGACGGTTCGGAAACCCTGACCTTCACGGTCAGCGATGGTCTGGACAATGCTTCCGATGAAGTTCTGGTCATCGTCAGCAACGTGAACCGCCCGCCTGCAATCGAACTGCCGGATTCCTTCGCCTTTGACATGAACGCCAGCCTGGCTGTGGATTTCGCGCCCTATGTCAGCGACGCGGACGGCGAAAACCTGACTCTTGCCTGCAGCGGCAACAGCAATGTTCTGGTCAGCATTGACGGCTTAAGCGTCAGCTTCTCCTCCACTCCCGACTGGGCAGGCACAGAGAATCTGACTTTCACGGTCAGCGACGGGATGGACGAAGCATCAGACGCGGTGGCGGTTAACGTCATCCTCACCCAGTTGGATCCCCCGGAACCTGTGGTGGTGAACATCACCCCCACTGAGACCACAATCGTCTGGGATCCTGTGCCAAACGCCGTATCCTATGAGATCTGGGGTTGCGACGATCCTTATGGAACCTATGTATTCCTGATCCGTATCGATACCCCCCAATGGAATGGGCTCCAGTTCGAACACCCGATGCGCTTCTACAAGATCATCGCCTCGAACCAGCCCGTGACCAAATAAACCTTATCATAATCAATGTGCGAAGCCCGGTGTAATCACCGGGCTTCTTTTTGTCTCAAAGTGGAGTAACAGACCGCTAAATTCTGCCTGAGCAGGTCACTTGATCCGCACGACCTTGCCCGTTGCGACCAGTTTACCGTTGATTATCCTGATCAGATACACCCCGGACGCGACCTGCCGGCCGCTATTGTCCTTCCCGTCCCATTCCACCGAGGTTTCGCCCTCCGCCGGGTCGTCCAGCTTAAAACTCCGTACCCGCTCCCCCCGCAGATTGAAGATCTCGAGCGAAACCGATCCCCTCTCCCACAGCAGGAAACTGATCTTGGCGGAGGCGGAAAAGGGATTGGGGGTGATACCAGTGATCCGCAGCACGCCGTTGTCCTCGTCCGGAACGCTGTTATCCTCAATATAATCCCATTCCCAGCCGTTGTCCCAGTTTCCAGCGCCGGCCTGCCAATCGCTATAGCTTCCCCAATCCCTGAGGAGAATCCAATCCTCGTTAAAGAGTTGGTTGGAGGTTTTCACCAAGTTGAAAACCCCGTCAAAACACCTCAGTACCCATTGAACCTGCCGGAAATCATCGCTATAGGTATAATCGGTGTGGGTACTGTCCGACCAGGAATATTGGTCATAGTGGCTGTAAGATCTCTTCCACACCGGCACAAATCCTCGCGGACCGTAAACATAGCCGGCATGGGTTGTCTTAAACTCAGTGGAGGTGACACCGGAGAAAACCTGTTCTCTGATAATCACCTCATCCGTTCTCTCGGCATTGCCATCCGCGTCGAAGTGGTTTACCAACCGTTCTGTGATCTCATAATTTGGATACAAGAGCAGCGACCAGTTGTGGATGCTGTCAGGGATGGCGTGCTGGCCATAGAATCTGGATTCGGTCTCGGTTGTCGCCAGCGATTGTTCAGTGTTGTAGATCGGAAGAGCACACGTCTGAACTCCAGTCACCGCTCATTATCTC
>CAZKAA010000060.1:0-13359 GCA_964550575.1 uncultured Candidatus Cloacimonadota bacterium
GTGGTGAGTGGGAACGAAAAGACTGGATTCCCGGTCAACCACCCCACCCGATCGCAAGCGAACGTGCGAGGACCCTGGTCGCCGTGAATGACTGGGTCGGGTGTTCATGAAAAGACTGGATTCCCGGTCGGAGCCGGGAATGACAGGGGTAGGGGTCGGGTGTTCATGAAAAAGACTGGATTCCCGGTCAATTCACCCCAGCGAACCGCTTCGCGCTTCGCCGAGGACCCCGGTCGCCGTGAATGACAGGGGTCGGGTGTTCATGAAAAAGACTGGATTCCCGGTCAAGCCGGGAATGACAAGGGGTCGGAGTTGGGTGTTCTTGTGGTTGGTGCTGGTTTTCTCTGTCTCTCTGTTTTTTTTTAAAAAAAAAGACTGGATTCCCGGTCAATTCACCCCAGCGAACCGCTTCGCGCTTCACCGAGGACCCCGAAAGCCGGGAATGACAACGGTGCGGGGTTGGGTGGTGATTGTGGTTGGTGTTGTCTTTCTCTGTCGCTCTGTTTTAAAATAGAAAAGACTGGATTCCCGGTCGAACCACCCCAACGGCCAACAAGTTGTCTGTCGAGGACCCGGACGCCGGGAATGACAAGGGGTGTGGTGTCGGGTGCGGAAGCCCCGTCAGTGTTGCAATGGCTTACATATAGTTGCTGATCGCGGCTCCGCAATTGCTGCATTGTTTCTGATACCATTGGGTGCGGAAGCCGCAGGCGGGGCATTTCCAATACTCCTTCTGTTCCGCCAGCCAGCCCTCCACTCCGATCTCCCGGATGCGGCGCAGGTTGTCCAGCACCTTTTGGTGGTGTTCCCATTCGTCGTTTTGAAACTTGACGAGCATCTCGCAGGGAAACTCCGGGCAAAAGGCGCAGCTCTCGGTGCCATGAGCCTGGTTGCACCGCACAAACTCGCAGTTCTGCTGATACTGGGCCCTGCAGCCTTCGCAGGGCAGTTCCTTTTCGTTCGTAACGCATTGCAGGGCAGAATCATCTCTTCTTTGCTTCTCATGCGTGATCATGCTGCAGCAGGCTCCGCAGTAGAGCCCGCAATATGCCGCGTATCCCATGGCTTCCTCTCTATCAAGCTTAGACGGTGTTTGCCTCGATGTAGTTGCAGAGGCGGGAAAGGCAGTTCACGTAGGAGCCGAGTTCGTTGTCGTACCAGCCGAAGATCTTGGCGTGGGTGACGGGCATCTGCAGGGCTTTGTCCGAGGTGATGCCCTGTTTGGCGAGGTCTTCCGGGGGGAAATCGATGAATCCCGTGCGGGTGTGGGTTTCGTGGGCTTCCACGGTCACGGCTGCCTGGGTGCCGATGAGGTCGGCGGAGACGTTTTGCCGTTCGCTGAGGACGAGCAGGTCTTTTTGCGGCCCGGCGGCGGCCTGGCGATAGACTTCGTTGATCAGGGCGCGGTTGACGGAGGGTTCGCCGAGGGAGTTGATCTCAGTGTGGAAGGTCACGTTGAGGTTGATCAGGGAGACCGTGCTGGTGGGGACGCGCACGCTGTCCGCCATGAACCCCACGTGCTTGATGCTGGGCAGGACCTGTTCCAGGGCTTTGGTGACGCCTGTGGTGGAGAGGATGATGTTGTTGAGCACGCTGCGGGTCTTGCGGAGGTCGGTGGCGCCTGCTTTGGGCACGCTGTCCAGGATGGACTGGGTGTTGGTCGCGGCGTGGATGGTGCTCATGGAGGCGGTGACGATGCGGGAGGTCTCGCGGCGTTCCAGCAGTGGCTTGATCATGTGCGCCAGCCCTGTTGTGGTGCAGGAGGCGGCGGAGATGATGTGGTGCTCGCGGGGGTTGAACTCCACGTGATCGAAGCCGACGACCATGGATTTGGCGTCGCGGACGGGGTTTCCGCCGGATTTTAGCTTGAAGGGGGCGCTGCAGACGACCTTGAGCGCGCCGGCTTCCAGATGCCCGCGCAGGCAGGGCTTGCCGGACTCCGGAGCCACGGAGGGGTCGAGGAAATTGCCGGTGCAGTCCACCACCACGCGCACGCCTTCGTTCAGCCAGTTGATGTCTTTGGGATCGCGGGCGGAGCGCAGGATCTTCACGGGCATGCCTTCGATCTCCAGCAGGGGTTTGCCGGGGTCGAGGACCTTGATCTCCGCTTTTCCGCCGACCACGCCTTTGAGGAACTTGTGCAGCGAGCCGTAGGTGCTGTCTGTTTCGATGACCTGCAGGAGGTCGTCCAGTTCCTTGCCCACTTCGCGTCCGCAGTTGACGATGATGCCGTCGAAGTGGCGGAGGTGGATCTGATTCCAGAGCAGCAATTTGCCGATCCTGCCGAGTCCGTTGATGCCAAGCAGTTTTTGGTTTCTCAGGCCGAGGTTCATGATGAAGTTCTCCTCTCTATGTTTTATTTGTTCAAATCAGGCTGTGGGTGCTTTGCAGGGGATAGTGCCCCAGATAGATAGAGCCGCTGGTGGCGTCGAGGGCGATCTTGTCGCCGGGATTGAGGTTGAGCGAGCCGATGCGGCAGCGTCCCTCCTGCTCGAGGACGATGAGGTCGCGGCAGTTGACGATGCCGCTGATCCCCAGGCGGGTGGCGGTTACCGCGGCGTGAGAAGTCACGCCTCCGCGGGAAGTCAGCAGGCCCTGGCAGTCGAAGAGCAGGTCCATGTCGTCCGGCACGGTGTCCGGCCTCACCAGGATGAGGGGAAACCCGCCGCCGGCGAAGCGGTCGATGTCCGCGCGGGAAATGGCGATGACTCCGTTGACCACGCCCTTGCCGATGCCGATGCCGCTGCCCAGGAGCTTGAGTTCGCGCTTGGGCACCGCGAAAACGGCATAGTCGGGGGCTTTGTGGATGACCTGGTTACGGGTCTGAAGGATGAAGAGCTGGTCTTCCTGAGGGCCTTCGAACGTGAATTCGATCTCCTGATGGGGGAAGGCGCGGTCCTCGATGAGTTGGCGCGCGTAGCGCAGCAGGCGGTTGTAGACGCCGGGATAATCCTTTTCCAGGGAGATGTTGAGCGGGGATTTGGCATGCTTGCGCTGGGCTTCGGAGATGGGAAGGGTGTGCACTAGTCCCGCCACGACGTCCTCGCCCTGGCTGCAAAGGGTGAAATCCCCGTTGAGGCAGATGCCGGGCGCGGGGTTCCAGTCCGCGTAGGTGAAGAGCACGCCGGAGCCGGAATCCAGCGAGATATTGCCCAGCACCATCTTCTGGATGATGACGGCGGTGCCCCATTCGTCCGCGATCTGGAGCTTCTGGCGGTAGAGCTTGGCGCGCTCGGTGTTCCAACTGTCCAGCACGTGGGAGATGGAACTGTAGAGCTGGCGGAAGGGGTCCTGCTCCAGAAAGACGCCTTTCTTTTTGAGCACAAGCTTGTAGTCGTCCACCATCAGGCGCATCTGCTCGTCCGAAAACATGGTTTTCTGGGCGACTTTGTATTTCTTTTTGTAGCGGATCATGACGGCGTCGAAGAGGTCGCGGTCGATGCCGTATGCCATGCCCCAGCTCTGGATCAGGCGGCGATAGCAGTCCCAGGCGGTCCAGCCGTAGTTGGGGCGTTGGGAGAGGCGCAGGGTGATCTCGTCGTTGAGGCCGATATTGAGGAAAGTGTCCATGGCGCCAGGCAGGCTCATAGGGGCTCCGGAGCGCACGGAAAAGAGCAGGGGCGCTTCGGGATCGCCGAGGTTGAGGCCGGTGTAGCGTTCCAGGCGGCAGAGGTTTTGCTTGAGCAGGTCGTCCAGTTCGTCCGAGATGTCCGGATGGCTGTTGATGATCTCGCGATGGCGGTAGAGGTCCGTGGTTATCACGAATCCAGGCGGGATCGGGAACTCGTATTGGATCATGCGCTTCAGGAAATACGCCTTGGAACCGAGCATAACCTGGTTTTCGATGCGGGAATTTTTGCTGTGGAGATGGCAGAACAGGCTGTCCGGGTCGTAGGACATTACGCGGGCGATGTCCTGCGGCTTGAAGATGGTTTTCATCCCGCTGAGGGCTTCCAGAATGCGGGTCACAAAGTTGTCCAGCCCCTGCACGAGGAAGGACGAACCGAGCAGCGAGCGGTAGAACTCCTCGGCGATGATCTGGCTGCGGGCGGAGCGCTTTCCGCCCTCGGCACGTCCGTAATCCTGCAGTTCGGAATCGTAGAAGCGGTAGAAGTATTCGCTGATGATTTCGCCCACGCTGTCCTTCATCAGCTTGAAGATGTCCAGATACTGGTCCAGCGAGAGGTTGAGCACTGTCTGGCTGGACTTGAGCAGGTCGAGGGAAGAGCCAAAGGCTTCGTTGGTCACCATTTCCTGGCGCAGGGCGTTGTCGTAGAGTTCGAGGATGCGGATGATGCGGCGCAGGGTCTTGCCGTTCAGATAGCCGAGGTTGAGTTGGGCGATGCTTCTCTCGAACAGGCGCTTGATCACGTTTTCCAGGCGGAAGACCATGCCCATCGCCTCGAGCTTGGGCTCGCGGTACATGCCGTACATGGAGGGGATTCCCGCGGCGATGTGACGCTTGTAGTAGATATTCTCCCAGGGCGTGCTGGGATTGGGGTCCAGGATGATGTTGTTCAGCCTGGTGATATAGCTCAGCATCTGCTTGAGGGAACTGTCGTAATCACGGCGCTGGAGGCTTTGGCGCAGGCGGTTTTGCTCCACAGCGTCGAAGAAGCTGTAGCGGGAGAGGAACTTCGAGATGTCGTAGGGGTCGAGGTTATACTTGTCCCGCAGAAGGAAATGGCAATGGCAGAGCAGCATCAGGCGGTTGAGGGAGAACTCCTTCTCGAGGTCAAGGCCTTCGAAAAGTTTCTGCACCTGCTGCCAGGAGAGATTGAGCAGTTCTTCGGCGTCCAGGCCTTTCTCGGCGAGGAAGCGGGCGACGTCGCGGCTCTGCCTTGTGGTCATGGCGTCCGCAGAACTCGCATAGATGAAGACGTCCTCGGGGATCATCTCCTTGAGCGGCGCGGGGTCGAGGTTCAGCCAATACTCCAGGATTCTGCGCACCAAGGTGATGTGGGTGTTGTTGCTCTCTGTGTGCACCTGCTTTCTCAGGAAATGGATGAGCCGGTCCTCGCGCTTGCCAAGCTCGTCCAGGCTGGTGCTGATGTCCCGGATCTCCCCCTCCGCGCCGATCTCGTTGTAGAATACCGGGAACAGCCGCAGTAGATGCTTGATCTGCACGTAGAGAGGCTTGATCTGCGAATTCAGAAAAGCAGAGACGTCCTTCTGGAAAAGATCGGTGTCCGAAACAAACACCCCGTGCCTCACGCAGCCTATCGTCAGGGCGGAAAGCAGGTCCTTGCCGAGGGCGGGATTGACCGCGATCAATTCCAGATAGGCGCGGATGTGCTTGAGGTGGTTCTTGTCCACATCAAGCTGCCAGTCCTTGTTGATCCTGATCTGTCCCGGAGGCGTGAAGCCAAGCTCGTTGATCTTGCGCACCAAGCGCTTGGAGAGAACCTCGTCCCCGCTCTGCAGCACTGTCTTGCCGATGGTCAGCACGCAATCCAGCACTATGGAGAGATGGCTGCCGCGGAAGTCGCTGAGGGCTTTGAACACGGAGTCCAGCAGCGCGGTGACCTCCTGCGGGGAAAGCTCTTTGTAGAGGTCAGCCAATTGCCGGTTGAGGTCCCAAAGCAGATGGTCGCGGAGGTCTTCCATGCCGGGGAGCCCCAGCAGATAGAAAATATAGTGGATCTTCTGGGTCAAACCGCCCATGCGGGTGATCATATCCCTGTGCAGCGCGGCGATCTCGCTGTAGGCGGGGATTTCCGCCAGTTCGGCAAGCCCGGAGGCGGAACCAAGCCTGCGCTTCCAGGCTTGGAAGAACTTGGTGCCCAGCGCAGCGGAAAGATCGGAGGAACAAAGCTCCATCCCGCCTCCGAATTTCGCGTGCCAGGCTTCGATCCCGGTGCTGGCTTTCCAAAACTCAAGATTTCCCTTCAGCAAGCGCTTCACGAGCATGACAGCTCTCTCCTCGCAATCGCACACCCTTGCCAGCAGCGTCAATGCCTTACGGCAAGCGCCGGACGCTTCCACAAAGAGCGCTTCGCTCCGCGCGCTCCAGTCTTCCAGAATCCGCAGGCCTTCGGAGAACACCTCTGCCGGCAGACCGGCATTGTCGCTGAGAGCGGAAAGGTACTCCAGATACTCCAGAATCACCCGTTTTTCCTGCCGCTCTTTGGCGCAGGTCGCCGCAACCTTGGGATACAACCCCAGAATCAGGGTCAGAGCGCGCAGATTGTCCTCAAGCTGCGCGTAAAACCACAGGTCGCCCAGCATGCTTTGGTTGAGCAGCGGGATAACGATCTCCGGGTTCGTGAAGGGGTGGTAAAGTTCCTCCAGAAACTGCTTTGCCCTCTGCTGGATGCCGTAATAGTCGTCCGAGCGGGAAAGCAGCCAGCGGGCGTCGTCGTCCAGCACGATCTGCGCGACCCTGGTCAGGGCGAGATTATTCTCCAGCGCTTTGGATTCGAGAGGTTTCAAGATCCTTTCCTCATTGATATTCTGACAGGCGTCAAACACCTCCCTTTCCCGATATAAAACTTCATCCTTTCTGTCAAGCTGATTCCTGATCGCAGAAAAACAAGCAGCCCTCACTCTGTACCTCCCGACCCAGGCGTTCACTTTTCTATTGACAGGAATTCCTGCTTTTCCACTCTTGATATCTCAAATTACGCTAGAAAAGGAGTCGCCGTGAAAAAAGACCGCAACATGCGCGTCCACAGCAATCAGGAAGCGCTTTACGCCCTGCTCGCGCTCGGGATTTGGACCGACGACGAGGAGGTATTGCTACAACTATCCGTTTTTAGCGCAACATTGAAACCTCTGTTACCGGCGGACAGGGCTCGCTGAGCCAAGACCCCTCCGCCAGCCATCCAGCGCATAGCGGGATATTTCCCAAAAGCCGGATCAACTCCGGATTTTCCTTTTATCCCCAATGACTAACACACAGAGGAGAAAACAAAATGCAAGCTCTTGGCAGACAAATACTCGTCGAATTTTACGATTGCGATAAAGACATCCTGATCGATCAGGAAGCCATCCGCACCGCCCTTATCGAGGCATGCGTCATCGGCAAAGCCACCGTCGTTACGGACACCTTCCATTCCTTCAGCCCCCACGGCGTGAGCGGTGTCGTCGTCATTGCCGAATCCCACGTCGCCATCCACACCTGGCCGGAATACGGCTATGCCGCCGTGGATATCTTCACCTGCGGCGAAACGATCTCCCCCTGGGACCTCTTCAACCACCTGCAGAAGTGCTTCAAAAGCAAGCACAGCAGCAACATGGAACTCCGCCGCGGCCTCTTCGACACCGGCGACCAACCCCTCAAGCACAAGCCCGATTGATCCCGTGAACCGCTGGCATACGGACTACCACAGTCCGCACCGCGGCCTCGCCTTCGAGGTCACGGAAACCCTGCACCAGGAAAGCAGCCCCTATCAGACGATCGAGATCGTCCAGACCCCGGCTTTCGGCAGGGTCATGCTGCTGGACGGAGTGCTCATGCTCACGCAGGAGGACGAGTTCGTTTATCACGAGATGCTCGCCCATCCCGCCCTGTTCACGCATCCCCATCCCCGCCGCGTGCTCATAGTCGGTGGCGGCGACTGCGGAACGCTTTCCCGCGTCCTGCAGCATCCCGAAGTCGAACAGGCCGTCCAGGTCGAGCTTGATAAGATGGTCACGCGCGTTTCCCGGACCTACTTTCCCGCCCTCACCGCCGCTGCTGACGATCCCCGCGCCAGGCTAGTCTTTGCCGACGGCATCGAGTATCTCAGGAACTGCGCGGAGCCTTTCGACGTAATCCTGATCGACTCGACCGATCCTGTAGGCCCCGCGGAAGGCCTGTTCCGCGCTCCCTTTTTTGCCGATTGCCGCCGTGCCCTGAGCAGGGACGGCATCCTCTGCCTGCAGTCCGAGAGCCCCTGGATACCTGATCTGCGCGATGTCATCGCCGAGGTAAACCGCGACCTGCGCGCCTTGTTCCCGATCGTGAGGGCATACTCCGCCGCGATCCAGACCTATCAGGCAGGCCTGTGGCTGTTTCAGATCGCCTCGCTCTCCTACGATCCCCTCGATCCAGAAACAGGGGAGCGCGTCGCCACCCTGGCTTTGGATACCCGCTACTACGACCGGGAAACCCACTACGGAGCTTTCGCCCTGCCCAAATTCGCCCGCGTCCTGGTCAAGGGCTGATCAGATAACCCAACTCAGACCTCTCGCCGGACTGACAACTAACCGAGTCCGGCTGGTGCCAACGAAACGCGACGGCATCCTCCGCTCACCACATGCCGCTTGCCGCTCACTGATCAAACAACCGTCTATTCAGCCGGATAAAATCCTTCAACGGCTTGCCGAACATAGACTTCCCACCCTTGCGGAAATGCAGTAGCGCCACTGCCGCGATCGCCAGCGCGCCGGAAAAATCCATCAGCAGATCCGCCATCGTGTTCTCCAGCGCCCGCTGCCAGTCATACACGGTGTTCATATCCGTCGTTGCCCGCCCCTTGAGCAGGTTGAGCCCGAGAACCTTGTCCACCGAGAACTCGAAAAGTTCCCACACCGCTCCAAAGGCAAGGGTCATGCTGAGCATCAGCGCCGCCGTCATCAGCGGCCCCAGATGGCGAGTCAAGTCCCTGTCCCGGCTGAGGATATGAGCCACGATCAGCGCGGAGTAGGTGAGCAGCATCGCCGTGCAGCTATGAACCATCTCGTCCCACCAGGAAAAGCGGTAAAAGAAGTTGTGCAATTCGCCCAGATACATCGCCGCAATGATGAACAGCAGCCAGATCACCTTGAAGGACAGGGGAAACCTGAGTTTCAACAACCTGCCGGCAAGCGGGAACAATATGAACAGGCCGATCGTCAGCAGCGCGGACACAACGCGTATCATATTGCCCTGCAGATAATACTGGATTCCGGACGCCACGCTGAGCAAGATTAGCAGCCAGCGTGCCAGAAGCTCCGCCCGGTCGGGATCGAGCCGCGGGCGCTTCATGCGAATAATTCCGTTGTTTTCATGTTGCGAACTCATCCGGAAAGCCTCTTTTTGTCAATCTTTAAACGTTGTTTCAGGCCTTAAGCGCGGACAGAAGCCTCCTTCCGTCCTCCCGGTCGGCAACCGGGTGGAGTCAGGGTGGACACCGGGAAGAAAGCGGGGCGGGAAAAAGGCTCGCTTGAGGGTGCGCAAGCAACTTGCTCCCACGTGGCAAATTCTCCACGCAGCCAAAAAAAAGATCCGGGAGCGTGAACCCCCGGATCCCGCTTGATAGGAGTTGGAATCAGTCCAGCTTGACTTCCGCGAGGGGGATGCCAAGCGCTTTCGCCACGCCTTCGCCATAGGCGGGATCGACTTTGTGGCAGTTGATGATATGGCGGATCTTGATCTCCCGGGGGGAGTCGCCCATGTTGCGGGCGGTGTTTTCGAAGAGGACCTGCTGCTGCTGGGGAGTCATGAGTTGGAACAGTGCCCGCGGCTGGCTGTAGTGGTCGCTGTCGTCCGCGTAGAAGTCATAGCGGTCGGCATCTCCTTCCAGCGGGAAGGGAGGTTCCTTGAAGTCCGGCTGGTCTTCCCACTCGCCGTAGCTGTTGGGATCGTATCCCAGGGTGCTGCCATAGTTTCCGTCAACGCGCATGGCTCCGTCGCGGTGGAAGCTGTGGGCTTCGTTGCGGGGCTTGTTGACGGGGATCTGGTGGTAGTTGATCCCCAGCCGGTAGCGCTGCGCGTCGCTGTAGGAGAAAATGCGTGCTTGCAGCATGCGGTCCGGGGAATAGCCGATGCCGGGCACCACGTTGGCAGGGGTGAAAGCAGCCTGCTCCACGTCCTGGAAATAGTTTTCCGGATTGCGGTTGAGTTCCAGCACGCCAACTTCGATCAGGGGGAATTGCTTTTTCGACCATACCTTGGTCACGTCGAAGGGATTGAAGGGCATGTTTTTGGCTTGCTCCTCAGTCATCACCTGGATGGACATCGTCCAGCGCGGATAATCGCCTTTCGCGATGCTCTCATAGAGATCTCGCTGATGGCTTTCGCGGTCTTTGCCGACGAGTTCCTCGGCTTCCGCGTCGGAGAGGTTCTTGATGCCCTGCTGGGTCTTGAAATGGAATTTCGCCCACACCCTTTCGTTGTTGTCGTTATACAGCGCGAAGGCGTGGCAGCCATATCCGTTCATGTGCCTGTAGGTGAGGGGGATGCCACGGTCGCTCATGGTGATCGTGACCTGATGGATTGCTTCCGGCAGCGAGGACCAGAAATCCCAGTTGTTGGCAGCGCTGCGCAGGTTGGTCTTGGGATCGCGCTTCACGGCGTGATTGAGCCCCGGAAACCTCAGCGGATCCCGAAAGAAGAACACCGGAGTGTTGTTGCCCACGATGTCCCAATTGCCTTCCTCGGTATAGAACTTAACCGCGAAGCCGCGGATGTCCCGCTCCGCGTCCGCCGCGCCGCGTTCCCCCGCCACTGTGGAAAACCTGACGAACACCTCGGTCTCCTTGCCGATCTGGGAAAGGACCTTCGCCTTGGTGTATTTGCTGATGTCGTGCGTTACGGTGAACTTGCCGAACGCGCCTGAGCCTTTGGCGTGCATGCGCCGCTCCGGGATCACTTCGCGGTCGAAGTGCGCCAGTTTCTCAACCAGCCAGACGTCCTGCATAAGCAGCGGGCCGCGCTTTCCGGCGGTGAGGATGTTCTGGTTGTCCGGCACGGGAGCGCCGGCGACTGTGGTGAGTTTCTTCTTTTTCTCCTTCATGTTTGCTCCTTCTCGATCGTTAACGATCTTGCTGTTGTTGGTTCAAAGCCTCTTCTTTGGCGAGGCAGTCCGCGCAGACCCCCCGCACCTCGACCCTCATGCTCTCCGGCCTGCCGAAAGCGCTTGCCTCCGGAGGCGTTTGCAGCGCGTCCAACTCCCGGTTTACAAAGTCGCGGATCGCTCCGCAGCGGACGCACTCGAAGTGATGGTGCCTGCCCAGGTTGGCGTCGAAGCGCACGCTTTCCCTGCGGGGACCGACCGTGTTGACCAGCCCCAGTTCCGTGAGCAGCCACAGCGTCCGGTACACCGTGTCCAGGGAGATGGAGGGAAACTCCCGCCTGATCTTGCGATAGACCTCTTCCGGGCCGGGATGGCTCTCGCTGGCAAGCACGATCCGATACACCGCCAACCGCTGAGGGGTGACCTTGATCCCCCGCTCCCGGCTGAGCTCCGTGAATTCCGACATACGACGTTTGATTTCCTTGCTTTCAATCATAAAGCATCCTAAATAAGAAAGATTATTACTCAGTTTAACCCATTCCCACACAGAAGCAAGTCCTTTTTTCACTTGCCTTTGCCAAATGCCTCCGCGCCTTGTGGAGTGGCGCCCGGGAAAAAAAGTATTGTCAATGTAAAATATCTTGCCCAAAATTACGCTGCCGTAAAAGTGGTTCTATGGAAAATATGGACGTTATGGATTTAATCTCCGGGCTGGACTGGCTGCGCGCGGACATCATCGGGCGCAACATCCCGATCCCGACCCCCTTCGGCAAAAGACCTCTCGTCTACGCGGATTTCACCGCCAGCGGCCGCGGACTGGCCTCGATCGAGCGCCACATCTCCCGCGTCCTTCAGTTTTACGCCAACACCCACACAGAGGACGACTTCACCGGCAGCACCATGACCTCCCTCCTCCACGAAGCGGAGCGCATCGTCAAGCGTTGCGTGAACGCCGGTCCCCGCGGTAGGATCATCTTCACCGAGTCCGGCACCACCGGAGGCATCGCCAAACTGATGCAGATCCTCGGCGTCTATTGGCCCCCCGCGACCCGCGAACGCGTGGGCGGAGTCCTCAAAAGCTGCCTCGAGCGCAATCCCTCCGGAACCGACTGCAACCAGGCGCTGCACGATTATCTCCACGACAATAAGCCCATCGTTTTCGTCGGCCCCTATGAGCACCATTCCAACGAGATCATGTGGCGCCAGACCCTCTGCGAGATCGTCGAGATCCCCCTCGGTTCCGACGGCGAGATCGACCTCGAGCAACTGGAGCGCACCGTCTCCGACCCCCTCTATGCCGGGCGTCTCAAGATCGGCTCCTTTTCTGCCGCCTCGAACGTCACCGGCCTGCTCACCCCGGTTTACGACGTCGCCCGCATCCTCCACCGCCACGACGCCCTGGCTTGCTTCGACTTCGCCGCCTGCGCCCCCTACGTCCCCATCGACATGAACCGCGACGACGAAGCCTATTTCGACGCCATTTTCCTTTCCCCCCACAAATTCCTCGGCGGCCCCGGAACCTCAGGCGTCCTCGTCTTCAACGCCGCCATCTATCCCCAAAACCTGCCCCCCACCATCTCCGCTGGCGGAACGGTGGACTATGTCAGCGCCGCCAAGGAAGAATACGTCAAGGACATCGAAGCGCGGGAAAAGCCCGGCACCCCCGGCATCCTGCAGGCGCTGAGGGTCGCCCTCGCATTCCAACTCAAGGAGAAGGTCGGCCTGGACACCATCGACAGACTCGAAAAAGCCTTCTACAACCGCTTCAAGGCAGCCTTTGAGGGAGACGAACGCATCGTCTTCTACGGACGCCAGGAAGCCGGAAAGAAAGTCCCCATCGTCCCCTTCAACATCCGCCACAAGGACAGATTCCTCCATCCCAAGTTCGTCACCCGCCTGCTCAACGACCTCTTTGGCATCCAGAGCCGAGCCGGCTGCTCCTGCGCCGGACCCTACGGACACCGCCTGATGAACATCGGCCAGCAGACCTCGGACTATTACCGCTGCCTGATCACCAACGCCGGCTACACGGGCATCAAGCCCGGCTGGGTGCGCGTCAATCTCCACTATTCCATGGACCTGGCTGAGGTGGACTATCTCATCGCGGCGGTCAAATTCACCCTCGCGCACGGGCACAAGTTCCTGCCCCTCTACGAGTTCGATATCCGCACCGGACTTTGGGACCACGTCGATTTCGCCATGCCCCAACCCGTCTCGCTGGACCTCGGGGAAGCCTTCGCCGCCCCGGAAACCCCCTCCGCCGCGGAACCGCCAGCCTCCTACGCGGAAGCCCTGGCGGAAGCCGAACGCGTCGCCGCCGCCCTCGACGACGACTTCGCGCCCATCGCCTTCGAACCGGAACTGGAATCCCTGATGTTCTTCTACGTCAGCCGTATGAAGCCCCGCTGACCCCGCACCCCTCTCATCCAGATTCCCCACCATTGTCATTCCCGGCGTCCGGGGTCCCCGGCGAAGCGCAAAGCGGTTCGCTGGGGTGAATTGACCGGGAATCCAGTCTTTTTATCCTCCATTCACCACTTACCACTCACCAACATTCGTGTCCATTCGTGTGATTCGAGGACCACCCCTGTCATTCCCGGCTTTCGGGGTCCCCGGCGAAGCGCAAAGCGGTTCGCTGGGGTGAATTGACCGGGAATCC
>CAZKAA010000060.1:13459-15654 GCA_964550575.1 uncultured Candidatus Cloacimonadota bacterium
AGTCTTTTTATCCTCCACTCACCACTTACCACTCACCAACAATCGTGTCCATTCGCGGACAGCATTCATCCCGGAAACACGCACCCCAACCCATCAAGTTCCCTTGCCGCCTTTTTCCTGCCGGGCTTTCCCCCCTGTTTCCACCCAGTATCCACCCTGTCACGCACCGCGTGGCAACCGGGAGGACACAGGGAAATGAGTCAGCAAGAGCCAAGTCCGGAATGGCGTTGACGCAGGCGGAACATTGCGCGGAGCAGCCGAACGTCTGACCTGACATCAAAAATCACAATCCAGGCGGGACCTTCAGAACACTGTGTCAACCCTCCGCTGGTTTTGTGCTATCTGCGCATATATTTGTATTGACAAAAATTTCAATATCACGTCGATGTCAATCAAAGGAAATCTGTAAGTGAGGGATAGATGATTCGCCTGAGATGTTTGCAATTTGTCTGTAAGGCAAGTTCTGCCCAATTAACAGAATGAAGGACCTATGAAACAGAATAAAGGCATCTATGACAACCGAAACTATGGCAAAGTGGGAGAGTTTTTATCTAGCAAACTGACTCCCAAAAGCAAACTTGCCTTCGTATCCGCGTATTTTACCATCTATGCGTATCTCCAACTCAAAAATCAACTTGATGAGGTCGAAAAACTCCGCTTTCTCTTTGGCGAACCGCGTTTCCTTGCCTCGGTTGACCCCAATAAAACAGACAAAAAGCAGTATCAGATAGAAGATGACAAGCTGGTGATACCGCTTGAAAATCGATTGTATCAAAACAAGGCAGCAAGGGATTGTGCCGAGTGGATTGAAAGTAAGTGCGAAATCAAATCCATGGTTAAACCCAACTTTCTGCACGGCAAGATGTATCATATCACGGAGTCAAATGGCAGAGAACACGCAATCCTGGGGTCATCAAACTTCACGGTAAATGGCCTGGGTTTTGGCAGCAGCCCCAATATCGAACTCAATCTGGAAGTAGCCGATGACCGGGACAGGAATGACCTTCTGGACTGGTTTGAAGAGCTTTGGAATGACGATACCGGCTTGGTGGAAGACGTAAAAGAGCAGGTGATAAAATACCTTTCTCAGCTTTATGCAGACAACTCTCCGGAATTTATTTATTACAAAACGTTGTATCACTTGTTTGAGAAATTCATCGGAGAGCAGTCGGATAAAGGTTTTCTTACCGAAAAAACAGGCTTCTTCGATACCGAAATATGGGATATGCTCTACTCGTTTCAAAAAGATGGCGTAAAGGGCGCTATCAACAAACTTGAACGCCACAATGGATGTATCATAGCAGACAGCGTGGGTTTGGGAAAGACCTTTGAAGCCCTCGCCATAATCCAGTATTACGAAAGGTTGCAATACAGGGTATTGGTGCTTTGCCCCAAAAAATTGAAAGACAACTGGACTGTCTATCAGACTGCACTAGGAAACAAACTGAACCCATTTAACAGAGACCGTTTTTCCTATACAGTGCTCTACCATACCGACCTTTCCAGAAGCGGTGGAGTATCGGATGCCAATGGAATCGACTTGCAAAACTTCAATTGGGGTGCCTGGGATTTGGTAGTGATAGACGAATCACACAACTTGCGGGGAAATCCACGTGAGCGCAACACAGACAGCGGAGATACAATCCTAAACCGTTCCAAAGCATTGCTGGACAAAGTGATAAAAGAGGGAAAGAAGACCAAGGTTCTGATGCTTTCCGCAACTCCTGTAAATATTAATCTCAAAGACTTGCGCAATCAGATTCACTACATCACGGAGGGGGATGATTCCGCTTTGGCTGAATCCCTGGGTATTCAAAATATATCTGCCACCATGAAAACTGCTCAGCGGCAGTTTACGGAATGGGTGAAAGCCGGTAAAACGGAAAAAAGGGATGCCAAAGAGCTTTTCACTACTTTGGATAGCTCTCTGTTTAAACTGCTGGATGAAATGACTATTGCCCGCAGCCGCAAACATGTGGTGAACTACTACAAGGACGGACAGCGCATCATATTTCCCAAGCGTTTGAAACCAATATCCGAAAGCACAGAAATCGACCTTGCCAAGCGCTTTTATTCCTACGACAAGGTAAACGCTGAAATAAAGGAATATAAGCTCTCTTTATTCAAACCTTCTGCCTATCTGAAAGAAGAGATCGGAAGAGCACACGTCTGAACTCCAGTCACCGCTCATTATC
>CAZKAA010000061.1:0-15385 GCA_964550575.1 uncultured Candidatus Cloacimonadota bacterium
GAGATAATGAGCGGTGACTGGAGTTCAGACGTGTGCTCTTCCGATCTGTGGATTATTACTCATTGCCCTTCTGGCTGTTGCCTGCGGCCTGACAGCGCAAGCCGGAGACGTGCTGGACCTGCCGCAACCCCAATTCGTCAACCCCATATTCGACAGCTTCAGCCGCAACTACATCTCAACTTCCGCCATGGCCCGCGGATACACCGGGCTGGCGATTCCCGGCGGCGTGGACAATGTGCTGCTCAATCCAGCAGGATATCTTCCCGACCAACCCTCCGTGCATCTGGAAATGCTGGTGAAGCCCCCAATTGACGCCAAGTTTCAGGAATCGACTGACATCCTGGTTTCTCCCGTGCCTTTCGGGATGGCAGGGGTGGGCGGAAAACTCGCGCCAAACTTCACTGGAGCGATCATCTATGCGCTGCCCAGAACCCTGAAGCTCGATGACTTCAGCGTGGATATGAATCTGGGGGCATACAGGCTGATGCGGTATCCCGTGTACAATCTGCACCAGGTCACTGCCAACGCGGCATGGCACAGCGACAATCTGCAGGTCGGGCTAAATCTGCACAACCAGATATACTTTCTGGGAGACACACCCTTTCTGCGGACCTTCGACCGCCTCCGTGTGGCGAAATACGTTCTCCGCCCCCAACTTGGACTGCTCTGGACGGGCGAGAATTTCAACGCGGGAATCAGCGTGACGCCCCAGCAGAACGCCTCCTGGGACCTCAAGTACGTGGTCTACGACACCAGGCTGCCCCTCAATCTGGCGGCAGGCGCGGCATATAAGAAGAACGACACGCAGTTCACCGCGGAGTTGGACTACGAGCAGTGCAGCGCGATCAGCGACGCTTTCAATGACCGCTATACGGTGCGTCTCGGCGCGGAGAAGACCATCCGCAAGTTTACCTACCGCGCCGGTTACATCTACCATCCCGAAGTCTGGCATGGAGCCTACGCCCTGCCGGAAAACACCACCGCCTCCGCCGATACTTCGATGTGGTGGAACGACGTGGCAGCTGATTACGACGTGGGCCGCAACACCCAGCATCTGCTGACTATCGGCTCCAGTTGGCATCACAAGGACGCCAACGTCAACCTCGGCTTTCTGGTGGATATCGCGGGAGACGCTCCGCTCTTTGAGTTCAGTGCGTCCCTTGACCTATATTTCAGCGCTTTTAAGAAAAAAGGGTTCCTCTATTTTGACTGATAGGATTCCGCAAGTCCAGATCAGAAAGATCGACAGCTACGATCTGGATGTTTTGCGCGAGGCTGTCGCTGAATGGCTCGGATCATCCCGCAATCAGCGGCTCAAACGCAGCAAAAGGGTGCTGATCAAGCCGAACCTGCTGGGCGCGTTTCCCCCGGATCGCGCCGTGACCACCCATCCCGCCCTGGTGGAAGCATTGGCCCTCTATTTTTTGGACAAAGGCAAGGAAGTCTGGATCGGAGACAGCCCCGGCGGCAGCGTCAACGTTGAGTCAGTCTGGCAAACCTGCGGGCTGAAAGATATCGCGGAACGCCATCCCGTCAAGCTGGTGAACCTTTCCACTGCCGGATTTCGCGATTTGGAGCATGAGGGCATCCCGGTAAGGATCTCGGAAGTGTTCTGGCAATGCGGAATTATCATCAACGTGGCGAAATACAAGACGCACGGTCTGGTCGCCTATACCGGAGCCTTGAAAAACCTTTACGGCCTTATCCCAGGCCTGGTCAAAACCGAGTACCACGGCCGTTATCCCAACTCGCGGGATTTCTCCGCCTTGCTGCACGCGCTGTACATGCTGACCAGGGACCGGATAACCTATAGCCTGATTGATGGGATTATGGGTATGGACGGGGTCGGGCCTTCAGGCGGAAAGGTGAGGAAGTTTGGCTTGCTTTTCGGTTCCGAGTCTGTTTCCGCGCTGGATTGCGTCGCTTCACGCCTGATGGGTTTCAAGCCGCGCGACATTCCCTATCTGCTTCCGGCTCTGCATTCGGACGGGGTGCTTCCCTCCCGGATCACCATTCCCACCAGTTTCAGGGATTTTAAGCTGGCAGACGTCGATATCCGCACCGTCAAGCTTAGCACCAATTTCCTGACCAGGGTGCCGCGCTTCGTCAGGCACGCGGTTAACAAGGTCTACAAGCTGCAACCTGAGATCAGCGATCGCTGCAAACGCTGCGGAATCTGCGTCAAAAGCTGCCCGGTGCAGGCGATATCGCCGATCGAAGAAGGACGCTACCCGTCAATCGACGATTCCAAGTGCATCAAATGCATGTGCTGCCACGAGATGTGCCCCCACAACGCGGTGGATATCCGCAAATCCTTTATCGCCAGGATGGTGACCCGATGAGAAAGCAGGAAACCAAAAACAAAAAAATCTATCGCTGGATATACCTCGTAATAGTGCTCTTTTTGCTGAGCTGGGTTGGCTTCTGGGGCAACAACAGCCTGTTCCAGCGCCTCAGGATGGAGCGGAAGAAAAACCTGCTCGAGCAGCAAAAGGACAGATATGTGGCGGAAAACGACAGCATGCTGAGGGAGATCGAGCGATACAAGACCGATCCCGCCAAAGCGGAGGAAATCGCCCGGGAGGAACACGGCCTCATCAAGCCGGGGGAAACTGTCTGGCGTTTCAAGCAGGCCCAGGCGGACTCTCTGGCGAAAGAAAAGAAATGACTAATCCTGAGGACTGGGAGTTGGAAACAGCGCATGAACGCGACTGACGAGGCATCGCAGCCGACCCCAAGGCAACGCAGAAGGCTGCGCGAACTGGTCGCCTCCTTTTTGGACAGCAAAGGCAGCCAGAGCGAATATCTGATCTCCATCCTGCTGGCCGAGGCGACCCCCGAATCCGGCGACGAGCCCTCGCTCAAGGTCATCCGCGCAGTCAGTTCCTCCATCATCGGCAACCTGATTTCATTGCTGAGAATCTCCGACAAGCGAAAAACCACCTCCCTGCTCGATTTCTGCGCCCTGATAAACCGCTTCCCCCTCGAAGATGGAGAAGAAAGCGCCGCGCTGCGCCTGATGTTTGGGTCAATCGAGCCTGATCCCAGTCAGATTGCGCGATTTAGGAAGCTTGAACTCCTGAATCTCCTTTTCCGGTTGGAAACTTACGATCTCGCGAATCCCCTGCTGCTCGAGATGGAACCTCAGGTTGATTTTGACAATCCCTTACAAAGGCTGATCTACAGGCTCTCCCAAGCTCGCGGTCTCCAACAGCGCGGCAAAAGGCTGGAATTCGCTTCACTATGGCTGCGCCTGATCTCGGAATACTACCACTCGGAAGGTGCGGATTGCGCCCTCTATCTGATCCTCCGCTGGATCGCCATGTTCAACTGGGGCAGGGAAACCCAACTCAAGCAGGAACTCCTGCTCAAGTTCGGAGTCGGCATCCGCACCCGCAAAGACCTCCTTTCCGCGACCCTGCTCAGCGAGTTGTTTTCCCAGGAAAACAAACTGGTCCTGCCAGAGGAAAAGCTGCATTTCGCCAGGCTCCTGTTCAAGCACCCCCAACATCTGCTCACCGACCAGCAGCTACAATATCTCCACTTCTTCGCGGGCAATTTCTATAGTGGCATGAAGCTCAGCTTCCTGGATTCCATCCGCTTCTATCAGCATTCCAACTACTTCCTGCACAAGAGCTGGGACTATCTGCGCCGCCTCTCTGCCTTTATGAGGACAGAACTGACACCCGAAAATTTTACCCTCGCCATGCCATATCTGGAGCATCTGGTGATCGACCTCGGCAGCCAGATCAGCTTGCAAAACAACGCCTATGTGGAAACCCTCCACGCCGACTACGACATGATCCGCGGCCTTTACAAGCAGGTTGAGGAACTCTCCATCACAGACAACCTGACCGGGCTCAAAAACCGCCGCTTCCTCGCCAACAACCTCGGCCACCTCTTCCAACTTGCATACCGGCACAAGGTTCCCCTCGGCTTCGCGATGCTGGACATCGACAACTTTAAGCAGATCAACGACAAATACGGCCACCTCGCCGGAGACCACATCCTGAAAGCCCTTGCCAAACTCGTGGCGGGAAACTTCCGACGCAGCGACGTGGTCATCCGCTACGGCGGCGACGAATTCCTGCTCATCCTCTACGACACCTCACGCGACAGGTTCATCCACCTGATGGAGGACCTACGCAGCCGGATCGAAGACCACACGTTCCCCTACAAAGGCCTCCCCCTGGCGGTCACAGTAAGCATCGGATGCAGCACCGACTCCGATCCAAACACCACCGCAAAATACTTGAACAAGCAGATCGAAATTGCGGACAAAGCCCTCTATCAGGCAAAGAATTCAGGAGGCAACAAGGTCTGCGCCGAAGCTCAGGAAAATCTGTCTTGACAGCAATAGCGAACCTGATTTTCGTATTTCCAAAGGAGATTTTACATGGCTAAAATCGTAGTGAAAGACCTCAATAAATTCTATGATAACGGATTCCACGCCGTCAAAGACGTTTCCTTCGAGGCTCAGGACAGAGAGTTCGTCGTCCTCGTCGGCCCCTCCGGCTGCGGAAAGAGCACGATCCTGCGCATGATCGCCGGATTGGAGGAGATCTCCAGCGGCGAGATCTGGATCGGCGACCGCCTGGTCAACAAAGTCCTGCCCAAGGACAGGGATATTGCGATGGTGTTTCAAAACTACGCGCTCTATCCCCACATGACGGTCTATGACAACATGGCATTCGCCCTCAAGCTGCGCGGCGAATCCAAGCAGACTATCCGCGAAAAAGTGATGCACTCCGCGGGCTTGCTGGGCATCGAAAGCATGCTCAAGAACAAGCCCGGGCAGCTTTCCGGAGGCCAGCGCCAGCGCGTCGCCCTCGGCAGGGCGATCGTGCGCAACCCCAAGGTCTTTCTCTTCGACGAACCCCTCTCCAACCTGGACGCCAAACTCCGCGTCGCCATGCGCGCTGAGATCGTCAAGCTCCACCACCAGTTGCAAAACACCATGATCTACGTCACCCACGACCAGGTGGAAGCAATGACCATGGCAGACCGCATTGTGGTCATGAAGGACGGCGTCATCCACCAGATCGACACTCCGCTGAACATCTACAACGACCCCGCAAACATATTCGTGGCTGGCTTCATCGGTTCCCCCGCGATCAATCTTGTGGAAGGCAAAATCACCGGCAGCGCGGACAGCCTCAGCTTCGACAGCGGCGACTTCGCCGTCCAGGCGCATCCCGACCACCACAAGCATCTTGCGCCCTACCTGAATAAAAAGGTCATCATGGGCATCCGCCCCGAGGATATCTACGACGCCCGCTTCGATTCCATGGCGGATTTTCCCCAGGGCGTGAAAACTGTCTGCGACCTCGTCGAACCCCTGGGCAACGAGTATCACGTGATCCTGAAGCTCAAAGCCGCCACCTTCACCGCGCGCTTCGATCCCAAGGAACTCCCCAAGATGGGCGCCGAACTGGCCATCAGCCTCAATATGTTCAAAGCCCACTACTTCGATCCCGACACGGAAGCGCGCATCATCTGACCGCCGCGCGATCCGCCTGAGGTATTGGGATGCCCGGCAAAGCGATCTGCTGCCTGTTGTGCTGGTTACTGGCGGCATCGCTGTCCGCGGTCGTCACTGAGGATTCCGCTTCCTCCAACGCCCTATCGGGCATCACCCTGCTGTCCCATTCCCTGAGCGATCTCAACCTCAGCCCCACCATCCCCGCCACCGGCGCTGCCTTTTCCTACCACTTTCCCTACAGCATGGCTTCCTGCGGGGTCTATTCCCTGAACACCGCCACCGCGCTCGCACCCTTCATCCTCAACAGCGGCGCAAGCTTCCTCGAGCACGATGACTACCGCTGGCAGGACTTCCGCCTCGGCCTCGCCCTGCATTGGGAAGGAGTTTCACTCGGCTATTCCGAGCATCTGATCTACGAGAAGATCAGCACGGGTGACAGTTACCACACCTGGACGGGTGACCTCGCGCTCAGTTTCCGCGGCGAGGAATACGGCACCGAGGTCAAGCTCCTGCGCATGGGCACCGACGACTCCGAACTGCATCTCACCGCAGGCACCAGCTTCATCCCCGAAATCAAGTGCGCCTCGACCTATGTTTATGCCCCCCATGGAGAGGACAGCTACCGGTTCGCCTCGTCCTACGAGATCGCGGACATCTGCCTGCTCCAGGTTTCCTGGCAAAACCGACCCCCGCGCTTCGGCGCCGGACTCAAGTTCAGGATCAACAACCTCGAGATCATGTACGGCCTGCGCTCCCACAGCGAACTGAACCTTTCCCACGCCCTCGACCTCGGGTTTTCCTGGTGAAGTTACTTATCCTGCTGGCCGCGGCGATTTGCGCCGTTCCGCTCGCCGCGCAGGATGTTCCCGACCTGGTTGAGATCGAAGCGCCAGCCCTCGCCGATTCCGCCTGGCAGGATCTGACCGGGGAACTGCGCCGCTTTGCCCAGCCCCTGCGCCTGGGCGGCCGCCTGTATCTTTCCGAAAACTCCTCCAGATCAGATCTGAATCTGCTCTACCAGATTGAGCGGGCCTCGCTACTGATAAGCCAGCGGCGGGACTGGGAATCCGGCGCAAATCATTGGAATGGCTCCCTGCTGCTGGATTCGGACCGCCTGAGCCTGCGTTTGGGCTCGCAGAGCCTCCGCTTCGGGCGCGGCATCGTCCTCGGCTCCGGTTCCCGGGCGCTCACCGACAGCCTGTTCTCCGCCAAAAACCCTCCCTCTCCCGCGTCTTACTCCCCTTTGGGCGTTTCCGCCAGCTTTCGGCAGGGCCACTGGCGCGGTTCCGCTTTCACCTCGCTGCAGCAGCGCGAAGCCTTGCTGGAGGGCGGAGCGATAGCCAGCCTGCCACAAACCCGGGACAACCGTTTCAACTCGGTGCAGGAAAGCATCGCCGGGCTAGCCGGAGGATACCAGTCCCAAGCCCTGCGCGCCGGATTGCTCTTTTACTGGCAGCAATACGACCGCCCCTTCGCGGATCCTGACCTCAAGGACAAGCTCTGGGCGGCGAGCGGCTTTGCCGGATTCAGGCTTCCCGCCAACCGCATCGACGCGGAATTCGCCCTCTCCGGCGGGGAACCCTGCTGGCTGGCTTCCTGGCAACTCAGACTCGGCCCTTTCTCCCAAACCGTCAGCCATGCCCGGAACGCGGAAGACGGCCAATTGCCCTATGCGCTCTCCTCCTCGCTGCTCAATCACGCCAGCAGCCGCCAGGAATTCAATTACGACCTTCAAGCGAAGCTACCCCTTGATCTTACTCTGGTGCTGCGCTATGCCCTCAACTCAGGATCTGGTTTCAGCGGCGACTCCCTCTCACGCCTGATTGCCTCTTTGCGCCACAAGAGCGAGAGACTTGATGCTTCCCTCACTTTTTCCTCGTTTGACAGGGACCTTGTCACCCTGATTGAAAGCAGCTATGTTTCCCCTGACCGGCGCAACTATCGGGTGGATTTTACCGGCAGATATCAGATAATGAAGAATTTATCACAGCAAGTGGATTTCCATTATGGTCTGGTTGACCAGTCCGACTACACTCAGAACAACTATCGGGTGCGGCTCAGCTTCGCTTATGAGATAACTCAAGTGAAACTCAAAGCCGGCCTGAACAGTTGGCAAAGCCCGCGGAGCTTTATTCTCGAGGACGAACTTTCCCCCGATTACTACAGCGTCTATGGCGCGGACGACACTTCCGCCTTTCTTGCCGCTAGCGGTGGCGGCAAATGGTGGAGTTTTTCTCTCTCCGCCGCCAAATCCCTCTTCCGGGCAAAGGATTTCAGCCTCAGCATGCGCGGCTCCCTCTCTTTGTTCTGATCCCGCCCCTTTTCCTGGCGCGGAGTCTTCCCGCTGTCCACCTGCTGTCCTCCCCCCAAGCAACCGGGAGGCAACCGGGAGGATGCTGCGAAACAGGCAGGCCGGGAAAAGCGGCGGAATTGGGCGGACTTCGCGGCAATGGGGGAGCCCGGATGCCGAAATATCTCTTGACATAATAGTTCCGCTCTGCGAAAAGAAGTGAATATCCGGCGGACGGCAATTCCCGCCGCAGACCTGACTGATGGAGCGTTCTGCAATTGAGCGGAGCGCCCATGCCGGGATGAACTCCCCCCGGATATCTGGGATGTATCGGAAAATTACGCAAGATAGAGGTAAATATGCCAAGCAACTACAAAGCACTGCTCACCAGATGCGCGTCCCGCCGGCAGGAATTCGATGAACTGCTCAGTCGGCTGCAAGCGCTTGAACTGCCGGAGGATATGCCCCTCCGCGAATTCTTTGCCCAAACCCGGGAAACGGTCTTGCAGGCGGCTCACTTCCACACCCTGCTAGAGGAAGACCCCACTCTCCAAAACACTCCGCAGCCTTTGCTGGAGGAACTTAACAAAGCGCTCTACGCGCCTCTGCATCCCGAAACCGGATATGACTCCAGCCTGGGAAATCCGGACTACGCGGTCAGGCTCTACGGGCAGGATTTCGGCGGCCTTGCTTCCGCGATCTTTCTCAAGGTAAGGTCACTCCGCACCGTCCTTGCGCTGGGATGCTATCCCGAAGCTGTGCTCCAGCTTCAACTCTGGTTCACCCTCTACGGCAAAGCCCTGGCCGGCAATAACACTTATCAGGACTGGCTGGATGAATATCGCGCCTACGAACTGGGGGATTTTGAGGACCGCGTCGCGTTCTGGACACATCAGCGCTTCGATCCGGAAGCGGACCATTACCGCAGGCTGCTGCAGACCTCGGAACTCGGCGATACGCGCTATCTCTATCGCTTTTGCGCCTATGTCAGCGAGCATGACCTCGCCATGGCGGAGTATGTCAACGCCTATCCGAAAGAGGAACTCTCGGCAATCGCCAAATTCATCGTGCGCAGCCTCGTGGACGGTTATGTGCGCGGGCAGAAGGACTATACCAAAAAGAAATATGCCAACCTGATCTTCCCGCTCGGGATGGAGCGGTTGGGCAAGATGCTGCTCGCGGAGCTGGAGGCGATCGGCATGGAAGCGGTCGTTTCGCAGCCGAACAGCAACGGCATCAACCGCCAGGTGAACTACGACCATCGCTTTGACCGCGCCCTGACCCTGGACAGGGATATGGTCGAACTCACGCTTAAAACAACGGAAACCTTGCTGGAAGCCAACAAGGATATCCTCGCGCTCCAGGCGGGTCCTGTCTATGTGGAGTTGTTTGGCGAGACGCCGTTTTCGCCAGTCGCCAAGTCCACCGCGCTCAAGCTCAGCCCCGAACAACAGGCCCTTTCGCGCGAAATGAACGCCCGCAACGGACAGATCTATTACAAATACTACCGCCGCGACGAATCCAGCTTCACCATTATCGCCTTCCCTTCCCCGGAAATCGGAGAGAGGTTTGAAGAGATCTTTGCCGACACGCTCAAGATCAACCTGCTGGACAGCAACCTCTATGCCCGCCTCCAGCAATACATCATCGACGTATTGGACACTGCGGACTTCGTCCACGTCAAAGGCAAGCCCGGCAACGATACGGACATCATGGTCAAGATGCACACGCTTACCGACCCGGAGCATCAGACCAACTTCGAGAACTGCGTCGCGGATGTGAACATCCCCGTGGGCGAGGTCTTCACCTCTCCCGTGCTGGAAGGGACAACGGGAACGCTGCACGTGGAGGACATCTATCTCGGCAGCCTCCGCTATTACAACCTGCGCATGCATTTCCAGGACGGCTGGGTGCAGGATTACTCCTGCACGAACTTTCCCGATCCCGCCGAAGGCAAGAAGTATATCCACGAAAACCTTTTGCTCCCGCACGAAACCCTCCCCATCGGAGAATTCGCCATCGGAACCAACACCCTGGCCTATCAGATCGCCCGCAAGCATGACATCCTGTCGCTGCTGCCGATCCTTATCATTGAAAAGATGGGGCCCCACTTCGCCATCGGAGACACCTGCTACAGCCACGAAGAGGACGCCCCGCATCCCAGCTTCGTCAACGGCAAGGAAATGATCGCGGTGGACAATGAAAAGTCCGCCACCCGCAAGGAAGACCCCGTCAACGCCTACACCCAGAAGCACATGGACATCACTCTGCCCTATGAGATGCTTGCTTCCATCACCGCGATCCGAGCCGACGGCAGCCGTCAGGACATCATCCGAGACGGGCGTTTCGTCGTTCCCGGCACCGAAGAGCTGAACATCCCCCTCGAAGAGATGGAGGCTTTGGTTAAATAGAACAGAGTTATAGCACGCGGCAGCACTGGCGGCGATAAGCTTCTGGCAAGCTTGAGCGCCTGTTCACCCGGCAAAGTATAAAAGAAACGGACGGAGAAAACTCCGTCCGTTTTGCTTGGCTGCTAAACCTGTGGTTTTTTACAACCGGTGTCGCGGTGAATGGTACATTGACCTGACCGGTTCCCGGTAGGCATGCGGCAACGCATAGATCGCCGTGTGCACAAACGCATTCTCCCAAAACAGGGCAGAACCGATGATCCTACTGCTTTCGATGCGCAGGTCCTCGCCCAGAGAAACGGATTTGCGCGAGGTTACGGTGCTCTCTGCCAAATGTCCCAACAGCCACTCCATGGCGTTGTCCTGATACGCATCGTACAAGTAATGATCATCGCCGGGGATGTCGATCGCATAGCTGCGGATGATCTTGTCATGCAAATCTCTCCAAGCTTCCGGCATAGACAGGAGATCCAATCCAGTAAACTGCTCCCTGAAGCAGACCAGAATCCCGCACTGACCCTCGACGCGGGGGAACTTCCGGGTTACTTCGTTCAGGTTTTCCCGCCTGTTGATGAACACATCCTCCATCGCGCCGGTGCTGGAGTGTGTCCCATGCTGCCGGTGCATCTGGCTGATCTCGTCCCATACCCGGCCCTGATCTGCATCAAAGCGTCCCATATCCTTCAGGTTTTCGTTGACCCGTTGCGACTTGCTCGCCCTCATGGTGCTGGGCAGGACGTTGCCTGACTCTCTGAACCTGTCGCTGTTGTAGCTCCAGCGCCCGGCTTCGGTGCAGCTGACGGGAACTTCTAGTTCTGACTTCGGTGGGACCAGCACGCTGGTGTTCAACACCCGGTTTTGTTTCGCTCCTTTCAGTTCTTCCCCGTCGAGCAGCAAAACAACCTCCTCACCGTCATTGCGTACTTTCAGGGTGGGGACCGAACCGCCCTGGCTCACTTCGGTCACGGTCAGGACTCCCAGTTCCAAGGCTCTTTTCATGGTGATGTAGTTTGGACCTCTTTCTCCACTTTTCATCAGGGGATACACCGCTATGGACTTGTACCGCTGGGCTTCACCGACGGACAGAGTCTTGAGATAAGTGATTAATTGGTTGGACATAACGAATTCCTCCTACAGAATTTTGTGATACGAATCATGACCGCCCTATGCCGGTTAATAGAACGCCCAAGTTCATACCACCATAATATAATCGAAATCCTCCAAAAAGCAAGGAGAATATTGTATTTATGCTAGATTTCCGGTTTCCGGAGAAAGAAAACCTCAGAGAATATTCTGCTTGACATAATGTATGGTATATAATACCTTGTGTCTTATTAAGCATACACGAACAGAATGCTGAAACCATCCGGGCAAAACATGCCTCAAAAGGAGACCAAATATGCAATTGCAACAAAAGGAAGCCGCCATAACCCTGGCAAGCGGGATCATCTTCGCCCTGCTGCCGCTCGCGGCAAAACCCCTGCGGGGAGAACTAAGCAGCGAAACAATCCTCGTCGCACTGGTGATCTTTATCCAAACCCTGTGGATAGGCCGCATCGTGATTGGCGCGCGGTTCAAGGCCCTTGACGAACGGGACAAGACAATCCGCTACCAGGCCGCCATGATCGCCATGCATTTCTTCGGCGCAGTGGTCATGGTCTTTGCCTGCGTGCTCTACCTCAACTATCGGGACACCCTGCTCGTGCCGCTCCATCTGGTCATACTGCTCGCCTATTACAGCTGGATTTCGCTTTATGTATCCTGGAGCGCAGCGATGCTCATCCTCCACAAAACGGGAACCCTCAATGTTTAAGCAGGAACCCCGGATAGACAACATCATCCGCCGCCTGCGCTTCGACTCAGGAGAAATGACGCAGGAAGAACTCGCGAGGCGGGCAGGTGTGACGCGTCAGACGATCATCGCCCTGGAGGCTGGCAAGTATCTGCCTTCCTTGCCTTTGGCAATCCGCATCGCCCGTGTGTTCGGCAAAAACGTGGAGGAAGTCTTCCTCGTCAGGGAGTAAGATCCCGAACCAAGCAATCGCGGACCGACCCGTCCGCAGGCCTCCCGTCTGCCCGGATCACCTGTAAAGAGGTGCCACCGCCCGCTCGAAGACCCCTTGCACCTTGGAGATCGCCAACCCGTAGTTGGTGACCGGCACCCCTCTGCGGTGCGCTTCCACGATGCGGCGCGTCATTTCCGCCTGATTCAGCATGCAGGCGCCGCAATGAATGACCAGCGCGTAGTCCTCCAAATTGTTCGGAAAGTCATGCCCCGCATAGACTTCATACTTCAGGTCCTTCCCCGTGTACTGGCTCAGCCAGCGCGGAATCTTGACCCTGCCGATATCGTCCGCCTGCACGTGGTGCGAGCAGGCTTCGGCGATCAGGATCCTGTCACCGTCCCGCAGTTTATCGATCGCGCGAACCCCTTCGGCGAGGATGTCCAATTCCCCCTTGTAGCGAGCAAAAAGGATGGAGAAAGTAGTCATCGGAACGCTTTCCGGCAGGTCGCCCACGACTTTCAGCACCACCTGCGAGTCCGTGATCACCAGATCGGGATTCTCCCTGAAAGTCTCCAAAGCGTATTCCAACTCCCGCTCCTTGACCACTGCGACCACCGCGTCGTGGTCCAGAAGTTCGCGGATTACCTGCACCTGCGGCAGGATCAGCCTGCCCTTCGGAGCCGCGAGGTCGATTGGCGTGACGAGCACAACCCGGTCTCCGGCTTTGACGAGGTCGCCAACCAGCGGACGCTCCTCCTTGAGATAGTTCGGCGCGAGTGAAACCAGCAGCTCCTTGGCGGCGGCCACGTTTTCCCCCTTCAGCGCGGAAACCGCGATCCAGGGAACCTTGCGCTCTTTGCACCACTGCAGATTGGCACCATCCGGTTGTCGCGCGTCGCTTTTGTTGAAGACCATCAGGAGCGGGATTTCCATTTCCCGAAGCCGCGCCAGAGACTGCAGTTCGCTCTCCGAGAATGCTGAACCGTCGTTGACAAAGACAGCGATATCCGTGCGATATAAAATCTTTAGCGTCGCCTGCACCCTTTTTTGGCCCAATTCGCCGGTGTCGTCCAAGCCTGCCGTGTCATAGAAGGTGACAGGCCCCAAAGGCAGCAGTTCATAGCGCTTGTCCACCGGGTCGGTGGTCGTGCCCGGAGTGTCTGATACGATTGCTATCTCCTGTCCCGCCAGGGCGTTGATGAGGCTGGACTTCCCCGCGTTGCGGTTGCCAAGCAGGGTGATGTTATAGCGTTCTCCGCGCGGCGCAGCGTTCATTTTTCACCTCCCAGATAGTCCTCCGCGGACCAGCCCAATTTGCGCATCCTCTTGGGATTCATCAGTTCGTCAAATTGTTCCTCTGTAAGCAGTTGCTTTTCCAGTGCGAGTTCCCGCACCGTCCTGCCGGATTTCTCCGCCGCTTCCACCAAATCCTCCACCGCGTCGTAACCCAGCACCGGCAACAGATAGGTTGCCAGGGCTTGGGACTTTAGCACGCTGGCGCGGCAGAACCCTTCATCCGCCGTGATCCCGCGCACGCATTTGTCGGCAAACAGCCGGCAGGCAGCGCTCAGGCGGTCCAGCGTTCCCAGCAGCGTGTGGGCGACAAGGGGCAGGTAGGCATTCAATTCGAGTTGGCCGTGCCCCGCCGCCAGCGCCACCAGATTGTCGTCGTTGATGGCTTTCAGCGCGATCTGGCAGACTGCTTCGGGCAACACCGGATTGACCTTTCCGGGCATGATGCTGGAGCCTTTTTGCAGTTCAGGAAGGTCGATCTCGCGGAAGCCGGTGTCCGGCCCGCTGTTGAGCAGCTTGAGGTCATTGGCGATCTTTAAGAGGTTGACCGCCAGGGCTTTGGTCATCGCGGAGACTTCCACCATGCTGTCCAGGTTTTGGGTGGCGTCCACCAGGTTCTCCGCGCGGGAAATGCTCAGCCCGCTGACCCTTTTGAGTTCCTCCGTGACCGCGAAAATATAGTCCCGCGGCGCGCCGAGTCCGGTTCCCACAGCGGTTCCGCCGAGGTTGAGGGTTTTGATCCGCTCTCGGCTCTTAAACACCCGCCAGCGGTCGCGCGAAATGGCTTCCGCCCAGGCGCCGAATTCCATGCCGAGCGTGATCGGCACCGCGTCCTGCAGTTCCGTGCGTCCCGGCTTGATGATGTCCGCGAACTCCCGCTCCTTGTCCTGCAAGGCTTCCTGCAGCACCGCGATCGAAGCTTCCAGGGCTTTGAGTTTCACAAGTGTCGCCACTTTTACCGCGGAGGGAAAAACGTCGTTGGTGGACTGATGCAGGTTAGCGTGGTCGAGGGGATCGACGCGCCAGGCATCTCGCTCCGGGTCGAAATCCGGCTTCAGGCGGAGGTTGGCGAGGAATGCAAGCGCTTCGTTGACATTCATGTTCAGCGAAGTGCCCGCTCCGCCCTGATAGGGATCGACTTTGACCAGGTCCCGGCGTTCATCTGAAAGAACGTGGCAAGCGTGCTCCAGAGCGGCTCCGAGGTCCGGTTCCAGATATCCCAAACGGGCGTTGACACGCGCCGCTGCCAGCTTGACCATCGCCATCGCCCTCACCAGGTCCGCGTTGACCCTTTCTTCCGAGAGGGCGAAATTTTCCAGCGCCTTGCCCGTTTCCCCGCCCGTAAAATCATGACGGTAAATATCTTCCATCATCACATCCTTGCCTTGCGCTCCGCGGAAGTCGCTCCGGGAGTTTTGAGACAGTCTAAGCCGATTGCGGTATTTGTCAAGACCGGAACTTGGCAGAGGTTTGCCTTTTGCTTGCGTCGCCGCTGTCTCTGGCATGGCGATTGCCCGTTGTCCACCCGCTTGCCTCCCTCTGCCGCACCGGGTGGACAGGGGGTGGTCAGAGGGGAGGGGGCAGGCCTGGAAAATGGTGTGTGGTAAGTGTTGAGTGGAGAGTCGTGAGTGGAGGCAAAAAGGCTGGATTGTGGCATAGGCTTCAGCCTGTTGGGTGTCCCGACTTCAGTCCCGGACACAGGTTGGGGGGAAACACAGAGGCACGGAGAAGGAACTTTAACACAGAGAAAAGCAGAGATTGAATGAGAAAAGCGGAGGTGGAAGGGGAATAGGCTGTCCACGAATGGCACGAATGGACACGAATGAAAAGATACTATGAAAAAACAGAGGCACAGAGGGAGGATAACACCATCCACATCAGATTATAAGGCGTTGTCATCCCGGGA
>CAZKAA010000062.1:0-10714 GCA_964550575.1 uncultured Candidatus Cloacimonadota bacterium
GCTTTCCTGCTTGGGAAAGATATACAGAGGTGAAGCGGCTTGAATGCCGTGATGGACATACCTGCAGCGTATCGCTCCGTCATAGAAGTAGAAGTGCGCGTAGTCAGGTGTTTCCAGCCCCGCTTCCGTGGGCGGCGTGATCTTCAAGCCTTGCGCGGTGGTCGTCGTCGTGTTCGTAAGTTGGAGCTTAAGCGCGTTGATCACGCCGTAATACTCCACGTCCGGAACGTTGCCGACGCCAATCCCGTTCTTGATCGTATTCAGGCAGTCCAGTCCTTCTTGCTGAAGGACTGACCATGCGCTGAGTTCTTTGTATTTGCGGAAAAAAGCGCCGATACCCAAAGCCGCGATAACGATCAGCATCGAAGAGATGATGATCACTACGAGGATCTCAATCAGGGTAACGCCGCGCTGCCGCGTCAGGATGTTTTTTTGGTGGTTCAACATATCTTTTTTCTGCTAGACAAAGAAATAGTCTTCCCGCATGCGGATGAAGCGCGACTTCTTGGTTGACGGGTCGATCCATCTGAACGTGGCTTCCAGATACACAAAACTGAGCAGCTGCTCATTTGAGGATTCCTGGCCAGACTTCTTCTCAATCGTCATGTAGCCCCAGAGCACGTTGTCGGGGTCACGGTCGTCCAGAACGTAGGCTTTGTTGACCTGCAGTTCAAACGGCTTGCTGCGAGAATGGCGGTAATACTCCATCTCCAGTTCGCCGGTCACAAGCAGGGTGGCAACCCTGTCCCGGTAGTTTCTGGTGATCATCTTCTCGGCGTAAACGATGCCTATATATATTGTAAGCACCGACACCGCGAGGACGACCACCAGCACAAGCGCTTCGACCAGAGTTATGCCACTCTGCCTGCGCAACAAGCCGAAAGGCTTGTCCAGCTTCGGAAGATCTGATTCCCGCATCAAACGAATCCTGCTCCTGTGGCAAATTGCTTGGGATTGTCAGCAAACTCTTCGGCGATAGTGCGCTCCACCAGGTTGTTCATCACCAGGTTGTAGAGCGACTGGTCGCGGGTTTGCATTCCCTCTTTGGTGCTTGCCTGAATAATCGAGGGGATCTGATATGTCTTTTCCTCGCGGATCAGGTTGCGCACCGCCGGATTGGCGACCATGATCTCCAGCGCGGGCACGCGGCCTTTGCCGTCCTTGGTCGGCAACAACGTTTGCGAAAGAACCGCTTCGAGCGATTCGGATAGCATCGACCTCACCTGTTGCTGCTGCTCTTTGGGGAACATATCGATGATGCGGTCGATGGACTTGGTGCAACTGCCGGTGTGCAGCGTGGCGAAAACCAGATGGCCTGTTTCGGCCGCGGTGAGCGCCAAAGACACCGTTTCAAGGTCGCGCATTTCGCCGACCAGAATCACGTCCGGGTCTTCGCGCAGTGCGCTTCTCAGCGCTGCGGTGAAGCTCCAGGTGTCGTGCCCCAGCTCACGCTGGTTGATCAGGCTATTCTTGCTGCGGTGCACAAACTCGATCGGGTCTTCGATAGTGATGATGTGGCAATTGCGCAGATCGTTGATCGTATCGATCATCGTGGCAAGGGTTGTTGATTTGCCGCTGCCCGTGGGGCCTGTCACCAGGATCAGGCCTTTTTCCTTCGTGGTTAGCCTTTTCAGGATGTCCGGCAAATGCAGCTCTTCATAGCTTTTGATCTCGTTGGGGATCACGCGGAAAGCGCAGGATATGCCGTTGATCTGATGGAAGGCGTTCACGCGGAAGCGGACATCGTTGCTGAGTTTGGTGGAAAAGTCGATCTCAAGGTGTTCCTTGAACATCTCCTGCTGGACCTCGTTCATGACGCCGAAGACCAGGGTCTCCACCTCTTCAACTGATAAGATTGGCAGGTTCAGACGCTTCATCTTGCCGTTAACGCGCACCATGGGGTGGGCGCCGGCGGCAATATGCAGGTCCGACGCCCCAGCTTCGGCCGTGAAGCGTAGCAATTCGTGGATAGTCAACTTACAGTCTCCCTTTATTCGGTGTCTGTCTCCATGCCTTCGGTGTTGGGGTTCGTGAACTGATCCACGCCGTAGCCGTGGAATTTCGCTTCCGCGACATCGTACCAAACCTGCTTGTCAGGACCGCCGGGGAACTCTTCGGTGGAAGTGGCGATGTACTTCTTGGGCGGGTTGCCGGTGACTTCGAACTTCCAGTGTTTAAGGGTGCTTTCTCCCAGATCGGCTTCTTTCATGGCTTTCTCGATGGTGAAATCCTGGGTCGTGGAATTGGTCGTCATGTACACCTGATAAGCCTTGCGCAGCGTGTTGATCGCTGTCTGGGCTTCGCTGGAACGTGACCTTTCCACATAGCGCATGTAGATCGGAACGGCGATGGCGGCCAGAATGGCAACGATGATCACCACCACCAGAATTTCGACAAGGGTGAATCCCTTTTGGTTTTTCAGTTTCCTGAGCATTTGTATTTCCTCCTTGGGGGAACTTATTTTTTTCTTTTTTAGAGATGCACGATGCGTGCCAATTTTTGGGGAAAATCGCACAGCATGTTTCGTTCAATAAAAATTCTTGACGCGTTACTGTCCATTTCTTTTTTTGCTTTCATTGACATAAGCAAACGTTTAGCAAGGAGATATTCATGCATCCTACCCCTTGGCAATTAACCCTGCTCCTTCTGGTCGCGGCGGTTTTCTGTTTCGCGGAAGCCACCCAGCCGGTCACGGTCTCAAACCAGAATCAGATAAAAGAATCGGATATTTTGGCAGAATACGACGGCGGCGTGATCACCCGCCAGGATCTCGATAACAAAATTTCCAAACTCCCCCCGCAGCAGCAAGGCAGATACCGCACCGTGGACGGACAGATCCAGGTGCTCGATATCATGGCTGTGGAAGAAGCCTTCATGGCAAAAGCGCGGCAACTCAACATGGAAGCCGACCCGGACGTCCAGATGCGGATCAAGCGAGCCACGCGCCAGATGCTGACCCAGGAGTACTACAAACGCAACATCAGCGACCTGCTCGTCATCACCGAAGCCGACAAGCGCAAGTACTACGACGATAACAAGCAGGCATTCTACCTTTTCCCCTATATCGCGATCAGCTATATCCAAACCACCAATGAGGAAAGCGCGCGCGAGGCGCTCGCCGAATTGAACGCCGGCGCGAGCTTCGCCGACGTTTCGGACAAGTACAACGTCAACAACTATGCCAAAGGCCTCAAGGGCGAGCTCAAAAACATCCGCCTCAATGGCAACGTCCCCGGCATCGGAAACGACCTCGAACTGGAACGCTACATCGCCGAATCCGAGGCTGACAGCACCCGCATTTACGGACCCTTCAAAACCGCCACCGGCTGGCATATCTTCCGCACCAACCAATACGTCGCGGGACGCCAGAAGAGCTTTGAGGAAGTCCTTCCCGAACTCGACCAGCGCACCCGTCCCGGCGTGGAATCGCGCCTGCTTGACGAACTCACCGAGCGCTTGAAAGAGAAATACGCCGTTGTGGTGGACAGCACCCGCATCTCGGAAGTTGACCTTTACGACAAAGCCAAAAACGAACCCATCAAGGACGTCAACCTCGTCTCCTCCAACAATCCGGAACTCAACATCACAGTTGCCATCCTGCTCGAGCGCTTTGCCGCTCTGACCCAGCAGGAACAGCTCTTCTACAGCAAAGGCGAAGGCCCCAAGCAGTTGCTGGAGCAGGAGATCGTGAACTCCCTCCTCTATCTGGACGCCAAGGAGCAAAATCTCGAAGCCCAACTTGCCGGCAACCCGGATTATGAGCAGATGAAACGCTTCTTCATCCTCAACGTCACCTTCACCAAGCTGGTGCTGGAAACGATCACGGTCTCCAGCGAAGAGTGCCGCGCCTACTACGACGAGCATATCCAGGACTACACCGTCCCCGCCTACCGCACTCTGCAAGCGCTGTGGTTTGACGACGAAGAGACCGCCGGCCGCATCCTCAAGATGTATCGCCGCTACGTGACCCTCGGCGACGACGCGCGCATCGACGAGCTTATCGCCGCCAACTCCACCAAGCCCAAACTCGCCACCCTGGACAACGTCTACGACAACGGCATCATTACCGGCGTCGGGCCCGACGAGACTTTCTCCGGCATGGCATGGGACAATCCCGTCGGCTACATCAGCCCCGTGTTCAAATCAGCCCGCGGTGACATCCTCTTTTTCCGCGTCGTGCAAGAGACTCCCGCCACCGCGCAGAGCTTCACCGAACTTGAACCCCGCATCTACGGCATCCTCAAGCAGCAGCGCACGGACCAGCATCAGAACGAAGTCACGCAGCAGCTCTTCGAGGAATTCAACATGGTCAAGTATCCCGAAAAGCTCAGCCTGGAACTCACCGCCGAAGACCTCTTCACCATGGCGGACAACTCAGCCAAGCAGCGCAACTTCAAGGACGCCATCACCTTCTACGACCAGATCATCAGAAACTTTGCCAACGGCTCCGACGACTACCGCGCTTCCTTTATGAAAGCCTTCATCATCGCCGAAGAAATGAAGGACGAAACCCAAGCCCTCCAACTCTTCAAGGATTTCCTCAAGAAATACCCCGAAGGCGAACTCAACGAATCTGCCCAGTTCATGATCGACTCCCTCGAAGGCGGCGTCGAACTTGAACTCGAATAAAGCCTAACATTCGCCCAACAGCAACCCCGCCTCGCGCGGGGTTTTTTTTGTGCGCCGTCCCCAGATCGCGATATCGGGTTGACGCCTGATCGCCCCTGGATATGCGAATCATGCCGACAGGTTTACCCCGTCCTGCGCGGTCCCGTGGCAGTTTATAAGATGATGCCTGCTGCAGAAAACCCTGATCTGATGCGTTCCACGCCCTCTTGCTTCCCTTCTAACATCCTCAGGCACAAAACCCTGTTGCCCAGTCCCTTCCTTATATCATCTCTTAATCACTTCTTTATCACTAGTTAATCACTTCTTAATTATTAAGGCTTGATTAAGAAGTGATAAAGAAGTGATTAAGAGATGCGAACAAGGGAGAAGAAGGGGATAGTCGAAAGATTTTGCGGGAGAAAAAAATCTGAGTATTTCCTAGGAAATAATCCTCCGGGCAGCCGGGCAGAGAGGGATAGAGACCGATTATAAGTGAGATGCAGCGGTTCAGAATCGTTGGTTTAAGGCGTCCAGGCTGTCTGGCTCGCGGCGGCGGGAGGAAAAGCCAGGCAAAAAAAGGGCGGAAAGCATGGCTCCCACCCGGATATAACGCTAATACCTGATGATCAGGCTTTAAGGTCTTTGCCGAAGAGCCGGAAGCGCTTATAGATCACGCCGCCGGCACGTTCGCTTTCGGCGCGCATCTTGTCGTTGGTTTCCATCTCGTGGTGGGTGTCGAGATAGACGAATCCCGCTTCTTTGGCGCTGCGGAGCTGCGAGTATCCCAGCAGGGCGTCCACGCCTTTACCGCGGTATTCCTCTTTGATCGCGCCGAGATAGTTGTCCAGTTGGGGCGAGTTTTTACCGGCTTTGAGGATGTGGAAGATGCCGAAGGGCAGAAGGCGTCCGCGGGCTTTGATGAAGCCGGGAGCCATGTTGGGAATGGAGATGATGAAGCCGATGAGTTCGTTTTCCATGGTCACGACGGCTTTGATGAAGCGGGGGTCCAGGAGAGGCATGTAACGCTTCGCCATATCCTCGACGTCCTGCTCCGTGAGCGGTGAGTATCCGTAGAGATCGCCGAAAGTTTCGTTCATGACGCTGAATATGGGTTTGATGTAGGGTTTGAGCTGGCTTTTGTTCTTGAATTCGAGCAGTTTGAAGACCTTGCTGCGGCTGGCGCGCTCGAAGAATTTGGCATAGAGGGGGGTCATCGCGCCGGCGATGTCAATTTTGTAGACAAACCAATCGATCTCTTTGGAGAAGCCGAGTTTTTCCATGTGGTCGATCACGTAGGGCAGATTCTGGATGCAGCCGATGGAGGGAGTCTCGTGGTAGCCCTCGTAGATGAATCCTTCCGAGTCCTCCTCGGTGAAGCCCATGGGACCCACCAGGCGGGTCATGCCTTTGTCGCGCGCCCACTTTTCCACATAGCCGATCAGCGCCTGGGAAACCTCAAGCCGGTCCGGGGCTTCGAAAAAGCCGAAGCGGGCGACCTTGACGCCGGCGAAATCGTTGTAGCGCTTGTTGATGATGCCGGCGACGCGGCCGACGATCTCCCCGTTCTCGTAGGCGAGCAGCAGGACGCTGTCGCAGTAATCGTGGGCGGGGTTCTTTCTGGAATCGAGCACCCTGAGGTCGTCGGAGTAGAGCGGCGGCACCCAGTCCGGGCGGTGGGAGTTCATCTTTTCCGCTAAAAATACGAACTTTTTGAGGTCGCTTTTACTTTCCACTGGCTTGATGTTGATCGGCATGGGACATCCTTGGGAGTTATTTGTCCGCTCCGGCGGTTTTTTTCGCGGAGGGACGAAGTAAAGCGCAGAAAATCCTGCGCATCCGATTCTTGTCAAGCAGAAAGGAAACGCGGAGAAAATCCTTGCCAAATATCCCAGCATGAAAATCGTGGTTCATTCAAGACAAATAGATGAGGAAAAACACACTATGGCCAGCATGGCTGATATCCGCAACGGAATGATAATAGACTTTAAGGACGACCTCTGGGAAGTGGTCGAGTTTCTGCACGTCAAGCCCGGCAAAGGGCCGGCCTTTATGCGCACCAAGCTCAAAAACGTCCGCTCCGGCAAGGTTTTGGACAACACGTTCCGGGAAAGCGACAGCTTTGCCGAAGTCCGCGTGGAACGCCGCAAGATGGAGTATCTCTATCGGGACGGCGAGTTCTTCGTGATGATGGACACCGAGACCTACGAGCAGCTGCATGTCGACGCCCACGTGATCGGCGAGAGCGACAAGCTGATGCTGGAAAACATGGAGATCTCGATGATGTTCGCGCCCAACGGCGAGATACTGGGCATCGAACTCCCCGTGACGGTGATCCAGGCCATCACGGAATGCGATCCCAACGTCAAGGGCAACACGGCTTCCGGCAGCGGCAAGAACGCCTTCACGGAAACCGGCCTGAGAGTGGTCGTGCCCTTCTTTGTGGAAGTGGGCGACAAAGTCAAGATAGATACCCGCACCGGCCAGTATCTGGAACGGGCGAACTGAGATATTTAAATAATGACAACCGCCCCCTGAGCGGGGCAAGGTGAGGAAAACATGGGAAAAGTGAAGAGTTTTGCCGCGAAGCTGGCTCACGAAGCCTCCAACGAAGGGAAAGTGATCTGCCCGGTGTGCAACACCGAAGTCAAGAGGATCAAGGCGATCTCCAACAAGAAGAAGGGTGCCGCAGGCTGGTCTCCCCGCTATGAGTTCGTCAAACTCTGCAAATGCAACGAAACTGACTTCATGGCAGGCAAGTAGCATACAGCAAAAGCGCAATGCCAACCAATTCAAAACCCGTACGCAGGGAAGCAGCGGCTCCGGCGGAACGGGTTTTTTTGATTGACAGCAAATTGGGGCTGATTAGGGTTGTTCAAGTCTGCGTTTAATGGCCTCGCCAGAAGACGGTCAGGGTTTATATCTTCATCTAATAATGATTGCCAGGGAGTGTCTGGAATGTCTTCTGCGTTCAAAGTGACCTTGTGCCTGACCGTCTCGCTATGCATTTCCGCGATGCTGACGGCCATGGTGCCACCGCACCCGCTCAATAAACACGTTCCTTCGGGGTATCAGCCCGTCCGCATAGAAATGCCGGGCGCGAACCCCGGCGGCGGATTGGCTCCGGCAAAAACTGTCCCCAACAACATCCTGGTGCTGAGGGTGCAGTTCAGCGACGTGCAGTTTCAAAATGAAGCGCTGTATCCGGACAATCTGATTCACGACGAAGCTTTTTTCAACCGCTGGTTGATACATCTCAGGGATTTCTTTTCAGACGCCTCCCACAACAGCTACCACCTAAACTATACCCTGCATCCCCAGGTGTTCACATTGCCGCAAACGATGGGATACTACGGCGGAGACACTTCCGACTCGCTGGACGCGAACCTCAAGCTCTTCACCCAGCAGCTAGTAATGAGGGCGGATCAGGAGATAGACTTTTCGCAATATGGCGGTGTGATCGTGTTTCACGCGGGAGCCGGCCAGGAATCAGACCTTAGCGGCATCCGCTCCGAAGAGATATGGTCAACCTTTCTCACCCGCAAGCGCCTGCAGTCCTGGTTCGATCCCGAGAACGACTCCTATCCGGGCTACTCCACCGCGGACGGGGTCAACCTGACCAACATCGTGATCGTGCCCGAAAGCGAATATCAGGACTATTTCCCGGACTCCGAGAACGATCCGGACGGAGCTTATCTGTTCAGCATTTATGGGGTTCTGGCGCACCAGTTCGGGCATCTGATCGGGTTGCCCACGCTGTTTGACAACGACAGCAGCAACGGGGCCTCGCAGGGCATCGGCAACTGGGGCCTGATGGGAACCGGGGTCTGGAATGCCAGCGGCTACGTTCCCGCGCAGCTAGACCCTTGGTGCCGGATGTATCTGGGCTGGGAGCAGGCCTTTGTGGTCAATTCCTCCGCGACCGATCTCTGGGTGGACCACTTCCTGGATCATCAGCTCTTTCGCACCAGGCTCTATAAGATCCCTGTTTCCGATACGGAGTATTTTCTCGTGGAAAACCGCCAGCAGAACCCCGATGAAAGCGTCAATCCTTACAACAACATGCCCAGCTACACCTTCAAGCTCTTGCCGGAAGGGGAGCAGGACTATTATGAGAACTATCCGCTGCTGCCCTACTTCAACTTTATGGAAAACAGCTACGCGGGCAGCGAATGGGACTTCATGCTGCCGGGTCTGGGCGGACCTATCCCGCTCGGCATGACCGCTCCGGTGGACGGTTCGGGCCTGCTGGTCTGGCATATCGACGAAAACGTGATCGCGGAGAAGTTCACAGCCAATTTCGACCAAAACACGCCCAATGCCGACGCCCTGCACAAAGGGGTGGACCTGGAAGAGGCGGACGGGATCCAGAACCTCGACACTGCGGCGGTCGACCAGTATAAATACGGCAGTCCCTATGACGCCTTCCGGCAGGGCAACAACGAATATTTCGGTTATGCCTCCCACAACGGCGTGCTCTCCCTGCCGACCGCAGAAAGCTACTACGGCGGCATCCCTCTGGAAATCTATGACATCAGCCCCAGCGGGAAGCAGATGTCCTTCTCCGTGAGGTTTGGCTGGAGCCTCTCCACCGGATATGAAGGAGAGAATCACCTCAATGCCTGCGCTGTGGACTTTGACCAGGACGGAGAGAACGAACTCGTTTATCCGATGCCGGACGGGCAGATCCATATCTGGAAGGACGAACTCCCCCTATCGGGCTTCCCGCTCTCCCGCCAGCCGATGGAACACACCTATGTCTGGACGGGCGACGAGTTTTATTTCCCGATGCAGCTGGAGAACATTGCGAGGTTGTATCGCCTCGACCATAACGGAGGCGAATACCTCTTCAGTTTTCCGGACATGACTTGGGCGACGCATCCCGTATTTGACGAAGGTTCGCTGCATATGGCGCTTAATGACGCCAATTCGCAACACAGTTGGTATTACCGGTATGACGAGGGAGAAACCGGCGTTCACTCCATCATGCAGTTCGAGTATCCGGTGCTCGGCAATATGTCCCTGTTCCGGAACAAGCTGTATATACCCTCTCGCCAGGAGGGGCAGTTCTGCGTGTGGGTACAGGACTTATCGAGCATGATGGATTGCCGCGAGTTGGCAGTGCCCCTTGATTCTACCCTGGTGGGAGTGTTCATGGCTCCGCTGCTACCGCAGACGCCAGCCAGCGAAGGTGAGTTGATCGTGCAGTGCGCCAATTCGATCTATGTTTTTGACGCCCAAAACAATATTCTTCCGGGATTCCCCTATGTTCACGACATGCATACGACTGCGCCTTTGACCATAGCGGACTGGGACACCAACGGCAGCCTGGATTTGATCATCTCCTCCGACAGGGGAATCGCGGTGATAGACTATTCCGGCTCGCGCATGAGCCCGGCGTCGCTAAACCTCTCGGGCAGCGATTCGCTATCCTTCAGTTCAGGAGTTCTGGCGCAGGATATTGACAATGACGGAAGGAAGGAGTTACTCGGCTCTTTTGATTACAACCGTTTGAACTGCTGGGAAGAGAGTTTTCGCGGCAAAGCCGGATTTCCCATATCTTTCGCCCACCGCAGCCGCAACCTTCCCGTGATCAGCCCCGCTTCGGACGGCGTTACCTATGCCTGGGTGGCGGCGGATAACGGCTCGATATTCCGGCAACCTCTGCCGGACATCGAACTCAGTGATATTGACCAAAACTGGTTCTGCGAATACGGCAATCTGATGCGCCATGCCAGCCGGGACGACACAAATCTACCCAATCCCTATCAAACCAGCAAGCTCTTTGTAGACGGCGAGGTCTATATCTTTCCTAATCCCCTCAAATCAATATACGACAGCCAATTGACCCTGAATGTCATGACCAGCCGGGACACCCCGATCGAAGTGAAGATCTTTGACATCAACGGCAGCCTGATATACAGTCAGAAGGGCCAGACCCGGGCTTATCTGCACAACCGGGACCTGATCCAAATCCCAGCCGGAAAGCTTCGTTCAGGGGTGTATATCGCGGTTGTTAGTGGCGACACAGAATCGCGCTGGCTCAAATTCGCAGTGGAAAAGTAAGGAGTTATCGGATGAGACTCAGATACATCGCGCTCATCGCGCT
>CAZKAA010000062.1:10814-15356 GCA_964550575.1 uncultured Candidatus Cloacimonadota bacterium
GCAGCCAGCACCCAGCTAACCTTGTATGAGATGTTCAATCTGCGCCTTGGCTACAAAATCAACTACGACGCGGAAAACCTGTCCGCTGGCTTGGGGTTCCGCTGGAAAGGCGTATCCGTTGACTATGGCTGGGCGGCGTTCTCAAGCCAACTCAACGACGTGCATTCCCTCGGGATTTCCTACCACTTTTAGAGGATGCGACAATGTCCAGACGCCTTATTATCTCATTGCTGCTTCTGATTCTGTCACTGGCAGCCCTGAAAGCTGCAGTTATTACTCCGGGGCAGTTGATCTTTAAAGCCAAGTCTCCCCTGCAGTTGAAATCCGACCGCACCGGCCTGATTGCCTTCGACTCGTATCTGAACTCGCTGGGCGCCAGCAATCTCAGGCAGATCAGAGGCATGCACGCTCCGCTGTATTATCTGGCGGACATCGCGTCCGAGCCTGACTGGCAGGCTCTGCGCGAAGGAGGTTTGCGCTTCCAGGGCATTGAATACGTTCAGCCCAATTACTGCTCGACACTGCACATCACGCCCAATGACCCCCTCTATACACAGCAGTTCCACACCGTTGTCTCCAATCCCCAAGCCTGGAACTATACCACGGGAAGTTCACAGATAGTGGTGGGAATCGTCGATTCAGGCTGCCTGATAGACCATCCTGACCTGCAGGAAAACATCTGGGTCAATCCCGGAGAGATTGCCGGCGACGGCATCGACAACGACAACAATGGTTACATAGACGACATATACGGCTGGGATTTCACGGATGCCCCGGAATTTTCTGATACCGCGATCGGCGATTATATGGACCAGGACAATGATGTCGAGGATGAAAACTTCCACGGCACCCACGTCGCGGGGATCATAGGAGCCGTCGGGAACAACGGCATCGGAGTAACCGGCGTGGCTTGGAACGTGAAGCTGATGCCCGTCAGAGCCGGTTTTCGCACCACTGCCGGACAGGGTACCCTGCAGGATGACGATGCAGCAGCCGCGATCATCTACGCAGCAGACAACGGCTGCCATGTGGTGAACATGAGTTGGGGCGACCCCAATTATTCCCCCATCATAGGCGACGCCTGCGAATATGCCCACTCAAGAGGAGTCACGCTGGTTGCTTCCGCGGGCAACGACCCGGGTCCGTATCTGAGCTACCCGGCAAAGCTTTCAACCGTCATCTCCGTGGGCGCGATCAACCGCAACCGTAACATCGCCGGATTCTCCAGCTACGGAATCGACATGGACCTCGTGGCTCCCGGGGAGCTTGTGCTCAGCACCTACAAAAACGACATTGGCGAGCAGTACTTTGAACAGAGCGGGACTTCCATGTCCTCGCCCTACGTCGCAGGAGCGGCGGCATTGCTGCTGTCGCTGCATCCAGGTCTCAGCCCGGATGACGTGCGCGCCAGATTGCTCACTGCCACGGACGACCTCGGCGCGACCGGGATCGACCAATACTACGGCCACGGCTTGCTGAATACCAAGAAGCTTTTGGAAAATACCGATCCGCCTCTGATTTACATCGACCAGCCCGTTGAGCAGCAAGGCATCACGCAGAGCACTGATATCACCGGCACTGCCATGGGAGGAGATTTCTTCCGCTATTCGCTGATGTATACCGGTGTCGACACCCCGACAATCCTAGACTGGTACGATACAGACACGCATCAGAACTATCCCTCGTTCCACACAGCCCAGATTCAAAACGACGTCCTGGGGCATTTCGATATCCCCGAAGGCTTTCCAGAGGGCGATTATACGCTTCGCATCCAGTATGAAAACACTTCCGGCGGAAAATTCAACTACTACCGCACGATCACCTACGACCGCAGCCCGCCGGTTCTGCGCACCGAAACAATGCAAGGCATGGAGCGCTATGAAGGGCAAAATCTCCGCTATTACGTGTCCGCTGTCTTCGATGAACCAGTCAGGTCCGAACTCCTGATCATCGACGCCTCCGGAAACACGCATCACAGCTACGGCACGCAGATGGACAGCCTCCACGTTTGGGCGATCCCGCCCACTTTGCCCCAGGGCGAGATAGATATCCAGATCAGCGGAGTAAACAAATGCGGCCTGTCCTATACATCAGAGCTGTTCGACGGCTTTATGGACATAGAATACAAGCTGATCACAAATTACGGCTACAACTGGCAGGAACTTGGCATGGCGCGTGTTCCCCTGAACCATATGCACGACTACAACCAGGACGGCCATCCGGAGTATCTCGCGATGGACCTCCCCACCACCGACTACGGAGGTGTTTACGCCTATCAGCCGGGACCAACAGGACACGCTGTCACCCATAACTTCAACGATACTTTCTGGCTGCTGGGAGCTGGTGACACCAACAACCTCGGACAGGAAATCCTACAGCTTAAATCTGATACCGCAGTCTTGCTGGAAAGCCAACTGACAACCCAGTACCCCAATCTCGCCATCTGGGAGGATACCTCCATCACCGGCGGCGTGATGGTTGATTACTCCAACGACGGGACCAGCGACCTGCTGCTGGTCAAAAACCTGCCCGCGGAAAGGGTCATCCAGGCTTACAAACGCACCGGAACGACCTTCACAGCCAAAAACACTCTCCACAACACAAGCGAAACGAACGTTCGCAACACCTTTGTCCCGACCATCATTGTAAAGAACTTTGACAATGACAATTATCTTGACATCCTGACTGCCGATACCGACGGAGACGTTATGATCTACGAGATCCGCAACGACAACATGGATAACCTCGTCTGGTCGCACCGCATGCCCATCGGCAACACCTACAACCTCACCAGCGGAGACTTTGACGGCAACGGCAGGCCGGATTTCTTCATCGGCGGCTATTATCGGGACAGCCTTGACCCCAGCTTGAATTTCTGGTACTTTGAGGGGTTCCGCAACATCGCTAATAATAACTATAACAGCATGGGCTCCATCATGTTCAACGGGGTAACTTCCCAAAACGCCATCCAGGCCCTGGACCTGGACAGCGACGGGCAGACCGAGATCATCATGGCCCTCTCCCCCAACCTGTACATCCTGAAGTATCAAAACAATAAATTCGTGCCCCAGTTCTACGGAAACAGCTATCGCACCTACGCGATCCTGGCTTACAAAGACTCCGACAACAAGCCTTATTTCGTCACCAACTACAGCGCGGACGCCGATTCGGTGTTCGCCGTCGAGTGGTCCAGCACGGAGCCCTACACGGGTCCGCCCACGCCGGTCAATTTCCTTGTCCGCGCCCAGGACCATGAATCTGTGCAACTCAGTTGGCTGTCCAACGGAGCAGATTATTATCGTATCTATCGACGGGATGAGGAAGGCGAGGTCACTCTGCTCGACTTGATCGGCGGAACCTCGCATCTGGACACCGGATTGGAGGAAGGAAAGACTTACCAATACGCGATCACAGCCTACAATAGCTCGTTCACTCCACCGGAAAGCACCCCAACCAACTGGCTGAGCGTCGTTCCCTATCATGTTCCTCAACTGCTTAGCGTTAATATGGTCGCCGCCAACGCCCTGCGCCTCATTTTCGACCAACCGATGGCGGGCACCATCATCAATCCCACCCTCTACTTCGTCAGCCACGGCATGCAGCGCCCCACATCGGTGAACAGCATTGAACAGCAGTGCGGGGTCCAGCTTCACTTCGACAAAGCCTTCCCGCCCATCAGCGAGGATTTTCTCCTCACTCTGAGCGGAATCACCAGCAAGGGCGGAATCAGCCTGCAGGATAACATCCATAACTTCATCTATCAGGAAGACACAGAGCCGCCGCGGGTGGAAGACGTGATTATCGCTCCCGACAAGATGTCTCTGGATCTCGTATTCAGCGAGTCTCTCGCCGCGTTCAACCCCAATCCCGAACTTCCGCAAAACTACAACCTTATCTGCCCATCCAACGATCCGGACAACGCGATCGTCACCCTCGAGCATCTGGACAATGTGGTCCGGGTGGGCTTCAATCACGGCATGAAGCATTCCAGCGCTGCCTACACGATTGCTGTGAGCGGCGTGCGAGACCTGGCGGGTAACGTTATCTCGCCCCAGCACAACCTTGCCCGCTTCTATCTCAGTGACATCCGCAATCTCGACAACATCACCGTTTTCCCCAATCCGGTCTACGCCGATAACCAGCAATGGTGCAGCTTTATCAACTTCCCGGACGGCAAGAATGGGAGGATCAAGATCTTCGACAGCGGTGGAAACCTTGTTTTCGCGTCGTCGATCGGACCCTTTGACAGCAATATCAACAACATTGCCTGGCACTGGGAATTGAAGAACAACAAAGGGAAAAAGGTTTCCTCAGGCGTCTATTTCTATGTTATCGAGATGGACGGAAACATAGCCCGGGGCAAGATCGCCGTCGTCAACTGAATTCCCGCGCCACTGACAGAGTCAATCGGTCCCGAAGCTTCAGCAGCAGGAGCGCCCGATAGTGCGGCGGAAGCTGTCAACCTGCAAACCGCCTTTCCAGATGCCGGTTCTCAAACCCGCTTTGTTTTCGGTTCACCTGCCACCCGGCATCCACCCGGTC
>CAZKAA010000063.1:0-15348 GCA_964550575.1 uncultured Candidatus Cloacimonadota bacterium
TTAAGACATCCTATAGTCATTTGATACTATTTCATCAGCATCATTTTGATCGCTCTGGTCTGGGACTTGGTCTTGATCCTCGCGAAATAGATGCCGCTGGCGACGGAGTTTCCGCGTTCGTCCTTTCCGTTCCAAATCAGCACATGCTTTCCGGAGGCCAATCTGCCGTCCGCGAGGGTGTTGACCTTCTGCCCGCGCAGATTGAAGATCTCGACCTTTGCCGCTTCTGATTTGGCAAGCGAGAAGGAGATGCTGACATCCGGATTGAAGGGGTTGGGATACGCGGTCAGGGCGCTGACGGGACCTTGGAGCTGGTCGTCGTTGGCAACCATATAATTGCTGACGCGGATAAACCCGGAGAAAACGCCAAGATGCGGCGGAGTCCAGGTGAAGCTTTCCGACGAGCCGATGTAATAGGTCTGGTCTTCGATATCGAAGCGCAGTTGCCAGCCTTGGGGGATGTTTTGCCCGTCAAAGGCGAAGGTGATCGGCTCCAGGCTTTCCGCGCTGAGCAGGAAATCCCAGTATTTCATCTGGTTCGGTTCGGTCAGGTCTGACCTGAAATCCGTGGATAGCCTGTCATCCAGGGCAAGAGTATCGGTGTCCGCCACGGAGAACCACATTTCGTGATGCAGATACGGCGGAGCTGGCGGAGCGGGAAGGTCGTAGGCAAAGTCGCAAAGGTCTGATGCACGGACGTGAGCGCCCAGAACCAGATTCGTCACATTATCCGCCTGAGTCGCGGACACTTCCAACTGCCAGACCGCTGGAGACGGGGTTACGTCAGGCCCGTTGAAGAAAGGATAGAATCGGATCTGCGGGATAAGATCGGCAGAACCGTAGTATTTGATCAGAAGCGCTTCCCACGGCTCGATGCGGGAAACCCGGGCAAGTTCGTTCCCTCGTTGCACAAAAACCGCCCTTGAGACCAGGCCCTGTGAGATCATCTCGCTGAGGCGGAAGAGGTTGCCGTTGAGGTTGAAGCTCAGGTCCTCCAGGTCGTAGGCGCAGAGATGCGGATTGGGAATGAAGTTCCATCCCGGGATCAGATCGAAGTTGTATTCTCCGCTTTGGATAGGATGCGTTCCGCTGTAGAATGAGATATCGGGGCTGTGGACCCAATAGGCAGAGCCGAAATCGTAATCCGTGGTCTGCACCCAATCGCCGAAAGTATTGGTTTCATAAGCCACCGCGCCGGTTCCAAAGACCTGCTCGAAGCTCAGATCCGTGTTCAGCCAGGGATTGGAGCGTGTTTTCCAGCCGCCTTCGTTGTAGGCCAGATACATGTATGGCACCAGGGAGAAATGGTAGTCCGACCAGAAGCGGGTGACCACGCCATCGACAGCGTAGACATCGACAGCGAGGCGGCAATCCTGCATTTCCAGGACGTTCTGCGGAATCAGCCAGTTATAGCTGTACTGATTATTGGGAAGCAAAGCGCTCACTTGCAGGCTGTCAGTGGAGTTGACCACGGAAAGCGCCATATGGTCGATGAGGAAGGGGTATTGGAAGTTCCAGGTGAAATTGATCGAACTCCCGCCCTGGTAGACGCGGTTGGGAATCGCGGAGAGCAGGACCCTCGGCTGCATGTTGCCCCAATAAAGGGTCATCGTGCGGATGTTGGAATTCGAATTGGTGTATTGGTAGGGGCCGGCAAGCAGGTTGTGATAGGTTCCGCTTCCACCGTCCAGCAGATACAGCTTCTCATACCGGTCGAAGTTCGCGCTCGCGCTGAGGGTGAGGGTCTGGCTGAGTTGGTCAGAACGGGTGCGCAGGACCCAGGTCTTCATCTGTTCGTCGGTGTTGTAGTTGCCTTTGATCTCGCGGCTGAGTTGGGTTCCGCTGTTACCCCAATACTGCTCCCAAAAAGCAGTCCAGACATAGTTGGAACCAGGATTCGCCTTAGTTGTGTCCCAATAGGAGTCGTTGCCGTCCGAAGCGAAGGGATTTATCCCGAACGAAACTGAATCCGTCATTGTTCCGGAGGAGTTGGTCAAAGTCAGGCTATGTATCGGCCGGGGAGACGCGGTTGCCGGGAAGTTGTAGAAGAATTCAACGTTATTGAGATTGGTGCAGCTAATTTTATAAGTGAATGTTTCGCCGTTGGAGGCGTTCGCGTCCCACCACTCAAATCCATTGGAAGTAGGACCGATCAGCGCGGGATTGGTCTGCCAGGAATCAACCATCACAAAATCGCCGATTGCCCCTTTGCGGTAAACGCTGAATCCCTGGTTGTTGGTCTGTCCCCCCACCTGCCAGTAAAGGCGCACAGTGTCGTCCATGCCGTGCGCGGTCAGGCTGGTGATGTTCGCCGGAGCGAGGATCGTGTTCACTTCGTTGGAGAGGTCGGATACGTTGCCGTTCTTGTCCCTGGCGCGGATTTTGAAGTAGTATTGATTGGAGTTCACCAGATTGCTGATCATGATGGTTTCGCAATCCGGAGAGGCAAGGAACGAGGCATTGGTGCGGTCGAAGAGCTGATAGTTGGCTTCCCCGATCGGCTCGGGAGCATAGAGAATCTCGTAAGAATCAAAGTCATACGCCGAGGTCTTGCTCCACATCAGCGTGACGTTGTTCATGGACTGGTTTAAAACGCTCAGCCCGGTCGGAGCGGCAAGCCCCTGGTTGTCGTTCATTTCAAACATCGAGACCAGAACGGGCTCCAAGTCGTCCACCCAGCGGAGATAGTAATCGCGGTAATTCGTGAACAGGTTGTCCATGTCCCAGCGTTGTTCCGCTTCGTTCCATCCGTAGAACCAGTCGAGGTTGTTGGTCGTTTCCTCATAGCAGTTCGGCAGTTCGTCCATTTCCACGTGGAAGAAAGGCTCATAGACGTCATAGTCGGTGGTACCGTTCTGGGTGTAGACCATCTGCTGGTTTTGCGTATAGGCGGGCAGATCGACATAATCGTTTACGGGATAATTGTAAAAGCCGTCGTCGAAGGTGAATTCGTGGACAGAGTAGTTAACGCTGTAGAAATCGCTGAGATACACGTCGCGATGGATGCCGACCGTGTTGGCAGGGATCATAAGGTGTTCGCCGGCGTTCAGAAGGTCTATCTTGAGCGGTGAAAGGTCGCGGATCGGCAGATTCGGGCAGAGGCGCGGATTGCCGGCGGATATTTGGCTGTTGGGATAGCCAGGATGCCGGTTCCAGTCGTAGGTGTGAATCTGTGCCGACCACTCGCGCCAACCTTCTTCGTCACGTATCTTGTCTGCGAATTTCTTGTATGCCGTCTGCAAGGGATGATATGCGTAGCGGGTCGGATCAGATAAAGATTTGCTGTTTGTATACGTACCTTCGTTGGTCCAGCGGACTTCTCTGCCGGCTCCGTTGATCAGGAGATATTTCGCGTTCCAGACGCGCAGGGCGTCCAAACCCATGATCGGGGTGGGAAAATCGTCGCAGGGATGAGGTACCGTGATAATTGCGGGCTTGGTCCCCGCCGGGTTGTATATGAACAATCCCCAACCGTAGGCAAACGCGCCGATCTCGTCGTCTGATTCATCCAAGGCGGTGTCATTGTCGTCATAGTACGCGAGATTGGGGATTTCCCGGATCATGAAATATGTCCTGCCGGTGTCCGTATCGTGAAACTCAACGATCTGGAACGGGCTCCCGGCGGTGGTAAGGACTGTCTGCGCGCCTTCATAATCGCCCGCGGTGAAGAGGTCCAGCATGTTGTTCCAATAGAGGATGTCTGTCGCGTTGGGAATGCGGAAATCCCCGAACCCGTTGGTCTGGACGTCATAAGGCGCGTAGAGATTGTAGTTCGCGATGGCGATCCCTTCGGCAAGGTGCGACACCCAGTTGTCATACTCGCAATTGGGCTCTTCGCGGATCAGGAAATTCTCCAGAGAACCGGTTTCCACAATGATGCCGGATGCCGTCGCGCCAAGCAGGCATAACAGCGTTACTAAGATAATTCTTCTCATATTTTCATCCCCGGGGGCTTATAATCAAATTCTTGTTTTCATTGTCTCAGGGTCTCCGGCATTCGGTCAAGACTTTTTTTGCCAACTAAGAGTGGAATAGCATTCTGAACTCCTCCAATCCGCGGTGCAGAACAGACACAATCTGTACTTGCGAGGATACATCATCGAAAATCGAATATCTTGTCGTTACTTGATTAACGCGGGATATCCGCAAAGAACTTGACACATTGGGTGTTGATTTATTCGTGTCTATAAAGGAAGTACGCCATGAAGAAGAGCATCCGTAAAACCTATACTTTCGACGATGTGCTGCTGGTTCCGCAACACTCGAAAATCCTTCCGTCCTCCGTATCGCTGGAAACCCGGCTGACTGCCGGGATCGCGCTCAAGATTCCGATTGTCAGCGCCGCGATGGATACCGTCACCGAAAGCGAGATGGCGATCGCCATGGCGCGCGAGGGCGGGCTGGGCATCATCCACAAGAACCTAAGCATCGAAGAACAGGCGCGTGAAGTGCATCTGGTCAAGCGAGCCGAAAGCGGTATGATCAGCAATCCCTACACCCTCTCCCCCACGGACACCCTCGCCAAAGTCTTGAAGCTCAAGGCAGAGCATAAAATTGGCGGATTCCCTGTGGTGGAAAGAGGGAAACTCGTGGGCATCCTGACCAACCGGGACATCCGCTTCGAAACCAACCGGCGGCGTCAAGTCAGAGAACTCATGACCCCGCGGGAGAGGCTGATCACCGCGCCGGAAGGCTCTTCGCTGGAAGAATGCACCTCCCTGCTCCAGAAGCACCGCATTGAGAAACTGCTGATCGTAACCCCAGATTTTAAACTGAGCGGCATGCTCACCGTGCGCGACATCCTGAAGCGCATCAACCACCCCCACGCAGTACAGGACGGCAAAAACCGGCTGTTGGTTGGCGCGGCGATCGGCGTCACAGGAGACTTCCTGGAACGCGCAGAAGAGCTTGTCCGCCAAGGTGTGAACGTCCTTGTGATCGATACCGCGCACGGACACCAGATGAACATCCGCCAGGCACTAAGCAAGGTTAAAGCGCACCTGGATATCGAAGTGATCACCGGAAACGTCGCCACAGCCAAAGCCACCCAATACCTGATAGACTCGGGAGCGGACGCGGTCAAGGTCGGCATCGGACCTGGCTCCATCTGCACGACCCGCGTGATCGCGGGCATTGGCGTGCCCCAACTCAGCGCCGTGATGGATTGCGCGGAAGTCGCTGACAAAGCAGGCATCCCCATCATCGCCGACGGCGGGATCAAATACTCCGGCGACATCGTGAAAGCCCTCGCGGGCGGAGCGGGCGCTGTGATGATCGGCTCCCTGCTGGCAGGCACGGACGAAAGCCCCGGCGAATTTATCATCTACAACGGCAGGCGCTTTAAAAGCTATCGCGGCATGGGCTCGATCGGCGCGATGAAGCGCGGCAGCCGGGAGCGCTATTTCCAGGAGGGCGTGGAGGAGCACAAGCTTGTCGCCGAAGGGATCGAAGGCATGGTTGCCTACAAAGGGCCCCTGCGCGAATTCCTCTACCAACTCACCGGCGGATTGCGCTCCGGCATGGGCTATTGCGGGGCGGAAAACCTCGCCGCCCTGCGGGAAAGAGCGGAATTCATCGAGATCAGCGGAGCGGGGCTTCGCGAATCGCATCCCCACGATGTCAATATAACCAAGGAATCGCCCAACTACCAAGCCGGTGACTGATCCAGGCCTCAACCCGCAGCTGACCAGCCTGCTCAACAGCTTCAGCTACCACATCAAGGTCGAAAAAGGCATGGCGGCCAACAGCGTCGAAAGCTACCGCCGCGATATCTCCGACTTCCTCTCCTGGCGGCCGAAGGAAATTGAAAGCTACTCTCACCTGGACATAACGGCATATATGGCTGAATTGCTAGGGGTAGGTTTGCTCAACACGTCCGTTGCCCGCAAGAGGGTAGCGCTGAAGCAGTTTTTCGGATTTCTGGGAGAAAACGGGATTCAGGTTGGAGTTGATTTCGACAAGGTGCCAAAAATCAAACTGAGCCAGCATCTGCCTGACTTTCTGGACATTGAGACCATGCTTGGCCTGCTGGACGGTCTGCCTGTGGGCACGGTTCTGGAAAAACGCAACAAAATGATGCTGGAACTTCTATACTCGACCGGCACGCGGATCTCCGAACTGCTCAACCTGACCACGCACGACCTCAACTTCGAGGATCAGGTCATCCTGGTGCGCGGCAAAGGATCAAAGCAGCGCTTCGTGCCTTTTGTGGACAGCGTCGCGGCGCTTTTGAAAGACTATCTGGCGCAAACAAGGCCCGCGCTACTGGGATTCCAGCACGGAGACGTCCTGTTTTTGAACAAAAGGGGCCAGAAACTCACGCGCATGGGATTCTGGAAGATCCTCCGCAAGATCACCCTCGAAGCCGGCATCAAGCAGGAGATCACGCCCCACACGTTCCGGCATTCCTTCGCCACCCATCTGCTGGAAGGCGGGGTGAATCTGCGCATCGTGCAAGTTCTGCTGGGCCATTCAAGCTTGAATACGACGCAGATATATACGCACGTTGATACGCGCTATCTAATTGAAACTCATAGGATGTATCATCCAAGAGCATAGATTTTTAATTAAATAATACGGAGTAATATCATGGCTATCAGAAAGTTATTAGTCGCGTTACTGGTAATCGCACTGGCGCTTGCCATCGGATCCTGCAAGAAGGAGGCCGCCCAAAACAAGCAGCTCACGAAGCTCAGGGTCCTGCTGGACTGGACGCCAAACACCAACCACGCGGGACTTTACGTGGCGCGCGACCTTGGCTATTTCGCCGAAGAGGGACTGGAAGTGGAGATCATCCAACCAGGCTCGAACACGGTTGAAAGCATCGTCGCCGCCGGTAAGGCGGAGTTTGGGTTCAGCTATCAGGAAAGCGTGACCCTGGCAAGAGCTCAGGCTGAGCCGATCCGCATCAAGTCGGTTGCCGCCGTGATCCAACACAACACCTCCGGTTTCGCGGCTCTGGAAAGCAGCGGCATCAAATCGCCCAAAGACTTTGCGGGCAAGCGTTACGGCAGTTCGGGATGGCCTTCGGAGCTGGATATCCTGCGCCAGGTGCTTGACGCGGAAGGAATTGCGGAGAACAAGATCGAGATCGTGCAGGGCGTCTACGACTTCCAGTCAACGATCGGCAAGGACGCGGACTTCGAATGGATCTTTTACGGTTGGGACGGAATTCAGGCCGGCTTGCAGGGCAACAAGATCAAGTTTATGCCAATTCGGGAGATAGACCCTGTGTTCGATTTCTACACCCCCGTGATCATCTCCAGCGACGACTATCTTGCTGGCAACGGCGACACCGCGAAAGCCTTTCTGAAGGCGCTCGGCAGGGGTTACGACCATTGCGCGGCTCAGCCTGCCAAATCTGCCGAACTGCTCAGCAAAGCGGTTCCAGAACTGGACGCGCGCCTTGTTGCAGCGAGTCTGGAATATCTTGCCGGGGAGTTCAAAGCGGATGCTCCGCGTTGGGGCGAGCAGCGTGAAGTTGTTTGGCAGCGCTTTGCCGACTGGATGCAGTCCAAAGGGCTGATCTCAGCCGAAGTGCCAGCCACAGAATTCTTTAGCAACGGATACCTCCCCTGATGTCCCTGCTGCGAGCGGAGCGGCTGAGCAAGTCCTTTTACCTGAACGGGCAGCCGAGGCTGATCCTGCGTGAAGCGACGTTCTCGCTGGAGGATGGTTGCTTCGCTTGCGTGATTGGACCGAGCGGCTGCGGCAAGAGCACTTTTTTGGAACTGCTGGCTGGGATAACCGTCCCCGACCAGGGAGCGATCTACTATCAGGACAGAGAGATAACTGGTAGAAGCGGGCTGCTTGGATACATGCCGCAGGACGATCTGCTGTTCCCTTGGCTGAGCGCAGTGGAAAACGCCCTGCTTCCCGTGCGGGCAAAGGGCGGAGACGTCGCCGAGGGCAGAAAGAAGGTCGAAGAACTGCTGCCTGTTTTCGGGTTGGAGCAGCACGCCAACCATCTGCCCTACCAACTCAGCGGAGGTCTGCGCCAGCGGGTCGCTTTCCTGCGGACTTGCATGACAGGTTCTGATGTTCTGCTGCTGGATGAGCCGTTTGCCAGCCTCGACGCGATCACAAGGGCACAACTTCAACAATGGCTTAAAGATATATCAACATCATTAAAGCTAAGCATTATATTGGTCACGCATGATATAAATGAGGCAATATGTTTGGGAGATAAGATATGGGTGATGAGCCGTAATCCGGGTAGCTTCACAACTTGCGTGGAGATCGGCGAAATGGAACGGAAAGAGGAGTCTTCGCGACTGCAGAAAGCGCGTGAACTGATGGCTCTTGTGGGAGTCTGACGCTCCGCTTTTGCGGGCTAAATTGTGTAGTTGTCGTCCAGAATCGTGATCTGGGAACGGTTCAATTCTCTCAGGTCGTTGACGTGGCGGATCAGGAAGTATTCCCTTTCGAGCTGTTCCAGCTTCGCTTTCAGGCTGTCTTTGATCTCAAAAAAAGGCACCGGTTCGCGCGTTTTGCGCTCTGTGACCATGAGAATATGCCATCCGTGAAGGGTCTTGAACACATCGCTGATCTGGCCCGGTTCCAAAGCGAACGCCGCCTCCTCGATCTCCTTGATCAGCCTGCCGCGGGGAAACCAGCCCAGGTCTCCGCAGCGGACTCCCGTCGGGCACTGCGAGTGTTCGGAACAGACTGCTCTGAAATCATCTGCAGTCTTGATGGTAGAACGCAGTTCTCGGGCTACTTTTTCCGCTTCCGGGACATCGGCGCGGATGAGGATGTGGGAAGCCCTGATGCTCTCAGGGGCATTGAAGATATCCTTCTGGTCCTCATAGAAAGCTAACAGCTTGTCTTCGCCGATCATGGCGTCCTGGGCGCAAATGCGCTGCACGTATTTGCGGATGATGATGCGGCGGCGGATCCTCTCCTCCATGGATCTGGTCTGCTCCTCGTCCTGGGGCGGGGTGTCCATGTCTTCAAGGGTTTCCAGCAGGGCGCTGTCAAACTCGTCGTCGGTGGCGTCAAAGCCGAGCTTGATCGCTTCGTGCAGGAGCAGGCAGCGGTCGATCAGCCGATTCAGGGCCTGAACCATTGCCAGGCGCGAATCTTTGCCGATCAGGTTTTCGCTTTCGCCCAGAACTTCTTCTTCTGTGATGTCCAGGTCAAAGACCTTGGCGACCAGGTGCATAATATCCTCAGTGTCAGTTTTATCAAGCCAGCGCGTCAAGTGCGCGTCCGGCTATCTCTGATATTATACTCCCGATGTCCTGCAATGTCAAATCAAACTTATGCTTGCGGTTCCAGGTGCACTGCCTTTTCGCATAATTGCGCGTATGCTGGGCTGCCAGCGCCGCGCATTCGCCGAGAGGAGCGCAATCCTGCAGATGGGGGATAAACTCCTTGTATCCCAGGCTGGATAGGCCCGGTGTGTTTGGCGCATAGCCCATCGCCAGCACGGATGAAATCTCATCCAACAACCCCTCAGCGAGCATGGATCCGATACGGTGGTTGATCCTGTCATAGAGTGCTTCCCTCGGCGGATCGATGAGGATGCGAAAAGCCTTGAATTCGCTTTCTGCCTCCTGCCGGCGCCAGTGTTCCGAGAGAGGCGTTCCGGTTGCCTGCCAAACCTCCAATCCCCTCAGGATGCGCTGTTTGTCATTGGCGCTGATGTTCCGGGCGAATGAGGGATCGCGCTGTAAAAGCTCGTTGTAAAGTGAAGGAAGCCCTTCGGAGGAAATCCTTTGCCGGAGTTGCTCCCTGATCTCGGCAGGTATCTCCAGTTGAGGGAAAATCCCCTTCAGCAGGCCTGCGATGTATAAGCCCGTGCCTCCGCAGACGATCGGTACCTTGCCTTGATGCGCCATACTGCGGCAGAGTTTCCCCGCTTCTTTTGCGAACCTCCCGACGTTGTAGCTTTCGTCGGGATCAAGGATGTCGATCAGGTGGTGGGGAACCCGCTTTCTGTCCGCCGCGCTTGGTTTGGCTGTGCCGATATCCAGATGGCGGTAGACCTGGCGGGAATCGGCGGAGATGATCCCGGAACCGATCTCTTCCGCCAGAGCGAGGGCCAAGGCGGATTTCCCCGATGCGGTCGGCCCTTCGACTGTAATGACGGGAATCATACCTGTCGCTTGAATTTCTTCTCGAAGTCGGCAAGCGGCATCTTGAGGATGAGCGGCCGCCCGTGGGGGCAAAAGTATGGCATCTGGCAGGCGAAGAGCTGGTTGATGAGGTTCAGCATCTCCTTGCGGGTGAGCTTTTTGCCCGCTTTGATCGCGGCTTTGCAGGCGATGGATTTGGCGAGCGACTCGCGGAAATCGGCATTGAGTTCCATCTCTTCCTCAAGCTGCTTGAGGATCTCGATAAAGATCTTGCCGCCTTGCCAGTCGTCCAGTTCGGCAGGGATCTCTTCGATCACCAGCGATTCACCGCTGAACTTCTTGAGCACAAAGCCGGTCTTTTCCAGCAGTTCGAGGTTTTGCTCGACCAGTTCGCGGATCTCGGCGGCGATGATGGGCGGAATGTCGATCACCAGCGGGATGATCAGCTTCTGGCGGACAGGGGGAGCGCCCTGCACCCTCTGCAGCAGCTTCTCGTAGATGATGCGCTCATGCGCGGCGTGCTGGTCGATCACCACGAGCCCGTCCTCAACCTGGATGAAGATATACGTGTTGTGGAGTTGCCAGGGATTGATGTATTCTTCCTCGTTGCGCAGCAGCAGGCGATAGGTGAAGGATTCGTTCGGCAGGTCGGATGAGATCTCCATCTGCTCTTCCCGCTCTTTCTTATCGGCGTCCACCACGGGCACTTCGATCTTCCCGGGGGCTGCTTCCGCCTGGGGGAAAAGTTCTGTCTGGTAGAGGTTTCCAAACTCCTTTCGATACTCGGAATAGCGGGGGATCTCAACCTTGCTGCGGTAGATCGTCTGCTCCGCGAAACTTGCCTTGTGCACTTCCGCGCCGAGGTGGAACTTCTCCCTCGCGCTGGCAAACTTATCGTGCTCATAGCGCTTCAGGGCGTCGGTCAGGGTCAGCAGGACGAAGCTGTGGACTTTCTGCTGTTCTCTGAAGCGGACTTCCTGTTTGGCGGGATGAACATTGACGTCGATCTGTTCCGGCGGGATTTCCAGAAACAGGATATAGGGCGGCGTGGAGCCTTTCTGCCAGGCGCGGGTTTTGAGGATGAAGGGTTCATAGGCGGATTTGATGCTGTGCCGCACGGTCTTGTCCGTGATAAAGCGTCCGTTGATGAAGGTGTATTGCATATCGACAAGTTTGTCGCTGCGGTCCTCAAGGCCGAAGATGTAGCCCCCGAGGGAGTATCCGTCCTGCGACTCCGCGACGGGGATGATGTCGTCCGAAAAGAATCCCGAGCCAAAAACCTCTCCCATCCTCTGCTCGCGGCTTTCCGTGCCGATGAAGGCAAGCTTTTCCCTGCCGTCGACAATCAGCTTGAATCCGATCCCCGGATAGAGCACCGCCTGATAGTGGATGTATTTGAGGATGTGGCGCAGTTCCGCCGGGGCGCTGCGGAGGAACTTCCTGCGGGCGGGTAGCGCTTTAAAGAGGCCTCTCGCGGTGATATTGGTGCCCGGATTGGAGGAGGCCTGCCCCACTTTCACCAGCCTGCCGAAATCGATGTCCACCTGCGTGGCGATTTCCGCCTCCGCCTCTCTGGTGATGAGGGTCAGGTTGCTCACGCTGGCGATGCTGGGCAGGGCTTCTCCCCGGAACCCCAGCGTGCCGATGTGGATGATGTCGCCCACCGTCTTGATCTTGCTCGTGGCGTGGCGTTCAAGCGCGAGCAGGGCGTCGTCGGCGCTCATCCCGCAACCGTTGTCGCTGACCTGGATGAGGTCTTTGCCCCCGTTTTCCACTGCCACGGTTATCAGCGTGGCGCCTGAATCGATGGAGTTTTCCACCAGTTCCTTGACCACCGAGGCGGGCCGTTCGATGACCTCTCCCGCGGCGATCTTGTTGCGCACGTCGTCGGCGAGAACGTGTATCCTGTTCATCTCAATACCTGAAGATTGAGCCGTTGGTGAATTCCCGGATGATCGAGTTGTAGGGCACCAGCGTGTCCGGGATGTCATTGACGATGGAGAGCAGCGCCAGAAGCCTATGCGACTCCATATAGGCGAATGAACTGCGCGGAACGTTGAGCAGCAGCTTCCAGGCGTGCTTGCGCAGAACCCCGAGTTCGTAGGTCAGGCTGCTGTTGAACATATAATCCGCGTTTTCCTGATAGGGGAAGATGTTCTTCTCCTCGCCCTCGCGGACGTCCGGCCACCTTTGGATGGTCTCCGGGGCGGAGTAGCCGCGGTATTGGTGGTCGCGGATGATGCGCCTCAGCAGGCGGCAGTCCGTGGTGGCGATGCGGTTGTGGTTGTCGATGTTGAGCTGGTTCAGCGCGCTCACGTAGATCTTGGCTTTGCGGTTGGCGGGGATGGCGGAGGTGAGCATGCCGTTGAGGCCGTGGATGCCTTCCATCACGATGATGTCTTCGTCCCGCAGGCGGATAAGCCGGTTGCTCCGGCGGCGCATGCCCCGCGTGAAGTCGTAGATGGGAAGTTCCACCTCTTCCCCGTTGAGCAGTTGCGCGAGTTGTAGGTTCAGGTATTCCAAGTCGAGGGAGTGGATGGATTCAAAGTCCGGTTCGCCGTTCTCCTTGCGGGGAGTGCGGTCGCGGTTCACAAAATAGTCGTCCAGCCCGATGATCAGGGGTTTTGCCTTGCAGGCCTGGAGTTGGATGGATAGCCGCTTGGCGAAGGTGGTCTTGCCTGAGGATGAAGGTCCCGCGATGAGCACGATCTTCACCTCGCCGCGCTTGGTGATGTCCGTGGCGATCTCGGCGATCTTCTTTTCGTGCAGCGCTTCCTCCACGAGGATGAATTCCGAGATGTCGTAGTTGTCCGTCAGTTTGTTGACATCTATGATGTTGTGCACGCGGAGGATATCCAACCACTTGTCGTGTTCCTGGTGCAACTGGAAAAGCTTGTGGGGCAAGGCGAAAGGCTGCGCCACCCGGCAGCCAGCGCCGGTGGGGAAGCGGAGCACAAAGCCCGGCGCCTGGTAGATGAGGTCAAACTCCGTCACCATCCCGGTGCGGTCCGCCAGAGGCCGCAGAAAGCGATCGTAGTATTTTCCGCAGCGATAGACGTCCACTTCGTCCGCGTAGGCGTATTTGAGGTTTTTGATGATGTCTTTGCGGCCCAGGCTGGCAAAGATGTCCAGCGCTTCCTCGGTGCGCACCCGGATCTTGTCGATAGGCAGGTCGCTCTCGACGATGCGCCGCATTTCCTGCTCGACTCTCGCGCAGTCCTGCTCCGACCAGTTCTGGGTTCCGAACACTTCGCAGAACACCCCGTCCCCGATGGAATGCTCGATCACCAGCGCGTGCTGGTCGCCCAGCAGCGAATGCACTGCCTTGGCGAGGATGAAGATCACCGAATCGTGGTAGATCCGCGAGCCTTCCGGGTGGTGGAAGGTGATGCAGTCCACCATGATGTTCCCTTTCAGGAGATATTCGTCATTGACATATTGCACATGGTCAATTTTATAGGATAGGATCTGGTGGGCGTCGAGACCGGCTTCGCGCACGGCGTCGCGGATCGGCTTCGGCTCCTCCAGTTCGATCAGTTCAAGTTTTTGTCCGTCTTTTCGCAGGTCGATGGTCATGGATGTTCCTTTCTCATTTTCGCCCTTTCCGGCGGGATTTTCCTTCCCCTCGGTGTTTCAAGGCAACAGACAATGATTTCGCGGGCGGGCAATCCGTCAAGTGATTAGGAGTGAAACAATGAAGAAGTTACGCGGAGCCAAACTCATCCGGCGCGAAGCGGCGCGTCTGGCGGGAATCTTTGCCGGGGCGCTGCTTTTGGCGATCGGATATTCCTGGTTTCTGTTGCCCTACAACATGGCACCCGGCGGAGTTGGCGGCATCGCCCAGGTTTTGAACTACTATTTCGGCATCCCCTACGGCGTGTCCATGATCCTCATCAACATCCCGCTCTTTATCATCAGTTTCATCTTCATTGGCAAATCGTTCGGCGCCAAATCCATCCTCGGCATGCTGCTCTCCTCGGTCCTCACCGACCTGGTGAATATCAAAACCCTCGCCGGCTGGGGCTGGATGGAACTGGCCAAATACACCCACACCTTCAACGGAAGGGAGATCTACGCCTATCTGAAGCCGGAAGACCTGCTGCTCTCTGCCATCTCCGGCTCCGTGATCCTCGGCCTCGGGCTGGGCATCATGTTCAAATCCCGCGGCTCCACCGGAGGAACAGACATCCCCGTGGCGCTCATCAAACAAAAGGCTGGCCTCTCCATCGGCACCGGCTACTACATCGTGGAAACCGGCATCATCCTCGCCGTCGCCATCCTCCTCAAAGATCCCAAAATCCTCATCTGGGGCTACATCAACCTCTTTATCACCACCAAAATCACCGACCTCGCCTCCGAAGGACTCCCCTACCTCAAAGGAGTCTACGTGATCTCCGACCAGGTGGATGAGATCAAGGGGGAGATCTACTCCGAACTCGAACGCGGCGTCACCTATTTCAAAGGACTCGGCGGATATAAGAATAAAGAGATAAATGTGCTCTTCTGCGTGCTTAACCGCCGCCAGGTGCCCCAACTCACGGACATCGTCAAAGACATCGATCCGGATGCCTTCATGATCGTCACAGAGGTGCACGACGTCCTCGGCTACGGCTTCCGTTCCCGCAAGATCAACCTGAGCGGCTAAGCCTGCTAACCCGCCCCGGTTCCACCCAACCGGTCAAGCCCAGCCATCCCCTTACCACAAAGCCGTTTATGGCTTTGAGGACAGGCGAGGTCCGCGCTGTGCCTGCGCGGGAGGTCAAGAGCGTTATCCCTGGCATAAGGTTTCCTCTGCATAGCAGGTCCTCTCCATAGCAGTTCCTCTATACTATAGTGGATGAGAAAACCGTAGTTTTTCAAATCATCGCTCTTCTCCTACATATCAGCCACCAATTTCACCAATTCACAAATTCCCCGACTTCATACCCCCCGGTTACCGATTCATCAATTCCATCAATTCATCAATTCCCTGTCTTAGCGCCCACCGGTTTCCTGAGACTCCCAATCCCGTCAGTCGCCCGAGTCCGCATTGTTGTCATTCCGGCCTCCGAGCCGGAATAACAACGGTGCGGGGTCGGGTGTGAGTGGTTCCGGATCGGATGTTCAGGTAAAAGACTGGATTCCCGGTCAAGCCGGGAATGACAACGGTGCGGGGTCGGGTGTGAGTGGTTCCGGATCGGATGTGAGAGGCACGTCAGCCTCCCAGCCCCGCGATATGTCATCCCGGGAACCGCAGGTTACCCGGGATCCAGTCTTTAGGAGTATGGAC
>CAZKAA010000064.1:0-15102 GCA_964550575.1 uncultured Candidatus Cloacimonadota bacterium
ACACCCTATCCTACACTCTTTCCCTACACGACGCTCTTCCGATCTATCGCGATCAGCATCATTTTTTTATGTAAGGTCATTATACCTCCACGTCAGGTCTCATTTAACTCGCGGGATGAGAATAACCGCGATATGATTGTTTTCGGACTATATAAGCTAAACCGGGATCGTAAATACCCAAGTAAAATGTCTCGTTACACCACTATTCCACAGAAAAGCTGCCAGTTATCAAAAGTGGTTCTTCTTCAACTCCTCAGAATATTGGTGCCGAAGGCCGGAATCGAACCGGCACGGGCGCAAAGCCCGGTGGATTTTGAGTCCACTGCGTCTACCTGTTTCACCACTTCGGCACATTGTGCTCTTTTTTTATCGCCTTGCTGTATGTGTCAAGCAGAAAGTGATATTTTCCCGCAAGCCTGTATCGTACTTTTACCTGAAGCTGGTGTTTGGGGGTCGTAACTCTTTCACCGATGGGTTTGGGAAACCACGCCGTTGAACCTTGCCCGCACAGGCTGGCAATGTCAATCAGCCTTCTTCTGGGCTGGCGAATTCTCTCCCTCTTTGGCGATCAGTTCCGCAAATTTTCCTGCCGCTTCGTCCAATGCCTGCTGCGGAGTTAGGACTCCTTCCTTTGCTTTTTCCAATGACTTTTTAAGTTCATCCCGCGCGACGAACCAAGCTGGATGCTGCGGTTCAAAGACAGCGTTGTCCAGTTGGGCGTAAATCGCCTTGAACTGCGGGTACGTATTCAGGAAGTTCTGTATCGTCGGGGTATGCATTGCGCTCTTGCGCAAGGGCATATAGCAGGTGCGGGCGCTCCATTTCGCCGTTTGTTCGGTGTCTGTGAACCATTTGATGAATTCCCAGGCCGCTTTTTCACGTTTGGGGTCTCCGCTTTTAAAGATCACGATATTAGCTCCGCTGATCGCGCTTTTATTGGTCTTGTAGGTGGGCAGCGGGGCATAGCCGATGTTGAAGTTGATCGGCTGCTGGCGCATGTAGGTGATGGACACGCTGGAGCCTTCAAACATAGCCACAGTTCCCGCCAGGAACGCGTTTTGCCCGTCCATTTCCTTGGACGCCTTGGCGGTTTTTTCCTTGTTAACCAGATCCAGCGTAAAATTCAGCGCTTCAACGCCCGCGGGGCTGTTCAGCACAGGCTTGTCGCTTTCGTCCATGATCGTTCCGCCTGCTTGGTGGATCAGGTTCACAAACTGCCATTCGTTGACCGTAAAGTTCGCGCCGAAAGTCTCCGGCTGGTTCTTGGTCTTGGGTCGGGTCAGTTTCCGGCAGTATTCGCGGAACTGGTCCCAGGTGGCGGGGAAGGCGTTCGGGTCGAGTCCTGCCCGGTAGAAGGCGTCCTTGTTGTAAAAATAGGCGCGCACGCTTTTATTGAATGGGAACGACCATTTTTTTCCCTGATAAGTGATCGATTGCATAAACACGGGATAAAAGTCTGCCAGATCCTCTTCCGTCATCTCTTTGTCGTTGGCGATCAGGCTGTCGATGCTCACCAGCACGTTGTCTTTCTGATATTTCGCCGCCCAGCTCTCGAACACCTGCGCGAGGTCTGGTTGCTTCCCAACCTGCAGGGATGCCGAAAGTTTCTGTGACAGCGCGGTGTAGCTGCTGATCGGGTTGGCGATCACTTCGATCTCCGGATGCGTTTTGTTGAATTCGACGATCATTTCGTTGAGCACGTCGCCCAGGGGGCCGCTCAGGCCGTGCCAGAAACGGATCTGTACTTTATCTGATTGCGTCGCTTTTCCGCAACCGCCCATCAATAGGGCCAGCAGGAAGATGAAGCTTAATACTCGCCGCATGGGATTCCCCTTTTAAGTATTGTCATGCACGATTAACATCGCTTTTTAGCATCATTTTTCACGCTTCACTAAAGGTCAATCTTTTTTTCTCGACTTGCTGGCATCCGCTGGCGCAAGCGATTGTTGCGGCCAAAATGCTCCCATGTGGATCAAATATTGCATAACGAATATCTATTGTACCGTTATCGCCTGGCTGCCGCTCGAGGCAGCGCTGGCATCAGGAACCTTTGATCGATGCCCTCCCGGAGGAAAGGAGACAGAAATGAAAAAGAGGCAGTTGCTGTTTTGCCTGATAGTTCTTGCAGGATTGGCGCTGAACGCCCAGACGGCGTGGCAGGATGAGACTGTGGTGCGCCAGTGTTACCAACTCTCGAGCACGGCCGCCACCTGCGCCACAGCGCAGAATGAAATGTTATTCCTCTATCTCGAGGACAGTTATGAGAATAGGGTTCTGTCCCTGCAAAAGTATGACAGCCTGGGGAATCCTCTCTGGAACGAACCTCGCAGAGTCGTCGGGGGCATGAACGCCAAGACCCGCTACAACGTCTTTGCCGCCAACGACGGCAACTACTTCGTCATCTGGAGCGAACACCTCCCCGTTCAAGGCAACACCATGTTTCTGCGCAAGATCGACGCGCAGGGCAATCCCCTCTGGCAGCCGGAGAACACCCAGCTTGACCTGCCCGGCTTTTGGAGCGTGAGTTATCTGCCCGATGGAGCCGGCGGCTTGTATCTGCTCTACGATAGATTCATTTCGGGCGAGAACTGGGATATCTGGGGTCAGCATGTCAACGCGGCGGGAATTCAGCTGCTGCCCAACCAGGGAGTGGAGATAACCGATCATCCGCTACAGGAAAACTCAGCCTGGTGCCGCGCGGCTGCCAACGGAACGATCATGTTCGGATACTCGATCTACTCCGGCACCTTCAGCACCCAGCACCGCATCCTTAACCTGGATCCCGATTTCAGCATCAACTGGTCGCTGGATATCGACAGTGGCTGGACTGCCCAACATAGCGAACTTTCCAGCAGTATCCTGAGCGGAGATGACACGGAGTTCTTTTTCGTCTGGAGAGAGCTTGCGCCAAATGCTTCCAGGCTCTATCTGCAGCGCTTTGACTTGGATGGCGAAACCGTTTTCCCCCAGCCGCTGCTGCTGAAGGATACTGATGATCCTTCGATTTATTCCTCAGCCATCCTGACTTCGGACCACAACATCATGGTTTCCATCCACGTGGGCTCCAACATCCTGCCCACACAAAACTATATCACCAAAGTCGATAACCTGGGCTCTTATGTCTGGTCGCCCAGTTCCGTCTCACTACCGGGCAACATCACAAGCATGAGCGCTCTGGCGGCAGATTCAGGGGGTGGGGCGTATTTCACGTGCAAGCATATCCCAAATAACGAAAACTATATCGTCAGCTTTTCCTTGCAGCATGTCTCCTCCACTGGCGCACTGCAATTCGCCGATCTGGGAGTGGAACTCACACCCCAGTTGCAGCCCTCCTACCAGCACAGTCCGCGGTTCATATATCTGAACGGCAACATCCTCTCCGCCTGGATGAACCGCGCCGGTCCTCAATACGGCTATTACTACAACGTGCGGAATTTCTCGGGAGAACTGATAGGAGAGCCGCTCCGCACTATCGTCCAGGGCTTATATGGATATGGCGATCTGAGAGCCGTGCAGGCCCGTTCTGATGACGTGGTGGTAGTTTGGCTCGATTCCCGCAACGTAGATTCGGGAGACTCCCCCAGCCAGTACTGGTATCAGATCGTGAATGAGAACGGCTCGGAGGATCTGGAGCCCGGCGGAGAATTTCTTTTTGACTATGGCGACGCATCCTATAAATACATCAAAACAGCTTATCTGCAAAACGGGAACACGCTGGTGATCTATTCCTACGTCACCAACAGCGCCAGCTACATCGGCGGACAACTGATCCTGCCCGACGGTTCCCTGCCTTGGGGCCCGGCTGGAAGGACCTTTCATGCCTTCCCCTATGTGTTTGTCCTCAACCTTGCAGACGTATATGCCCTTGGCAATGACGTTTATCTCGGCTGGGAAATGAACTATCCGGGTGTCGTCAATGCCAACCGAGTGCAAAAGATCACTGACGGCACGGTTCAGTGGGGGCCGGAGGGGATCTCAGTCGATTCCGGCTTGCCCTGCCAGATCATGAATGAGAAGCTCTACGCTTTCCGGGATGGATATGTCTGTCTGTTGGTTCAGGCTTCCGACCCCCAGCGCTACATTTTCTGGACAACCCGCCTGGACGCCTCTGGCGCGCTCGCGGCGGGCTGGCCGGCTGCCGGAGTTGTCTCAGATACCTTGCTCTATCTGCAAGACAGCTATTTGAGCTACGCAGCCGCGGAATCTCAGGACAACCTGCTGCTGGTGAACAGCTATTCTCTGGATGACTTTGGGCGCTATCACTATTCGATCCTCGACCCCAGCGGGCAGCACCTCGTGGAAGATCAGGTGCTGTTTCCCGAGGCATATAACCAGAAGTATATCGCCATCGACGCCACCGCTGGTTTTGGCATGGTCGCCGGTATTTCCACTCCGCAATACTTTATGCCAGCGCTGATCTATAACAAACTCGACGCCGCCGGCGGATTCCCCTGGGGACATGACAGCGTCCAGATCACCCCATGGTCTGATAGCTACACTTTCGATATGGCGCGGATTCACGGCTTCGCCAACGGCGGTTATGCCGTCACCTATATCCAAGCCGACAAGCTGTATTGCAACTATATCAACCCGGATGGAAGCTACCAGCCACTCTTCGGAGGCGAAGCGCTCTCTTTCCGGGCCGGTGGAACCCAATTGGGTTCAATGCTGAACGACGCGCTCTATCTAACCTGGGAAGACTTTAAATACACGACCGCTACTACTTCGATAGGCGAGATCAGGATGCAGAAACTGCTAAATACGACCGTGGCGGCAGAAGACGATGTTCTTCCCCGGCCGCGTTTGACCCTGGCCGTCCATCCCAACCCCTTCTGCAGTTCCACCACACTTTGCTTCGACTTGCCTAAAGCGGGGACCTACGAATTGAGTGTTTACAACGCGAGGGGGCAATTGGTGAAGAGGATACGCGGCAACGCAGCGCACGGCGGAAGTCACGAAGCGCAGTGGGATGGCTGCGATCTGAACGGCGTGCCGCTGGCAAGCGGAGTTTATTTGGTGCGCGTGCAAGCGGATAATGCCGTTAGAACGGGTAAGATCACTTTGATTCGGGGTATGCGGTAAAAAGCACTGATGACGCTCTTGGACCTGAGTATTTCAATATTGGTGTGCTCCCGGGAAGCGCTGCTTTCCCGGGAGCCAGTCTTTCCTCCCTCTCCCCGCGCAATGTTTCGTTATCATCCACTCCGGTACTCACCATCTCTTTCCAATTCTCTGCCCACCCCTTGATCATTAAAGCGACATAACTCCCGGAATCCCCCCGGCCAAAAGCCATAAAAGGCTGTTGGGCGGGGACTAGTGCAGATCGTAAGGACTTAAGCGAACAGGGGGGAAAAGGTGAGTTGAGGGGGAGGGGCGGAGCGCGGCACAAGTATGGATTGCAGCTTCGTGCATCGCCGGAAGTAACTCCACGCCTCCATGACGGGACCCCGTTTATGCGGTTCAGGCATCCTTTAATCTACCCCGGCGGAAGCTGGAGAGGACTTTTTGCTTGACAAGAATGATATCAGATGAATAAATAAAACAAAAGGAAATCCTGGTGAAGGGATTTTGCGAACACAGACCGAGCCAGAGAGCTGCAGGCGATTAAAGAAATGTTTGCCTGAGCGGAATCTATACCCGATGGCCTTTGGCCTTGCGTAGCATGGAGCAACTAGTTTATGAATTCAGAATTGCCATTGACAGTACAATTGGAAAACGTCCTTCCCGACTATCCGGAGATGGACGCAAGTTACCGCCGCGCCCCAAACCGGGGCTTGAACCTGAGCCGGGAAGAAATATCGCAAGCGCTGGCAAACGCCCTGCGCTACGTACCGCAAAAGCTTCATGGTGAGTTGGCTCCGGAGTTTTTGGACGAACTACTCAGCAGGGGCAGGATCTACGGCTACCGCTTTCGCCCGCAGGGGAGGATCTTTGGCCGCCCGATCGACGAGTATCGGGGCATCACTCCCGCCAAAGCGATTCAGGTGATGATCGACAACAACCTGGATTTCGATATAGCGCTGTATCCCTATGAACTCGTGACCTACGGCGAGACCGGCCAGGTCTGCCAGAACTGGATGCAGTACCGCCTCATAAAGAAATACCTTGAGATCATGACCGAGGAACAAACCCTAGTCGTCCAATCAGGGCATCCGTTGGGCTTGTTTCCCTCACGGCCCGAAGCACCGCGGGTGATCTCCACCAACGGGCTGGTGATCGGCAAATGGGACAATCCTGATGAATTCAAGCGTTTGACCGCGCTGGGCGTGGCTAACTACGGACAAATGACCGCCGGCGGATGGATGTATATCGGACCGCAGGGCATCGTGCACGGAACCTACATCACTCTGCTCAATGCCGGGCGCAAGTATCTTGGCATCCCGACGGACAAGGACCTCAAAGGCGTGCTGTATGTGTCGTCAGGGCTTGGCGGCATGAGCGGGGCGCAGTCCAAGGCAGTGGAAATCGCGGGTGGGATCGGGATTATCGCGGAAGTCGACCGCAGCCGCATCACGACCCGGCACAGTCAGGGCTGGGTGGGACGCGTATCCTCCGACCTGGACGAGATCTTCCGCTGGGTGGACGAATACCGCAAGTTGGGCGAGCCCCTTTCCATTGCTTACTACGGCAATATCGTCGATCTGCTGGAATACATCGACCGAAACGGCGTCAAAGCGGAACTGATCTCGGATCAGACCTCCTGCCACGCGGTTTACGAAGGCGGCTACACTCCCGCCGGACTTAGCTTCGAGGAAGGCCGCGAGCTTCTGACTTCCTCGCCGGACAAGTTCAAGGAAAAAGTGGACGAGTCCCTGAAGAAGCATTATCGGGTGATTCGCAGCCTGACGGAGAAAGGCGCAAAGTTCTGGGACTATGGAAATAGCTTTCTGGCTTCCGTGTTCGACGCGGGCGAAACTTCGATCGCGCGCAACGGTGTCAGCACCAGCGACGGATTTATCTTTCCCTCCTATGTGGAGGACATCATGGGCCCGCTGTGCTTCGACTTTGGCTACGGGCCGTTCAGGTGGGTATGCTTGAGCGGGAAGGCGGAAGACCTCCGCGCTACAGACAGGGCGGCTATGGAACTGATCGACCCAGCCAGAAATTCCATGGACAGGGACAACCACCACTGGATCTCGCAGGCTGAGGAAAACAAGCTGGTGGTCGGCACCAAGGCACGCATCCTTTATGCCGACGAGGAAGGCAGAGTGCGCATCGCCCTGAGGTTCAACCAAATGGTCCGCGAGGGCCTGATCGGGCCGGTGATGCTGGGCCGCGACCACCATGACGTGTCTGGCACCGATTCACCCTTCCGCGAAACGGCAAACATCCGGGACGGTAGCAACGTGATGGCGGAAATGGCGACGCACTGCTTTGCCGGAAACGTGGCGCGGGGCATGACCATGGTAGTGCTTTCCAATGGAGGCGGGGTCGGCATAGGCCGTTCGGTCAACGGGGGCAACGGCATTGTTCTGGACGGAAGCGCCAGGATGGACGATGTCGTAAAGTCAGGCCTCTCCTGGGATGTGATGGGGGGAGTCGCGCGGCGGAACTGGGCGCGCAATCCCAACGCGATCAGCACTGTGGAAGCCTGGAACCGCGAACATGCCGGAAGCGGCCACATCACGATACCGTTTCCCGTGGATGAAGAAATGCTCAGATCTTTGGTCAATGGCAAAGTATAAGTTTCCCAAGGAGCCTTAATGCTGAATCTGTTTGTCAAACAAATGAAAGCGAGCCAGATCCCGGACAGCGTGATCCGCACTTTCAGCGCATATTATGAACAACTTGCCAAAGGCGAGACCGGCATGCTATCAGCGTCCGAGATCCGCCCTCCTGCGCCGGAAAACCTGCTTGATTATGAAAGCCTGGTTTCACGCCGGAAGCTGGGCATCCTGAAAAGCATCGCGGTGATCAAGCTTAACGGCGGGCTGGGAACAAGCATGGGCCTCAGTTCTGCCAAAAGTCTGCTGCCGGTGAAAGGGAACATGAACTTCCTGGACATCATCACCCGGCAGGTTCTTGCGCTGCGATCGAGTTCCGGTTATGATGTGCAACTGCTGTTTATGAACAGCTACAACACAGAGGAAGACACCCTCCGGTATTTGCAGAAATATCCGGATTTGTCCCGCGTAAAGTTGCCGATCTCGTTTGTTCAGAACAAATTCCCCCGCATTCGTCAGTCTGATCTCAAGCCATATGAAAACGAGGATCCAGTCAAGATGTGGAACCCTCCGGGGCACGGCGACCTCTATGCCGCGCTGAGTTCATCCGGGCTGCTGGACCGGCTGATCGATGAAGGGTATAGGTATGCCTTCGTTTCTAACGCGGATAATCTGGGCGCGACGGTGGACACCTGCATCCCGGCATTTATGGAGGAGCAGGGAATCCATTTTGTGATGGAGGTTTGCCGCCGCACAGAAATGGACCGGAAAGGCGGCCATCTCTGCGAGGACAATCACGGCCAGTTGATGCTGCGCGAGGTTGCCCAGTGCCCGCAGAACGAACTGGAGCAGTTTCAAGACATAGACAAGTATTCGTTTTTCAATACCAACAATCTCTGGATCGACCTCAAAGCTCTGCAGTGGCAACTGATCGCCGGCGACGGAGTATTGCTGCTGCCCCTGATCATCAATCCCAAGACTGTTGACGGGACCGCGGTTTACCAGTTGGAAACGGCGATGGGAGCGGCGATCGGCGTGTTTCCCAATTCGCGGGCGGTAGTGGTTCCCAGAACCCGCTTCGCTCCCGTGAAGAAGAACAACGAACTCGTGGCGATCTGGTCTGATGCCTATGAGCTAAATGACCAATACCAGATCGTGTTGCGGCGCGGGCTGTCCGCCCCGCCTGTGGTTGATCTGGACGAACGTTACTACGGCGGGATCGACCAGTTGCTGGCGCGGTTTAAAGAAGGCGTTCCGTCTCTGATGATCTGCGCTTCTCTCAAGGTGAGGGGCGACATCAGCTTCGGCGAGGACGTGATCTGCGAAGGCCGTGTCAGCCTGAGAGCCGAACACCCGGTGTTCCTGAAGAGCAAGTTGCTCAGCGGTGACATCGAGTTTAACCCCTAAACTGGAGGTAGCTTGATATCCAAAGCGGCAAAGATCAGGCTGGGGGTGTTCGTCACGGCGGCGCTGCTGCTCATGGCGGTGTTCATCGGCGTGGTTGCGGGCAATCGGCTCATGCCGAAGCGCGATATGTACTATATCCGTTTCAAAGATTATTCAGTGAGCGGTCTGCAACTCGGAGGAGCGGTCAACTACCGCGGTATCCAGGTTGGCAAGGTTGATAAAATCGCCATCGACCCCAAAGACGTAACCAGCGTGATCGTCACCGTTAGTGTTGATCACGGTACACCGATTAAAGCAGACAATGAAGCAGTTTTGGTGTATATCGGCATCACGGGTATCAAGGCGGTGGAGATCCAGGGAGGAACGAATGAGTCGGCTCTGCTGAAGCCAAAGAGCTTCATCAAAAGCGGATCGACGGAGTTGGACGAGATATCCGGAAAAGCGCTGACCATTGTGGACAAGATAGACCAGATCGCATCAAATCTCAACTCTATTACAAATCAGGAAAACCAGCGCAACATCTCGGAAATCCTCTCCCAGACAAGCTCGCTGCTCAGCGAGACCCGCGCACAGCTTGGTTCGACAGTCCAAAGCCTGAACAAGCTTGCCCAATCGACTACAGGCATAACGGATGGATTGGGAACCAACCTTACAAAAATCACGGAAAACCTGACCAGGAACCTCGATTCTCTTTCAACCGTAGCCGCCGCCAATCTCGACCGGATCGGGGACAGCAGCGCAACTTCGCTTGCAGACTTGAGCCAAAGCACCAAAGCAAGTCTGGAGAGGCTGACGGACGATCTTGAGACTCAGTTTGCCTCGATTAGCGATAACCTCAACAACTCCATCTCTGAGATCAGCGCCAGCACGCAAAGCCTGTTGGCGGATACCCGGGCGCAGATCAACAACGTCGGTCAGCACAGCGACGCGCTGGTTTTGCAGACAACGCGGGACGTTGCCGACATGAGCCTGAAGATCAACCAGTCCCTTGACCGTGTGAACAATCTGCTCGCATCATCGGAATTGGAGAAGCTGCTGCTTAATCTGAACGAACTCAGCGCCAAGCTAAACGAAGCAAACGTCAAGGGCCTGGCGGAAGAGCTATCACTTACCGTCAGCAAGGCCGGCAACCTGATTAACAACGTCGACAGGGTGTTGATCCGCAACAGGGCGAACCTCAACGACATCATCGAGTCCCTGCGGGAAGCAAGCGAAAACCTGAACGAGTTCTCAAGGCAGATCTCAGACAATCCGAACCTTATACTGCTGCCAAAATAGGCGGAGCGTTTATGAAACACCGGCAGTTTATTGTAACACTTTTTACTTTGCCGCTACTTGTCCTGCTGAGCGGATGCTTCAATTCCTCCAAAAAGATGGTCACCAACTACTATGTTCTGGATTACAAGTCCGGAACCGAGAAGCAGGAACTACGCAAAGCTGAACCTTATACCGCCAGTCTGGAAGTGCTGGACGCCGAGGTCAACAGAACCTATTCCCGCTCGCAGCTTGTAGTCAAGGAAGACTTCTCGCGGGTGCGCTATTTGCCCTTTGATCTTTGGGCTAATCGACTCAGCGACGCGATCCCGAATATCGTGGTGCAAAGGCTTCGTTCATACGGAATTTTCCGGCAGGTCGACCGCTCCACTGGCGACATAGATCCAGATTATTATCTGGAAACGAACGTCCTGAACCTGGAAAAGATCGCGTCGGACAAGCCGCAAGCGTATCTGCGCATGGAATTCAACCTCCGGGATGCCAAGTCCCAGAAACTGGTGGACAACTTTAAAAGCGAACTTTACCGTAGCCTGGAAGACGAATCTATGGTCTATCTCATCCAGACCTACAACGATATGATCATGGAAGTGACAGATGCCATCGCTGCACGGTTCCGCCTGATCCTGGAAGGCAAGACTCCGCCTGAACCTTCCAACACAAAAAGCAAATGGACTGGCCCCAAAATCGCCGATTATGACATGATCGAAACCGCTCCGGAAGCCAACGAGGGACAGCTTCTGCTATCGTTGGGAACCCGTGCCCCGGAGATACGTTATTCCGTGGAAGGGACTGATTACCTAAGCAATCCTGTTTCCCGTGACGACGGTGTGTTCAACGAACCGCTGACGTTGCCCGCAGGTCAGTATCTGGTGCGTTTCGGGGAGTATCAGGACATCGAGCTGCCGGTCGAGATTTACGCGAAAACGGTCGCGGTCGTGGCAGGCAAGTGGGCCGAACTCGTGATTCAAGCCATCGATCAAAACCATAACCGACTGCGCGTGAATTACAACCTGTTATCGCGCCAGAGCGAGGGTCTGGACTTTGTGCCATACGGAAGCGGCATGACCCTCGGCGACGATGATCTGGTGCGGCCGGACAAGGTCTGGCTGCTGCAACCGGGCGAGTATATGATCAAACTCGGGGAAGGGCCATGGAATGATCTGATCGATTTTACCACGCTGGACCTTGCAGAAAACGATAAGGAAGTTCTCACCCTGGTGGTCGATCCCGGAGGGGAAAAGAACCAGCTGCTGGGAGCCGGGATCCTTGGCGAGCAAGGTCCGATTCAGGACAGGCCGGTTGTCCACCAGGGCGCTCTGCACGGCAATATCAGCCTGGCGGGCAACAATAATATCGATCCGTACGATCCCACCTACAGCGTGACTCACACTGGCCAAATGGAAAACACGCTGGATCTGAAGTTCCCGCTGGCCAGCCTGAATGCCCGCAGCCTCTACGATGTCGGGCTCAGCAAATCCTCTGGGAGCGACGCGCGTATCAGCACAGACGCATATACTCTCAGAAACATTCTGCTTTTCACCCCTTGGCAAAGTCAAAACGCATTGCGAAACTTTTCCTTCTACGGCAGGGCGGAGTTGCAGACCCATTTCTTCGACGAAAATACTTTCTTTGCCCAGGACAAGAACGTCATCAGAGTCTCGGCGGAGAGTGAAACTCTCAGCGTTGCCACTGGCCAGGACCTGATCCGCAGCAAGGTTTCTTTCTTTCCCCTGCGGCTCAAAGAAGGCGCAGGCCTGACCTACAACCTTGTATTCAACCCCAAGGTCTCGCTGGGTTTCCGTTTTGGCTACGGATGGCAGCAGGAGATCAATCACCGCAGCTTCAGCTTCAACCACACCGGCTCCAGCGGCATAGCGGGTGACAGCCTGTCCTACGATTTCTATCTGGAGAACCCAAACTACTACTACGACGGCATAGAGAGCACGCTGGTGTTTTCGGCGATGAACATCTTCAATTTCCTGAGGGTCAACTCCACCCTGGACGTGCTGTTTCCCTTTGGCGGTTCGGGGCAGAGCGCGCGCCTGGAAAGCGAGAACAGATTCAACCTTCGCCTCTTTCGCAATATCTCTCTTGACCTTAAGCTAAACGTCCTCTACGACGAGTCGCAGCAGGATTGGGTGGTCTACGACTACGGATCATTCCTGCGCGTATCGCTGTTTTATTGAGCATGGCTGAGATCATTTTTTCCGGCGAAGTCCTGTCGATTGGCGGAGACTGTTCCGGAGATTCGCTCTCCGGCGTGATGCCCGAACTTAACTCGATCTTGCGACGCAGCAGGATTTCACGGCTTGACCCTTCTGGCATCGAAGTTATCGATGGAGCCGGAGTCGCCCTCTGGGAGGAGATCGTAGCCCGAGTGTCCCGTCAGGGAGCGGTTCTCATCGAAGCGGCCAGGCCGGAGGTCGCCGAAGTGATGGAAATCTTCAGCTCTGCTGGCTTGAGCGAAGAACCTGTTCCCAAGCCGGTTGGCTTCTATGAGCGCTTGGGGGATATCCTGATCACCGGATTTCGGGATTTTGGTGTGGGGATAGTCCTCGCTTCGGAGATAATGTGGTGGTCGGTTGCGGGAATCTTAGACCGCCATGCCCAGCGCAAGGGTGTTCTCGCGCTGCAATGCGTGATCCTCGGCCAGAACGCGGTTCCCATTATTGCCCTTCTATCTTTCATCATCGGCTTCATTCTGTCGCTGCAGGCAGCGGCGCAGCTTAAAAACTACGGCGCCGGAGTCTTTCTGGCGGACATTCTCGCCATTTCTGTGATCAGGGAATTGGGGCCTCTCATCACCGCCATCCTGATTGCGGGCCGCAGCGGTTCCGCGATTGCCTCCGAGATCGGCACCATGCGCGTTTCCGAGGAACTGGACGCCCTGCGCATGATGGCACTCAATCCGATCCGCTATGTCGTCGTGCCCAAGTTTCACGCCCTGACCCTGATGATGCCGCTACTCGTCACAATCTCCATCTTTCTCGCGGAGCTCGGCGGCGCGCTGGTTTCGGTCGGCTATCTGGACATCAGCGTCATGAATTTTCTGAGGCGTTCTGTGGAAGTCACGACTTCCACCGATCTGCTCATCACCTATTTGAAAAGCACCGTCTTTGCCTGGCTGATCGTGGTGGTGGGAGCCCATTACGGTTTCCGGGTCCGCGGAGGCGCCGAAGGAGTCGGGCGCGCCACCACCGCGGCTGTGGTAACATCCATCTTCGCCGTGATCATCGTCGACGCTCTGTTCAGCTTGTTCTATCTATGAAAAACACCGCCCCCATCATCAGCGTCCGCGGTCTGAAAGCCTCATACGGCGAAACGGAGATCCTGCGCAACATAGATCTGGACGTATTCCCCCATCAGGTCACGGTCATCCTTGGCGGCAGCGGAAGCGGCAAGACTACCCTGCTCAAGAACATCCTGCGCCTCGAAGAACCCCGAGAGGGAAGCGTTCGCTATTGGGGAACCGAAGTTCTGGGCATGGACGACCACAGCTTTGAGCAGTATCTGCGCCGCATCGGGGTCCTGTTTCAGGGCGGCGCGCTGATCAATTCGCTCAGCGTTTTAGACAACATCGCCATCCCGCTGGAGCAGCACACCAAGCTAAGCCGCTCCGCCATCAGCAGGATCATCAGGGTCAAGCTCAAGCTGGTGCGGTTGACCGGAGTCACCCATCTCCTGCCCGGCGAGTTATCCGGCGGGATGCAAAAGCGTGTCGCTCTGGCGCGGGCGATGGCGCTGGATCCGGAACTGCTGTTTTGCGACGAGCCGACCGCCGGGCTCGATCCCCAAACCTCAGCCGCTTTGGACGCTCTGCTGCTGGATTTGAAGAACTTGCTCAAGATGAGCATTGTGATCGTCACTCACGACCTTGCCACCATCAACCGCGTCGCAGACCGCGTTGTTTTCATCGACAGCGGCACCATCCTCTTCCAGGGCTCGCTGGCGGAAGCAAAAGCAGCGCGGATAAAGGCGGTAGACGACTTTTTCCTTTCCGGCCGCTATGATTGAACCGAATCTGGCGATAATCGCCGCCTTGGACCGCAACCGCCTGATCGGCAGGCAAAACCGGATGCCGTGGCATATTCCAGAAGACCTTGCCTGGTTTCGGGAAAAAACGCTGGACCATACGGTGATAATGGGAAAAAACACCTGGCGCTCGCTGGGAAGGGCTCTCGACAGGCGCACCAATGTCGTGCTCACCCGGGATGCTGATTTTCATGTGCCTGGGGTGATCGTCTGCCGCAGCATCGGGGAATGCCTTGATCTGTGCGTTGCGGAGCAGTGCTTTGTGATCGGCGGAGCGCAGGTTTTCCGCCAGTTTCTCCCGCATGCCCAAAAGATGTTCATCACCTGGATTGACCATGAGTTTGAGGGCGACACCCACTTCCCGGAATTCGATCCAGTTGACTGGGAAACCGTATTCTATGAGACCAAGCAGAGCGAAACAGGCTACCTGCTTACATTTCAGGAGTATAACCGCAAACAACCGGCAGTCTGATTTCTGGGTTGTTCTGCCCAGTCTGGACTCCCGTTCAACTTTCCCATCAGTTCGAATCTACCTTCTTTCCTAATCGGCCCCTGATCTCTCATCTGCTTGGATGTTATTCTTCACCTGGGGATGCAGCCATATATGGCTGTTGGTCGGGACCATCCCTACCCTGAGTATGCTTCCTGCGCTGGGAGGGAGGCAGGCTCTTACTTTAAGTTTGTATCATATGACCATAGGAGTAAGCTATCAAAAAAGGAGACT
>CAZKAA010000065.1:0-15007 GCA_964550575.1 uncultured Candidatus Cloacimonadota bacterium
CAGCGCTTTGAAAACGACCCCGATCTCAAGCTGTTCCTGATCAGCCTCAAAACGGGCGGCACCGGTCTGAATCTGACCTCCGCCGATACCGTCATCCTCTATGACCCATGGTGGAACCCCATGGTGGAAAATCAGGCCATCGACCGCACTCACCGCATCGGCCAGACACGCAAGGTCCAGGTTTTCCGGCTCATTACCAAAGGAAGCGTGGAAGAAAAAATCATGAATCTCCAACAGCACAAGCTGCAGCTTTTCGATGAGGTCGTTGCCGACTCCCAGACTGTTTTGGCAAGCCTTTCCAGAGAGGAGATCGCGGACCTGTTCAGCTATTAGATTTCGCTTGACAGTTTTAAGCGGAAAAGGTCATTGGCATCTTGAGAGAATGACCATTGAAAGGAGTAAAGATGCTAACCATCGACTGGAAGGATAGGCTGAATAAGGACACCGCAGAGTATCTGGACAAGAAGCTGCCCCGTAATGACTTTGACTTTGAAATAATATACATCGCTTATCCGGAAAGGGTCAATGGGAAAATCCCCTCCGAGGTGATCGTTCACGTCGCGAACACGATCGTTCATAAACTGGGCAAGAACCACGAGAAGTACCTGCCGTTTTACAGGCATATCTGGGAAAAGAAGGGCGAAAACGGCAAGATGGCCTTCATCGCGATCATGGCAAAGCTGCTGGGCAAAAAACCCGCCATCTACATGCCTCTTGTTGAGCAAGCCGTAAACAACGCTCCTGCCGCAGACCTCGCATCGCTATACGAAAAAGTCATCCTTCCGCAATTGCGCAAGCAGCCGGACAAATATCTGCCCCCCGTTTACGCTTGGGCGTCCTCCCCACATGAACTGGTGCGCAAGCAAGCCGTGAACCTCCTGGTCAAGCTGATCAAGAAGAACCCCGAGCATGCCGCCGGAATCGTGCAACATTTTGTGAATCAGTGGCTTCAGCCGCTTGGTAACCTTGCTGAAACACATGTCCAACTCCTCAAGGCGATCGCCAAAGTCGATGCCGAGCTATATCTGAATATCTGGCGGCAGCATGTGCACAGCCGCGATCCCCAAAGCGCGGAAATCCTCTGCGCTTCGCTTCTCTTCCATCATCCAGAGATCGAGGACATTGTCAACGGTTGGACCAAAAGCGGCAATGCCCGGCTGAAAAAAGCTGCCGTGGCAGCCCAGCGCTTTCTGAACAAAAAAAAGATCAGTTAAATGGACCTGAGCCTGTTTATCACCCAGGAAGGGATGGACAAAATCCAGCGTCGGATCCAGTATCTGATGGCAGAAGAACGCCCTGAAACCATCAAAGCCTTGATGATCGCGCGCGAATTCGGAGACCTCAGCGAAAACGCTGAGTATAAGGCAGCCCGCGAGAAGCAGCGCCAGATCGACACAGAAGTGGACAGGCTGCGCCGTCGCGCCGCCCATCTCAAAGTGATCGACGTAAGCGTTTTCCCCAAGGACAAAGTCCGTTTCGGATCAGTTTGCGAGACACTGGACACGGAGTCCGGGGAAGAGATTTGTTATCAAGTGGTGGGCGTGGATGAAATCATTTTCCACGATAAGGAAGGCATTCAGGCGGTCTCGGTGCTTTCCCCCATCGGACAATCGCTGCTGGGAAAGAGCGTCGGAGAGATCGCCGTGGTCAAAGCCCCAATCGGCGACCGCTACCTCGAGATTAAGGCAATTTTATAAAGAAACATAATTGGGAGATCCCATGAACAAGAAAAACGAGAAGAAGAATGAACTGCTCTACGAGCGGAAAAACTTCTGGAAGGACGCGCCGGCGGCTGAGATCAAGCATGCCATTACCTTTGCCGAACCTTACAAGGATTTTTTAAACAAGGCAAAAACCGAGCGCGAAGCAGTGGTTTGGACCGAAGCGCTGCTGAAGTCACACAAGTTCAAGGCTCTGCCTGCCGCCAAAGGCAGCAAGAGGGTCTATGCCACGTTCCGAAACAAAACAATTGCCATGGCGGTTCTTGGCTCCGAACCGGTCGCCAACGGTGTGAACATGGTGGCGGCGCATATCGACGCGCCAAGGGTTGACCTTAAACAGAACCCACTCTACGAAGATTCATCCAGCACCATGGCTTGCATGCGCACCCATTACTACGGAGGCATTAAGAAATACCAGTGGGTCTCGACCCCTCTTGCCCTGCACGGCTTCGTAGTCAAAAAAGACGGCTTATCGCTGGATGTCAGCATTGGCGAAAAAGACACCGATCCGGTGTTCATCATCCCGGACCTCCTGCCCCACCTTGCCCGCAAGGAGCAATACACAAAGAATCTCGCCGAAGCGATCGACGCCTCCAAGATGAACCTTGTCTTCAGCGGCATGCAGCAGCCGGGGGCAGAGGAAAAGGAAGCGGTCAAATCATACGCACTGACACTGCTTAACAAGAAATATGGCTTGCGCGAGCAGGACTTCATTGCGGCGGAACTGCAGCTCGTTCCGGCAACCCCCGCACGAGATGCTGGGCTTGACGCTTCGATGGTCGTGGGCTACGGTCAGGACGACCGTATCTGCGCCTACGCCGGCTTGCAGGCGCTTCTTGACAACCTCGACGACAAGCCCAAACGCACCATGGTTGTGTATTTCTCGGATAAAGAGGAAGTCGGCAGCCAAGGCAACACCGGCGCTCATTCGGTCTTCATCCAGGACTTCATCGCCTCGCTGCTTCGCCAAAACGGTGAGTCCGACAGCAGCTCAAACCTGCGCAAGACCTTCATCAACTCCCAGATCCTTTCTGGAGACGTTACCGCTGCCATCGATCCCAATTATCCCGGTGTGCACGAGCGACAAAACGCGGTGCTCTTCAACCATGGGATTGGGATCAGCAAGTTCACCGGAGCGGGCGGAAAATCAGACTGCAACGACGCCAACGCGGAGTTCACTGCCAAGGTTATCCGGATCTTCGATCAGCACAAGGTTTTTTGGCAGATGGGGGAACTGGGCAAAGTGGACGAGGGCGGCGGAGGAACCATCGCTTATATCATGGCCAACCTCGGCGCGGAAGTGATCGACTGCGGCACCGGCCTGATGGGCATGCACTCTCTCTATGAACTTTGCAGCAAAGCAGATCTTTATTCCACTTACAAAGGATACAAAGCCTTTCTCAAAGCCAATTGATGACCTTTAGGAGGACCCCATGAAACAAACCATGTTCATCTTGCTCGCCATCATGTTGGTGCTGGGAGCATGCGTTAGCAACAAGTCTTTCAAGATGCAAAACGAGCGCGTGCAGCTTCTGGAGACCAGACAGAACAGTCAGCAAACCGAACTGGAAATGGCTCAAAAAGATATTATCGCCAACCGGGAACAGATCGAGGAACTGATCGTCCGCCTGAATGGTATCGACGGCCAGCTTGAATATATGCTGCCGATGCAGGATCAGATTGACGCTTCCGCGGCAGAGATAGTGAATTTGCGCCAGGATATCACGCAATTGCGCACCGAGCTTTCTGAGGCACAGGCCAAAAACGCTTCCCTGGAAAAGCGCCTTGCCGACCTGACCGATGATACGAATGATACATTTGACGCTTTCACCGACTACCTCAGAGACGTCAACGCCAAATCCTCCGGATTTGCCACCAAGGAGGAACTTGAGCAGGTGATCAACGAAAGCGCACTCCTCGCTCAAACCCTCGACGAGATCACGATGGAGATCGAAGCCATCCATCAAGAACTCGATCAGCAGGAAACTTTGGATATTGAATCCGAGATGTTGCGCCAGCAGGAAATGGATACGCTTCACGCCAGGATCGATGTTCTGCAAGACCAGTTGCAAGCCGTGCAAAAAGAAGTTACCTCCGTCGACGGCAACTTCAAGGGCGACCTCAGCGGATTGCGCGCCAAGGTGGAGTCCGTCAGCGGGGAGTTGCAAACCCTGACCCGCGACCTCGAGCAGGTCATCGCCAAAGAGCGAGCCGCTGCCGAACAGCGCCGCCTGCAAACGATGAACAAGCAGTATAAGGCAGCCTTGGCTGAATACAATGCCAGAAACTATGAAAACTCCATCCTCCTCTTTGAGGATTTCCTGAATGCCTATCCGGACTCGCCTCTTGCCGCCAACGCTCATTACTGGACCGCGGAAAACTATTACGCGGCCGGTGTTTTTGCCAAAGCCCTGCGCGAGTTCCAAAACGTCGCCTCGCTTTATCCCGACACGGACAAAGGCTGGGACGCCCAAATGAAAGCCGGCCTGACATATTATCACATGGGCGACAAACAGGCTGCAGCCGAAGAACTTATGATCATCAAGAACATGAATCCCAAGTACCCCGGCATCAAGACCGTGGACAAGTATCTCAAACTGGCACAGCAATAAATGCGAAAATTTCTGTTTCTGCTGCTGGCGTTAACGTGCTTCCACCTTTGGGCGGGAGAACGTTACCCGGCGGCGGATCCGGAATCAGTGAGCGCGGCTATCGCCGATCTGATAGATATCGGCGACCCTGTTTTCCTGGAGATTCAAGCCGGTGACCTCAGTTCGGATCTCGATTTTCGCCTTAGGCAGCTTCTCCTGGCAAAAGGAGCGGATCTGCGGGAGCCCCGCGGAGTTGACCTGTCCGATTCGGATTCCCTCGCGGGATCGGTGTTGGCAAGCCTTGCCCGCCGTTCCGCGCGCTTGGTCACCGTAAGCCTTGAACTGGGCGGGACCACCGTGGAAAGCAGGTCATTCCTCTCTTTTCGCAGCGAACGCCTGCCTCTCTACACTTTTCAGGTCAAGCAGCTGCTCCTTCCCGACCAGCGGTTGGAACGCGTGGACAGCCTCAGCTTCATTGGGCGCGCCGAACCCAACAACAGCCCGGCTGTCAGCCAGGCCAGATGGCTCGAACCGGTAATCGCCGCCACCGCCTTGGCTTCCATCGTGTATCTGCTTTGGACCATTGAATGACAAAGGACTCCGCATGAGACTCACCTTACTGACCGCTCTCTGCCTGTTGCTGCTTCTTGGCGGCTGCGCGCAGAACCAGACCTTCATGACCACCGACGAGAAACTCGCAAAAGCCGACGAACTCTTTGCCATGGGCAAATACAACCGGGCGGCGGAACTCTATGGCGAAGTCTATTTCGAACGTTCATCCGCTTCATCCGCCCACGCGCTGATGCGCCAGGCGGACAGCTATTTCAACATCAACCGCTTCGCGGACGCCCGCGCTTCATATCAGGAATTCATCGAAACCTTCGCCAACCATCCCGAGGTGAGCACAGCGGTGTATCAATCCGCGGTCTGCCTCTACGAAGAGTCTCTCGGCACCCAGTACGACCAGACTGAAACCCTGCACGCCATTGACGCCTTTCGCAAATTCATAGAAAAGTATCCCTACGACCAACGCTACGAAAAAGCGCTCGGCTACATCCAAAAAAGCCAGTACAAGCTCATCGAGAAGAAGTTCCGCATCGGCTACATCTACTACAAGATGAAGGACTACAGCTCTGCGCTGATGTATTTCAAGGAAATCACCGCCCTCGGCAACAGCGACAGGCTGGATCGCGAAGCATGGTATTACACCACTCTCCTTCTCTACAAGCAGAACCTGTCCGATCAGGCTCGCGAAGCCTTTAACGCCCTCAGCACCAGATATCCTGGATCCAAAGAGAGCAAAAAACTGGCAAAATACTTCCCATGACCCGCCTCGCCTTGCTTGGAGGCAGCTTCGATCCGGTCCACAATGGACATCTCCATATTGCCCGGGAGATCCTGAAATCCGGGCTTGCCGACAAAATCGTTTTTCTCCCAAACGCCTGCCACAACTTCAAGCGCGGCAGCGTCACCCTCGATTTTGAAAACCGCTACGCCCTTGTGGAAGCGTGCCTGGAACCCGGCATGGAAGCCTGGCCCGACGATTCCGCCGGAAGCGGCTACACTGCGGACCTGATCCGCCGCCTCAGGCAAAAGCTACCCAGCGCCGAGTTACTTTGGGTTATCGGTTCGGACAACCTTTCCTCCTTGCCCCGCTGGCACGATTTTTCCTGGCTTAGAGCAAACGTGCGCTTCCTGGTCATACCCCGTCCGGGATACCCCCTCGAGGATAGCCTGTTGCGTAAAATCCGCCGCAAAGTGCTGCGCATCGATCCCAGCCCCGTATCCTCGACCCTCGTGCGCCAGCGCCTGGCTCAAGGGCTCTCCATCTCCGAACTCGTTCCCCGTGCGATCGAGGAAAAGGTGCGCGAGTTCTACACCCCCCTCTTGAACAAGAATGCCTGACCCCAGCGTTACAAGGCCCGAAGAAAGCACCCGCTGGCTTGACCGCGTCCCGCTTGGGCACAAGCAGTCGCTGGGCGAAGAAATCGCCAACAGCATCACCCACGGCACCGGAGTCGGGCTCAGCATCGCCGCTCTGGTGATCCTCGTCGTCTTCGCCGCCAGATTGGGAGACGCCTGGAAAGTTGTTTCCTTCAGCATCTTCGGCGCCACCATGATCACCCTCTATCTCGCGTCAACGCTCTACCACGCCTTTCCCCAACCCCGCGTGAAGAAGTTCTTCCGTATCCTCGACCACTGCTCCATCTTCCTCCTCATAGCCGGAACCTACACTCCGGTGACGCTTGGAGCCATGCGCGGCGGCTGGGGCTGGACCATGTTCGGAGTGATCTGGGCGCTCGCCATCGCGGGGATAAACCTCAAGATCTTTGCCCTCGACCGCTGGAAGATACTCTCCGTGGTCATCTACGTCCTCATGGGCTGGATGGTGCTCGTCGCTGTCAAGCCTCTGCTTGCCAGGGTGCCTCCCTCCTTCTTGATGTGGATGCTGATCGGAGGCTTGAGCTACACCCTCGGCGTGTTCTTCTTCGCCTTCAAAAAAATCCCCTACCACCATTCCATCTGGCATCTCTTCGTTCTGGGAGGAAGCATCTGCCATTTCTTCGGCATGCTGCAACTGGTTTCCTGATACAGCCGCGATCTTTGACCGGGATAGCTCTATCCGAAAGCACCCCCATTCACAACCATAAATGAAACCGGGATGCCGTCGCCGCCATTCAGGCAGACCGGACACCCCGGTTCTGATGTCAACCGCCCGAAACGGGCGGGTCAGGGTAAGTTATTCCATCGCAAGTTCGCCGCGAAGAAACATATCTTTCATTCTGCCGATGTTGTCTTTGCCGATGAGGTTTTGGCTCAGCCGGTACTGGCTGAACTGCCACCATTCAGGTCCGGAGCCGGGTATCTCCCCCGCCCAGGCTGTTTCCACCGGATAGGACTGGTTTTTGTCTTCCACGCGCATAAGAGATGCGCGCGAAGCGACGTAAACGTCATCGCCAAGTGAAGCGCCAATCTCGGCCAACGGGATGGTGTGGGTATAGACTTTTGTTCCGCGTTGCATCGACACCTGATAGGCGAACATCTCGGGAAGAGGCGCGCCCTTGGGGTCCGCGGGAATGTTTTCGACATTTCCGGACACGTGCAGATTGGATTCCATCAACTGCCATCCTTCTTCAAGGAAGTATGTGACGTAGAGGTTCTGCGCGTCGTTTGCCAGATACAGGTTACCGGCCTGGATGTTCCGCCCCGCCCAAAGAGGCTGGAGTCCCTGGCCAGTGGGAAGACTACCCTTGATTTCCGGTTGGAGGTTCGCCGGATTATCCAATTCGATTTCGCTTTGGGGCTTGGTCAGCTCCTGGCTCTCGCATCCCATCAGGAACACCAGGGTCAGCAGCATAAACAGTGTGATCTTAACCGCGTGCTTCATTTCGCCCTCCCTCAGAACCAGATCCTGTCATCGGCAGGATCAAGCCTTTCGGACTCCAACTCTCTGCCAGCCAAACCACGCAGCTCAAACTGCATCTGATACTGGCCGTAGAACCACCAGCGGGGTCCGGGACCGGCAATGTCGCCGCCCCAGGCTGTTTCGCTCTGGATGACCTGTCCGCCGTCATTCAGCTTCTTCACCACGGCATGCGCGGCAAAGTAGATGGTTTCGCCCAACTCGACCCCCACTTCGCTGAGCGGGATCGCGTAGCTGTAGTTGGATACGTAGGGATTGTGCACGTCGCTGTAGGCAAACTGACCGGGAATCGGAATCCCGGGCTTGTTGCGGGGAATGTCTGCCAGGTTTTCGCCGATCGCCAGATGCGACTCGGACATGTACCATGGTTCATAAATGCTGTAATTCACATAAAGATACTCGCCGTCATTAAGGACGCCCATCCTGCCTACCACTTCGTTGCGGCCGGCCGTGATGGGATAAACGGATTCGACAACCCTCCAATTACCTTTGATATCGGCTGTCTGTACGGGTATCAGCTCCTGCTGATCCTGCGGGGCTTCCGACTGCGGGTTTGTTATGTTGTTGTCCTGACATGCTGCCAGAACCGCCAGGGCAACTATCATAAGCAATGCAATGTGTAATCTATGTTTCATTTTAAATCTCCTATCAATTTGGTATGATACCCATACGATAACCCGGTTGGCCAAAAAAAGCAAAAAGAAAATCCGTTATTTTTCTCCTCGCAGCCGAATAAACCCTCCCCTTAATTCATCCCGCAGGTGAATCATCAATCATTCCAGAAACTTACGCTGCCATAAAATCAACCCGTTTTTTCTGTTTCGCTTCCCTGCCCCTCGCCCCTGGATTATCTGAGACTCGCATGGCAAGCATGTGACGATCTACTTGCCGGGCAGGATGTTGCTCCCTCAGCCGGATTTAGCCCGGTCCCGGAAACAAGATAAGCCAGCCCTGATTCGCTCCTGTTTCTTCCATGGGTCGGACCAAGGGAACAAACAGGGGCGGATCAGGAATTGAATCCAACGGAAATGGACTTGACAGGATCGCTGCCCAGAGCGTATAAGCTGTCGCAAAGCTCTCCGATGAGCAATCTGAAAGCAATGAAGGTTATAATGATGTCGAGTCCGCTGAAGATCATGCACAGGAGTCAGATACGCGGAATGAACAGCGATATCCTGGACGGGATTCTGGACAATCTCACCCGGGAAGCGTTCTGGAATGTCAATGTTCCCGGTTGTGACGAGCATTATCTGGCGCACACGCTCAGGCAGGCTCCCGCCTATGTGGCGGAACTGGACTATGTGGCGGTTTTGGCTGGCGAGATCGTGGGCAACATTATGTACGCGCGGGCGGGCATCCACACAGAGCAAGGGGTCGCGTGCGAGGTACTCACTTTCGGCCCAGTCAGCGTTTTACCCCGGCATCAGGGGCGGGGGATCGGCAGCGCGCTGATCCGGCAAACTCTGTCTCTGGCAAAGGAGTTGGGATACCGGGCTGTTGTCATCTATGGCGACCCCCGGTTTTATCAGCGCTTTGGGTTCGTTGCCGGGGAAGAAGCCGGCATCCGCACTATGGATGGGTTGTTCTCGCCGGCGTTGCAAGCCTTGGAACTGGTTCCCGGCGCGCTCGAGGAATTGCGGGGCAGGTTTGACGAAGGCGATGCCTACAGGTTGGATTATGAAGCCGCCGCGGAGTTTGAAAAGGGATTTCCCCCCAGGGCAAAGGAAGTAACGGCGTCGCAGGCGAGGTTTCTGGAACTGCTGAGCCTGGCGCATGAATAACAGAAAGAATTGATGTGAGCTGGCCTCAGGCTGGAGTTGGGTTTGTGATTTGCTGAAATGGCTCTCCGGGGGAGAAATTCTCCCAAACAAAGCAGGCGTTTGATCAATTCTTGGGGTTGCAGATCAGATAGAGCAGAAGACTCCGAGCAGCCGCAAGGCTTCCGCGAATTGGCCGCGGTATTCCATTTTGGGATCGAGGGCGATGGTGACCTTCAGGCCTTTGGATGTTTCAAAACGCAGTTCCTGAGTCACTTTGGCTGCAAAGGCGAGGATTTTATCTCGGGGAGGCAGATGTTGGGGCTTGAACTCCAAAGTCAGGGTATGATGCCGGACGTGGCAATTGAGCAGGTTCGCCTGCTGGGAGAGGATGTTGAGGCGGAAATAGTTGAGCAGCCAGTCCGCTTTTTCGGGCAGGGGACCGAAGCGGTCAGCGAGTTCCGAGGCGAAGTCGTCGATCTCAGCCAGAGATTCGAACGCGCTCAAGCGCCGGTAGATGGTGAGGCGCTGCTCGTCGTCATTGATGTACTCCGGCGGGAAATAGAGGTCGATCTCGGTGGTTAGCTTGCGTCGGGTGTTGGGGGTTTCCAGCCGGTCGGAGATCTTTTCTCCTTTTTGGGCGGCGGTTATAGCGCTTTCCAGAAGGGAGTTATAGTAGTTAAAGCCGATGGATTGGATCACGCCGCTTTGCTTGATGCCGAGGATGGTTCCCGCGCCGCGGAGTTCGAGGTCCCGCAGCGCCACCTGGAATCCGGCGCCGAGGTAGTCGTATTGGGTGAGGGCTTCCAAGCGCTGGCGGGCGACTGCGGTGGTACCTTTGGGGATGAGCAGATAGGCGTAGGCGCGGCGGTTGCTGCGCCCCACACGTCCGCGCATCTGATAGAGTTGGGCGAGCCCGAAGGTGTCCGCTCGGTCCACGAGGATGGTATTGGCATTGGGAATGTCAATGCCGTTCTCCACGATGGTGGTGGAGATCAGCACTTGGAACTCGCGGCTGATGAATGCGTCCATGACCTCTTCCAGATGGCGTTCCGGCATCTGGGCATGGCCCACGATGAAGCGGACCTCCGGCATCAGGGAGCGCAGTTCTTCGGCGACGTGTTCGATGGTTTGCACGCGGTTGTGGATAAAGAACACCTGTCCGCCGCGGTCGAGTTCGCGCCGGATGGCGTCCTTGATGACTTCCGTGTCCCGCGGGGTGATGATGGTGCGGATGGGCAAACGCTCCTTGGGGGAGGTCTGCATCAGCGAAATCTCCTTGAGCTTGGCAAGAGCCATGTTCATGGTACGGGGGATCGGGGTCGCGCTCATGTAGAGTGTGTCCACGTTGGACTGAAGTTTGCGCAGGCGCTCCTTGTGGCGGACGCCGAAACGGTGTTCCTCGTCGATGATGAGCAGGCCGAGATTGGGAATAACGATGTCTTTGGATAGCAAGCGATGGGTGCCAATGGCGATATCGACCTTACCGGAAGCGATGCCTGCCACGTCGTCGCTCAATTGGCGGTTGCTGCGGAACCGGCTGAGCATGGCGATCCTGACGGGATATTGGGCGAGGCGTTCGCGAAATACGCGCCAGTGCTGTTCGCAGAGAAGAGTGGTGGGAACCAGCACGGCAACCTGGAATCCGGAGCAGACAGCTTTAAAGGCGGCGCGGATGGCAACTTCCGTCTTGCCGAAGCCAACGTCTCCGCAGAGCAGACGTTCCATGGGGGCGGGACTTTCCATGTCCGCTTTGATTTCGTTGGTGGAGCGCAACTGGTCCGGAGTGTCGTCGTAGATGAAAGACTCCTCCATCTCAATCTGCCAGGGGCTGTCCGGCGCATGGGCGATTCCGACGCGCGAACTGCGTTCCGCGTAGAGTTTGACGATATCCGCGGCGACAAGCTCGATCTGCTCCGCCGCTTTACGCTTTGTATGCTGCCACTTGGCTGAACCGAGATGGCTGAGGGTTGGCGCTGCACCTTCCTCGGCGATGTATTTGGTGACCAGTTTGAGCTGGTAGGTGGGAACGTAGACTCGGTCGTCCCTGGCATAGCGCAGAACGAGGCATTCGGTGTCCTGCCCGTCGAGCTTGATGATGGAGAGTCCCTCAAACACGCCGATGCCGTGGTCGATATGGACCACATAGTCGCCGGGTTTGAGGCTTTCGTAGTCCACGATCTCCTCGCCGGGCGAGAACCTTGGAGTGTATCGCTTGCGCTTGTAGCGGTTGAATATCTCATGGTCGGTCCAAAGCGCCAGCGCGCAGTCCGTGACGCGAAAACCTTCGTGCAGAACGCCGATGTGGCTATCCGGGTCGCGGCCGAAATCCGCCAGCAACTCGTGCATGCGCTTGCTTTGGCTGGCGTTGTCGAAAAGCAGGATGGGGCGTACATTTGCAGTTTCCAGATCTCCCAGGGCGGATGCAAGCAGGGCGAGGTCTCCGTTGAACGAAGGCTGCGCCTCGCAGGGAGCTTTTATGTTCTGGGCGGCAAATGGCAGCACGAACTCGCTTTGGGAAAGAAAGAGGCTGGTGCCGGGACGGGTGAATTCAAGCAGTTTTTCTTCTCCAGCCATAAGCCTTTCTGGCAGGCTGAGCTTTGCTTTGGTCTTGTTTTTCAGTTCCCGTTTGTATTGCTGGTGAACTTGTTCAAGAAGGTGCTCAAACTCTTCGGCAATATAGACATAGTTGTTAAAAACGATAAGTCTTCCGGCAGGATCGAAGTAATCCGCGAAGGTGGAAAGCTCGTCCAGAAGCAGGCTGAATTGGTTTTCAACGCCTTCATAGAAGCCTTTGGTTTTGAGCAGGGGATGCAACGGCGATGTCGGGCGGACGTCGTCCAGGGAGAGTTCGCGAGCCGGGATAAGGGTGTAGGAAGGCACTTCGCCAGGTTCTGAGCGTTGGGTGTTCGGCGAGAAATAGCGCAGGGTGATGATCTCGTCCCCAAAGAACTCCACGCGCACAGGTTTCAGGTCGGGCGGGCTGAAAACGTCGAGGATTCCACCGCGGCGGGCGACCTGAAAGACCTTGTTGACCTGGTACTGGGTTTCGTAGCCCATATTGGCGAGGTCGCGCGCCAACTCCTCAGGGTCACACTGCAGGCCGGGCTTGAGTTCCTTCACGTGGCTGGCGATCTTGTCCAGGGGCGGCAGGTACCGCAACAGGGCGCGCACCGATAAGCTGTAGATGGCGGGATGTCCCCGCAGAATATGGTTGACGCACATCATGCGGGTGGCACGGATGGAATAGTGAGGCGAGCGTTCCTCGTAGGGGAGGATTTCGTAGTCCGGCAGGTAATGGGAGTTCTGGGCTCCGACAAGGGCGCAAAGGTCGTCCCAGATGTCTTCGGCGATGATGTCATCCTGCGAGACGATCAAAACATTCTTGCCGGTTTGCTCCCAAAGCCTTGCCGCGACGAGGGCTCGAGCGCTCAGATTGAGATGGTGGATCTGGGAGCGATGCGGGGACTGAAGCAGGGACGGCAGACTGCTGAAGAAGGGTGAATTGCCAAGTTCGGCGCGAATCTTGTCCAATAGCATCTAGATCGGCTCCGTGCTAACGAAAGTGGCGATGATCTTTGCCAGTTTTCCGCTGGCGAAGGACACGGTCAGGCGGGCATCGGTTCCGACTCCGTCAACGCTGAGCACGGTTCCCATGCCGTACTCAGTATGCCAGACTTTCTGGCCAATTCTGTACTGCTTGTCCTTTTCCGTTACGCGGTGGCGGATCTTGGGCCTGGTTCTCGGCCCCGGGGCGAGGTCCGCCGGGTCGCTGGCTCCGGCAAAAAGGCTGTCGTCAAGTTCTTGTAAAAAAAGACTGGGCTTGGTGAAATAGAAAGTGTCATAGAGCCTTCGAGCTTTGGCATAGCTGAGCAGCAAGCGTTTACGGGCGCGGGTCACGCCGACGTAGAACAGCCGTCGCTCCTCCTCGATCGCTTCACGGCTGTCCATGCTCATGCGGTGGGGTAACAATTCCTGCTCCAGCCCCACGATGAACACACAATCGAACTCGAGGCCTTTGGCATTGTGCAGAGTCATCAGACGGACAGCCTCGCTTCCGTCCTGCACCCTGTCCAGATCAGTCTGCAGAGCTACAAACGGCAAAAAGTCGGTCAAGCGGGCCGGCTCTTCATGCTCTTCCTTCCAGCGTTCCGAAAACTCGCTCACGGAACTGACAAACTCGATCAGATTCTCAACCCGGGAGATGTCTTTAGGGTCTTTGCTCTGCTTGTAAAGCGAAATCAGGTCCAGATCGTCCATGATGGCTTTCACCACGCTGAGCACAGGTTCGCGAACCGACATTCGCCGCCATTCTTCAAGTTTGGAAGCAAACTCGGACAGGCGTTTTTGCGAGGCTGGATTAAGCTCCGGGACAGCAGAGGAGTTTTGCAGCGTGTGATAAAGGGTAACACGCGTTCGAGCGGCAAAGCCCAGCAAGCGGTTGACTGTGGTCTGGCCGATGCCGCGGGGAGGTTCGTTGATGATCCGCAGCAGGCTTTCCGAGTCTGCGGGGTTTGTCAGCACAGCGAGATAGGCGAGCAAATCCCGGATCTCCTTGCGCTGGTAGAAATGCAGGCTTCCCACTATGGCGTGGGGGATCTTATGCTGCATTAAAGCATATTCAAAGACGCGCGACTGGGCGTTAGTGCGGTACAAGACAGCGATCTGCCCGAGTGCAACTCCGGACTTCTGGAGATGCAGGATGCGCACTGCGGTCTTATCAGCTTCATCGGCTTCGTCGTGGTAGGTGAAGAGCTCCGGTGGATCGCCTTCCCCGAGGTCGGACCACAGGTCTTTGCTGTGGCGGTTGCGGTTGTTGCGGATAATCGCGTTGGCAAGATTGAGGATGCGCATCGTGCTGCGGTAGTTCTGTTCCAGGCGGATGGAGCGCACGTTGCTGTAATCACGTTCAAACTCCAGGATGTTGCGGATCGTTGCGCCGCGAAAGCTATATATCGCCTGATCGTCGTCTCCCACCACGCAGATACGCTGATGCTCCCCTGCGATCTGGCGCACGATCTCGAATTGAGCCTGGTTGGTGTCCTGATATTCGTCGATCATCACATAACGGAACATCTGCCGGTACTTTTCTCTCACCTGGTCGTTGCTCTGCAATAGCTTTGCCGTATAGAGGAGGATATCGTCGAAATCCAGCGCCTGGTTGAGCAGCAGGCTTTGCTGGTAGAGGGTGTAGATGCGCAGGAACTTTCGCTCAAAATCGTCATGGGTTTTAGCGGAGTCTTCGTTATCCACTTTGGCAAGGTCTTCAGGCAGCAGCAGGCGGTTTTTATATCTTCCGATGCGGGACAGCACTCTCTGATGGGGGTATTTCTGCTTGTCGAAGTTGTGCTCTTTGTAGATCTTCTTTAGCAAGGACTTCTGGGCATCTTCATCATAGATCGAGAAATTGGCATTGAAGGGCAGGTGGGACGCTTCGTGCCTGAGAATGCGGGAACAGATGCTGTGGAAAAGATCGGAAGAGCACACGTCTGAACTCCAGTCACCGCTCATTAT
>CAZKAA010000066.1:0-1812 GCA_964550575.1 uncultured Candidatus Cloacimonadota bacterium
TGAGCGGTGACTGGAGTTCAGACGTGTGCTCTTCCGATCTACCTCGAGCGCGAGCGGGAACGCGGAAAGCACTCCGACTAACTGCTTCTCTCCCAAGCCTGCTCCGTAACCTCTTTCAATAAAACCTACCCCAGATGCCTGCAATTGACTTGCGTCATTTCAGTTAGCCCCAGTATCTGCCACTTTTCCAATTCCCACAATTCCAATACCTTGCTTCCTCCACCCTTATGGTCATCTCTTAATCACTTCTTAATCACTAGTTAATCACTTCTTAATTGTTAAGGCTTGATTAAGAAGTGATTAAGAAGTGATTAAGAGTTGTTAAAGGGGGGGGAAGCGGAAAACAGGCTGTCGAGAAGGTGGATTGCCGCGCCCCGTAAAAAAAACTGGACAAATACGCAAATGTCTGGCATCATGATAAAAAAGTTAGATTCACACAGGCGGTCCTATGGAACGACACGCGACCGATCTGCCAAGTATAACACCGGCAGAAAGATACGACTACAACCGCATTACATTTTGGCTCAATGGGAAGCCGCTGACAGCGGACGTTCCCCCGGCGCAGACCACACTGGAATTCCTGCAGCAAAACGTCCGGCTCTACGGCACCAAATGCTCCTGCAACGAGGGCGACTGCGGCGCTTGCACGGTCACGGTGGCGCGGCCTTTTGAAGGCGCGATCTTCTACGAAGCGGTCAATTCCTGCCTCTATACCGCGGCGAAACTGCACGGGAAGCACCTGATCACGGTGGAGGGCATTGGCACTCCGGACAACCTGCATCCCATCCAGCAGGCAATGCTGGACCATCATTCCACCCAGTGCGGCTACTGCTCGCCCGGATTCGTGATGAGCCTGTTTGCCCTGCTGGCATCGGTTGCCAAGCCTTCGGAAGAGCAGATCCTGGCAGCGCTGGAAGGCAATCTCTGCCGCTGCACGGGATACGAGAGCATTCTGAAAGCCGCGCGGCATCTGGCGGAAAACTACGCTCCCGGGCAGATCGTTCCCGACTGGTGCAGAGCTATCGAGCCTCAGCTTTTTACCTTCAAGACCCCGGCGGAACACGTTGCTGTGGCAAATCCGCCGCGCCGGCATTGCCGGACATATCTGCGCCCCACCTCGCTGGAGGAACTGGACTGCCTGCAGGCGGAGCATCCGCAGCGGGTGATCGTCAACGGCGGTACTGACATCATGGTGCAGATGAACGTGCAGCGCAAGGAATATCCGGTGCTGCTGGATCTGAGCGGATTGCCCGGGCTGGAGCAGATAACTTTCTCGCCGCAGGGCGTCCGCATCGGCGCCAACGTGACCTATACGGACCTGCAGAACTCCGGCATCGTACGCACAGATCTTCCCTGGCTGCACCAACTTGCGGGGCAGATCGCCTCGCGGCAAATCCGCAACTTCGCCACCCTGGCGGGCAACATTGCCAACGCTTCGCCGATCGGTGACACGCTGCCGCTGCTGCTGGTGCTGGATGCCCAACTGCTGCTCCGCACCGCCGGCGGGGAGAGGACTCTGCCCCTGAGGGAGTTTTTCCTTGGCTATCGCCAAACCGCCCTGCGAGAGGGTGAAATCATCCTTGCCGTGATCGTTCCCCGGCCCGCGCGGGAAAGTTTTATCCGCGTGACCAAAGCCGCCAAGCGCAAGGCGGTGGACATCTCTTCTGTGGTGACCGCGGTGCTGATCCGATGCGATGGAGGGATAGTCCGCCAGGCGGAACTCGCTTTGGGAGGCGTGGCTCCCACGCCTCTGCTTTCGCGCAAGTTCAGCAACGCCTTGCTAAACATGGAGGTTGGAGGACTGCACCCGCA
>CAZKAA010000066.1:1912-14752 GCA_964550575.1 uncultured Candidatus Cloacimonadota bacterium
ATCCACAGGATCGTGACCGCATCCGACATCCCGGGGGAAAACCAGATCGGGCACGTGATCAAGGACGAACCGCTGTTTCCGACAGAGAAGATCATGTATTATGGCCAGCCGTTGGCGATGGTTCTGGCGGAGGACGAAATCCTGGCGGAGGACGCGGTCAAACTCATAGGCCTGGAGTATGAGGAACTGCCTCCGGTGCTGGAAATCGAGGAAGCGGACGCGAATGGAGAGTGGTATATCTCCGAGCGCAGGATCGAGTGCGGCGAAGTGGACAAAGCATTGGCGGAAGCGGAGCACACGCTCTCCGGCGTGACAGAGTCGGCAGGGCAGGAACACTTTTACATGGAGGGCCAGCGCTGCCGGGCGGTTCCCGGCGAAGGAAAGACCCTCACCCTGCATACCGCGACGCAAAGCACGATGGAGGTGCAGGAAGTGATGTCCCACGTGTTGGGAATCCCGGCGCACAATATCATCGTGGAAGTTCCGCGGCTGGGCGGTGCTTTTGGCGGCAAGGAACGTGCCGGAACGCTTTGGGCATGCCTCGCGGGGTTGGGAGCCTGGGTAACGGGGCGCCCGGTGCAGGTTTTACTCACCCGCGACGAGGACATGAAAGCCACCGGCAAGCGGCATCCTTTTCTCAGCAAGTGGAAGGTTGGCTTCGACCGAAGCGGCAGGATCAGCGCGTTTGACATCGAACTGCTCTCCAACGGCGGCGCGTACGCGGACTTGTCGGTCGCCATCCTGGAACGCGCGCTCTTCCACGCGGAGAACGCCTACCATATACCGCATGCCCGCATCCGGGGACGCGCCTGCCGCACGAATCTGCCTCCGAATACCGCGTTCAGGGGATTTGGCGCCCCGCAGGGCATCTTTGTGATCGAGAATGTGATTGAACAGATCGCGGAGGAACTCCGCTTGGACCCGCTGGAAATCCGTAAACTCAACGCTTACCAGCACGGCGATCTTGCTCCCTACGGACAGCCTGTGCTGGCGGGGCGCACAGCGGAATTTTTGGACAAACTTGCTGCCAATAGCGATTATAGCAGGCTCAAAGAAGAAGTAAAGAGCTTCAATGACTCGCACGCATACGCGAAGCAGGGCGTCGGGATCGTGCCGGTCAAGTTTGGCATCTCTTTCACCACCGCGCTGCTCAACCAAGCCTCCGCGCTGCTCTGGATTTACATCGATGGCAGCGCGAGCCTCACCACCGGCGGGGTCGAGATGGGGCAGGAGGTCAGCACAAAGTGCGCGATTGTCGTATCCCGGGTGCTGGGCTTGCCCGTGGAGCGGATCAGGGTGGAGAGCAACAACTCCCAGCGGGTGGGCAACGCTTCGCCCACAGCGGCTTCCACCGGCAGCGATCTCAATGGCAATGCCTCGCGGGTCGCGGCGGAAAAAATCCGCGCCCAACTGCTTCCCGTGGCGGGGGAATTGCTGGCTGGCAAAGGAGTTGATTGTGCCCGGGAGGATATTGTTTTCGCCGATGGCAAGGTCTTTTGCAGCTCCGAGCCAGAGCATGCGATCAGCTTTGAGCAGCTTGTCCGGCAAACCTATAATTCCCGGGTGCCATTGGCAGCCTACGGTTATTATGCCACGCCGGGCCTGCATTTCGACCGCGAACGCGGAACGGGGAATCCTTTCCACTATTACGTTTTGGGCTGCGCCCTGGCTCAGGCGCAGATCGATCTCAACAGCGGCGAACACCGGTTGCTCAAGACTTTCATCGTGCACGAGAACGGAAACTCCCTGCACGAGGACATTGACCGCGGCCAAATCATCGGCGCTTTCGTCCAAAGCTACGGCTGGTGCACGATCGAAGAGCTGCCCTGCGACGCAAAGGGGCGCTATCTGGCGGTGAATCCCTCCACCTACAAGATTCCCACGGTGCGCGAATACCCTGAGCAACTGCATCTTGAGACCGTGCCCACGGGGGCTGAATACGCGAGCGTGTTCGGCAGCAAGGCTACCGGCGAGCCTCCGTTCATCTACGGTCTGGCGGTGTGGTTTGCCCTGCGAAACGCTGTAAAATCTGCCAATCCAGAGGCGGAACTGAGCTTTCCGGCAACCCCGGAGGCAGTGCTGCTGGCACTGCATGCCAAATGAGCGGAATAATATGATTAGAGCGGTAATCGACCTCGGCACCAACTCGCTCAAATGCGTGATCGCGGAAGTGGAGGAAGGCTCAATCCGCGTTTTGGAGGAACTGCTGGAAACAACCCGCTTGGGGGGAGAACTTGCCACAAGCGGCAGAATCGGCCCAGAAGCCATCCGGCGCTGCCTGAGCGCGCTGGGCAAATTCAAGCGCCGCTGCAATCTGCTGCAGGCGGAGCAGGCTGTCTGCGTGGGAGCGGAGACCTTGCGCCGCGCGGCGGACGCAGGCGAACTTGAACTCCTGATCCAGGCTGAGTTGAACTGGCGCTTGCACACCCTGAGCCAGCAGGAGGAAGCGGCTTTGATCTACCGGGCTTCCGCATCGCTTGCAGGGGCAGAGGGACCGCTGCTGGTGATCGACTCAGGCGGAGGCAGCACAGAATTCAGCTTTGGAAAGGGAGATGTGATCACCAGCACCCACAGCCTCCCATTGGGGGCTGTCACCCTGACCCGCGAATTCGTGGCTTCCGACCCCATTGCGTGGCAGGACCTCGACGCGCTTCAGCAACATGTCCGGGAATCCCTGCGCGGGGTGTTTCCCGCTCCGGAAACCCGCGTGACCATTGCCAGCGGAGGCGGCCTGAATGCACTCGCGGCTGTGGCTTTGGTGCTCAAGCCCTATGATCCGCAGCGCGTTCACGGATTTCGGCTCAGCCGGGAGGAAGTGCTACGCCAGATAACGCTTTACGGAAGCCTTGACCTTGCCGCGAGGATCCATCTGCCGGGACTCCCGTCCGACCGGGCGGACATCATTCTGGCAGGTGCGGTGCTCATCGCGGAGGTCATGGGGCATTTTTCCCTGGGGGAACTGACGGTATCGACGCGCGGACTGCGCCACGCGTTGCTTACCGACGAGGATTTCTGGAAGGGTCAAAAGCCTTTGCCGGTCTGCACCCGGCACAACAGGCAGATTTTGTGAACGCCCGATAAAAAATTGGTGGGCCCAGAGGGAGTCGAACCCCCGACCATCCGGTTATGAGCCGGAAGCTCTACCAGCTGAGCTATAGGCCCCTCATAATTCTACATTCCTTTCATTTACCAAGCCTTTTTCTGTCAAGCAAAATCGGCTTTGCTCCTGATCTACCGCGCTCCGTGAAACCCCGCTGTTACCTCCCTGTCGCGCACAAGGAGGCTATCGGGCGGACACTGGGGGATCAGCAGGCCAGGAGCATAGCCGGAGTGGGAATCTGGCTGGAGACCGGCGGAAATTGCTTTACACAAAAACGGAGGGGAAAAAGCATGGAATCAAGCAAGAACAATGGACAAGAGGAGATATGATGCTGAAAGTAAATGAATATTTCGAAGGCAAAGTCAAATCGATCGCGCTGGATAACGCGCAGGGCAACTCCACGGTCGGCGTCATGGAGCCGGGCGAATACGAGTTTGGAACCTCCACAGTGGAGTATATGACCGTGATTTCCGGGATGCTGACGGTGATGCTGCCCGATTCCACGCAGTGGAGAAGCTTTGCCAAGGGTGAGACGTTCATCGTGCCGGCGAACCGCAAGTTCCAGCTCAAGGTCGCGGAGCAGACGGCCTACTACTGCCGCTACGAATGAGAAGGTCATAACAGCTATTAGAACAAACAAAAAGAAACTCCGGAGCCTCCCGAGGGATGTTCCGGAGTTTTAATTTTTGGAATATCAGATCTTCAGCGCGGATGCGGGAATCTCCCAGCGCGACAGGTCGTGATTGAGGAGCAGGATGCCATCACGCTCTTTGAGCCGGGCATAGATATATTGCTTGGCCTTGAAAGTGTCCTTGCGGCAGACGTCATAGGCGGAAGTGACTGCCGGCGCGGTGTGGAAAAAGGTGGGCACGATATCCGCGGGGTAGATGTAGAATCTGTCGCCTGCCTCGATCTCCACGATCTGGCTGCCAATGGTGTGACCGCCGGTTTTGGTCAGCCGGATTCCACCGGCGATCTCGAGATCGCCGTCAACAAGTTCAAGCCGGTGGCTGGCGGCAAGGAGCGAAAGCTGCTGCTCGAAGGCGTAGGCGGCGCGGTTGAGTCCGTCGGGATTCTGCGCGGTTTCCCATTCCGCGCGCTGCACCCAGTGTCGGGCTTTGGGAAAGGTGAGGCGGTCGATGTCTCCAAAGCCGGTGACGATTCCACCGGCATGGTCGAAATGCAGATGCGTCAGCACGACGTCGGTGATGTCGGCGTCCGTGAGCCCCAGTTCGGCAAGCGAGACCGGCAGCAGGAACGACGAAGGGCGATAGATGTCCCGCTGCTTTTCGCTGAGACGGTTGCCGAGGCCGGTGTCGACGAGGATGTTGCGATCGCCGCTTTGGATCAGCAGCAGATTGAGGGCGAGGTTTTTGCGATGGCGTTCATCGGTCTGGACGCTCTTGCCCCAGATGGCGCGGGGCAGCACTCCAAGCATAGCTCCGCCGTCTGTCCAGTAGTCGCCGGCGTTGATCCTGCTGATGGTTGCGGGCATATGTTATGGCTTGCTTTCGACCTTGCGGCGTGGTGGGCGCTTGGGCCTGGGCTTGCGGGTCTGGTTCAGCACTTCGGATTCGCTTTGCTTGGCGGAAAAGATGACGATCCGCTTCTTCTCGCCTTCGCCGATGGTCAGGGTGCGCAGACCGCGGTCGCGCTCCACCTGGCGATGAATGATGCGGCGCTCGGAGGCGCTCATGGGATCGAGGGTGACTGGTTTTCCGGCTTCGCGGACTTTCTTGAAAAGAGGGATGAACTGCTTGATGAAAGTGGCTTCGCGGCGCTCGCGGTAGCCTTCGGCGTCGATGTAGATGCGTTCAAGGTCGCGGTCGTATTCGTAGACGCGGTTGAGGAAGAACTGCAGGTTCTCGAGCATAGCGCCGTTTTTCCCGATCAGGAATCCCGTGTCGCGGCTGCCTTTGACCTCCAGATAAATGTTTTTGCCAGCGGTTCTGGAGCTTACGGTTTCAAAAGGGACATCCATCTTGCGCAACAGCTTATCCAAAAAAGAGGCCGCGCGCTCGCCGAGGTCGGGCAGATCAAAGCGCACCACGGCGCTCTTCCGGGCAAACAGGCCGAGAAATCCGGCCGAGGGTTTCTTGACAATGTCGTACTTCAGTTCCCAGTCCTTGATCCGGTGTTCTCTGCGGAATTCAGAGATGATTTTTTCGATGCTGGTTCCGGTTTTTTCGATTTGGGTCATTTGGTTTCCTTGTTCTTAAGATGTTTTTGCAGGTAGTACTGCTGCGCGACGCCGAGGATGTTGAACACGGTGTAGTAAAGCACAAGGCCGGAAGGCAGGCCGGGGGAGATGCCCGGGATTCCGCCGAAGATGGCGAACAGCATGCCCGGCATCAGCCAGGTCATCATCTGAGTGCTCTGCTGCATGGCTTTTTGCTTTTCGTCCATCTGTTCGATGGCTTCCTTGCTGGGACGGGTCATCCGGCTTTGCACGATCATCATGCCCGCCATGATGATGGGCAGGATCTTGTAGGGATCGGGTTCGGAGAGGTCCTTGAGCCAAAGCATGAAATAGGCGTTTCGCATATCGAGGGTGTAGCGCAGAACTGCGTAGAGGGCAAAAAAGATCGGCATCTGCAACAGCAGCGGCAGACAGCCGGAGAAGGGGCTCGCGCCGGCTTCCTTGTATAGTTTGGAAAGCTCCGCCTGCATGGTTTTGGGGTCGTTTTTGTACTTCTTCTGGATTTCCTGCACCTGTGGCTGGATGCGCTGCATCTTGAGGCTGGCGTCCATGCTCTTGTGGGTGAGGGGGTGCAGGATGATCTTGAGCAGAATAGAGAAGATGATGATCACGACTCCGTAGTTGGGGATGAAGCTGTGCAGGAACTTGAGCAGCCAGGCGATCATGTTTGACAGCCAGCGATACCATCCGGCGCCTCGCTCGGGGATCAGATCGAGGCGGAAGGCGGGATCAGCGCTGTAGTCCTTCATGATGTCGTAATCGGCAGGCCCGGCATAGATGAGCAGGCTCTGGGACAGGATTTTATCCTTGCCAGCAGCGCTGGTCAAAACGATCGCGGGATTGCCCTGCTTGGACAGGCTGGCTTTGAATCCGCTGATCCGGGAGCCCTTGACGGTGTCGCACACCGCGATGGTGAAATACTTGGTGCGTAAACCAGCCCAGGCGAAGTTTTGGAAGCTGCCGTCGACTCCGGATTTTAGCTTGGTCAGGCGGACGTTCTGCAACTTCTGGCCCGCCCAGAGAATCATCCGGTAATCCTGTGCCTTGGTCGATTCCTTTATCTTCTCGCTGTCGGCGATCCCGGCGGAAAAATCGTATTCCAGGCCGTTGATGGCGTCAAGATTCTGGATCTGAACATCCATGCGGATGCCGTACTTATCGTCCAGGACGAAGGTTTTCCGGGCTGCGGGATTGTCCTTGTTTCCCAGCCAGAACACAAGCGTGTCGGGGGAAGGTTGTTCAAAGTTCCAGTTCATGAGATCAAGATCGGGGAGGGATTTGCTTCCCTGCAGCCTGATCTGGGCGATGCCGCTGTCCTCTGGGATGAGGTTGACGGCTTTCTTGCTGTCCGCCCACACGAAGCGAGGGTCAAGCATGGTCAGTCCTGTGACGGCGGCACCACGGGAATTGAACTCCGCTTTGACCAGCTTGTTGCTCAGGGTGATGGCTTTGCTTTCTGAGGCAGTTGTGAACAGCGAATCAAAAGGGCTGTCAGTGGAGGCAAGCAGATCAGTAGTATCCTGTGCGGCAGGAATTTGTTGTTCTTGCTGAGCCTTTTGCGCGGGTTGAGGGGCGGGTTTGGGTTTGTTCAAAAAGTTGGTCACCAGCCAGAACAGCAGTATGACCAGAAAGAGTGATATGAAAGTGCGTTTGTCCACGGTCCCTCCTTAGGGAAGCGGGTCGTAACCCCCCCTGCAGAAGGGGTTGCAACGCAGTATGCGCCAGGCGGAGAGCCCCAGCGCTTTGATAAAATTGTACTTGCGGAATGCCTGCAGGCAGTAGCTGCTGCAGGTCGGTTCAAAACGGCACACCCTTGGCAGCAAGGGTGAAATGGCCTTTCTGTAAAGGCCGATCAAGAAAATCACGGGATAATTGGTAATGCGTGAGATCATCATCTGGCGCGGGAGCGGAGTTGCTCCGCGATGCCGGTCAGTTCCTTGCACAGGTCCTGCCAATCAAGCTGTCCGGCTCCAGGCCGCGCGATGAGGTTGAGTTTGAATCCCAGAGGTAGATTTGATCTCTGCTCATGCATCCAGGCTTTGATGCGTCGCTTGAGCAAATTGCGGAGATGAGCTTTGCCGATCCGTTTGCTGACGGTGATGCCCAGGGCAAACTCAGAAGGCGAAAACAGGACCGCGGCATAGAAGTGGGAACTCCGGATAAAGGCGTCAGGAGATTGGAATTCCCCATATTCCTGGTGCTTCGTTATGCGACGAAGCATAGCTCATACGCTGAGAGTCTTTCTCCCTTTGGCACGGCGGCGTGCGAGCACTTTGCGTCCGTTGTATGTTGCCATGCGGCTGCGGAAGCCGTGTGTGTTCTTGCGTGAACGATTCGAGGGCTGGTATGTACGTTTCATTTATCTAACTCCTTGAATATAAACATTTTCATCTGAAAATCCACAATTTCCCGGCGTCCTTATCTGTCAAGGCTAAAAATTCTGAACTAACATGTAGCCTTTCCGCTTGACAGTTTTCAAGGCTCACGGAAGGCATTGAAGCTGGTCGAGAAGCATTGATTATCACAAAGACCCGGCTGCAAGGAGACTCAATTTTGATCGCTACACTCTGGTCATGGAACGTCAACGGCCTGCGCGCCGTTTTGAACAAGGACTTCATAAGCGTTATCGAGCGCGAGCAACCGGATTGGCTTGGATTGCAGGAAACAAAGCTGCAGGAACACCAGATCCCGGAAGAATTGAATGCTCTGTCAGAATACAGAATGTACTGGTCCCACGCGGAACGCAAAGGTTACTCCGGCACGGCAGTGCTGACAAAAGCGGAGCCGCAGGGCGTACGCTACGGGTTCGGAGTGACGGAATTCGATTCCGAGGGCAGGATAGTCCGCTGCGATTATGACTCGTACATTATCTACAACATCTACTTCCCCAACGGGCAGATGAACGACGAACGTCTGGACTACAAGCTGCGCTTCTACGATCGCTGCCTGCAGGAAATGGAAACCGACCGGTCAAGCGGGAAAATGGTTCTGGTTACGGGAGATTACAATACCGCGCACAAGGAAATCGACCTTGCCAACCCCAAGGAGAACGAAAAAACGAGCGGCTTCCTGCCGATTGAGCGCGCCTGGCTGGACAAGATCACAGAGAAGGGCTGGGTGGATACATTCCGCATGTTCCATCAGGAGCCGAAGAGGTATTCGTGGTGGAGCTATCGGGCGGGAGCGCGCCCCCGGAATGTGGGCTGGAGAATCGATTATTTCTTTGTGGATGCGGAACACGCGGACAGGATAGTGGAGGCGGACATCCGCGACGATATCATGGGATCGGACCACTGCCCTGTGACGCTTAAGATCAGTCTGCCTTAAAAATATACATGTGTGGGTAGAAGGAAGCGCCCCACCCCAGTTGTAGCTTGTACTCGCCGGGACCGGCGGGAAAATCCAGGCTCAGGATAAACCGCGAGTCATCCAGCCAGCGAATGCCCAGCGGCCACGTGCCTTCGAAATAGACAGTGTCGCTGACCTTGACCCGGGTGGAGGGGTCCGGAGTCCTTAACGCGCATAGAAAGTCGTCTTTGGGTTCAGGCGAGAGATACACGCATTCCAGTTCATAAGCATTGTTAGATGAGTAGTGATCAGGTAGAGGATCTGGCAGGCGGATGATCGGTGCCGCGGCGATTTGGGTGATAAACAGATTGTAGCCAAGTTGGAAAACTCCGATTCCGCAGTGGGTAAAATGTGTTTCCAGAATGTTTTCCCTGTGGGTCGGAGACTCCATCCAGCCGGCAATAACGCTTTCAGGCTTGAAGATGAAGCCGCTGTTCGTTATCTTGAAGAGGTTCTCCCCTATTCCCGAATGCAGCAGCCCGGGATCATATTTCTGCTGACGCTCCAGAATGCGCAGGCCTTCGAGGTCGGTATGCCCCCAAAATCCCTCCAATGCCATGTTTTTGCTGTGCCGTCGGGCAAGTTCGGTCAGGCCATATTCCTCGCGCCAAGGCTCAAGGCCTTGCGCTGACCGCTCCGCGTTTACAAGGTCCAGAACGCTGCGCTCAAACGGGGCAGTGTCCAAAACATCCCTGCCTCCGAGGTTACCAAACGTCGCCAGCAGAAAAACCAAGGGCAAAACCCGGGATATCTTCTCAGAAACGGAATTCCAGCGAAACGTTGTCTCCTCCGAAACGAAGCCGGATCTTCTCCTTTTCCGCTTCGAAATCGTAGAGGTGGGCGTCAACATAGGCGTCGATCATGGATAGCGCGGAAGTGATGCCCATCCACCAGATGTTGTTGTTCACCTTTTCCTTGTAGTCTTTGCTAAGCGCCAGGTAATACTGCTGGAAGTAGGGGTCTTCCACAGTGGCGGAGAGGTTCCGGTATTCATTCCGCTTGTTCTGGTTATAAATCAGCGAACCGACCAGAAAGCCCTGAACGCCCACTACCAAGCCGGCTTTCAAGTATTGATGGTTGTACAGTTGGCCGCCTCCGGGACAGATCGCTGAATACAGGACCGCCCTCCCGGGCACCCGCTGGTTTTGGGCAAACACCACGGACATAGCGCAAAACAGCAACGCCATGATCAACATCTTTTTCACTTGCGATACCTCATAACAATTATACTTTCTTTTAAAGACAAGCCTTTTGTCAATGATTATATGCTAAGCGGCCTGCGAGGCTTCCCGATATTCGCATCTGTTAGCGGGCACTCTGATTATAAGTTTTTTGTGGACAAAGTTAACGTGCCATATTTATTGGCAATTCAAAGTATTTTCCACCATAAAGGAACATCAGCGAAAGGATTATGAACAGCGACCCGGACAGTCCGTTAAGCAAGATACGCAACATAGGCATCATGGCCCATATCGATGCCGGAAAGACCACCACCACGGAAAGGATATTGTTTTACGCGGGCTATTTGCACAGAATGGGAGAAGTCCACGACGGAAACACGTTTACGGATTGGATGGAGCAGGAACGGGAACGGGGGATAACGATCACCTCCGCGACGGTAAACTGCAGATGGAAAGGAAAGCAGATCAATATCATCGACACTCCGGGCCACGTGGATTTTACGGCGGAGGTTGAACGCAGCCTGCGCATCCTTGATGGAGCGGTGGGGGTTTTTTGCGGGGTTGCCGGCGTCGAACCGCAGTCGGAAACGGTTTGGCATCAGGCGGATCGCTACAATATTCCGCGCATCGCTTATGTGAACAAGATGGACCGATCCGGAGCGGACTATGAGCGGGTGATCAGCATGATCCACGAGCGTTTGACCCCTCTGGCGAGGGCGATCAACATCCCCATCGGCAAAGAGGACAATTTCCAGGGAGTTGTGGATCTCGTCACGATGAAAGCCTGGACCTTCGATCCCTTGACCCAGGGCAGCGACGTCCATCTGGAAGATGTTCCGGATAACATGCGCGAGTATGCCGAAGAAATGCGCGAGGCTTTGCTGGAGAGCATTGCCGAGTTTGACGATGAAGTGATGTCCTGCTATCTGGACGGGCTCGACGTTTCCCAAGAAGCCATCCGCCGCGCGATCCGGGCAGGCACGGTCAGCAGCTGCTTCGTACCCGTTCTGTGCGGTTCGTCTTTGCGCAACAAAGGCGTGCAGTTGCTGCTAGACGGTATCTGCGATTATCTGCCCTCACCGCTGGAGGTTCCCCCCTGTGAGGGTTTTGATGCCAGGACGGAAGCCCAGTTTTGCATCGAGCCCGATCCGCAGGGTCCTTTTGTCGGGCTTGCCTTCAAAGTGCAGAACGATAAGTTTGTGGGCAAACTGGTCTATGTGCGGGTGTATTCCGGAACCCTGAAAAAGGGTGAGACCTTCATCAACCAAAGCAGCGGGAAGCGAGAGCGGGTTTCGCGCATCCTGCAAATGATGAGCAACCATAAGCACGACATCACGGAGCTCCACGCCGGCGACATCGGCGCTATCGTGGGCAGCAAGTTTCTCTACACGGGTGACACCATAACCGACGGAGGACTTGATGTTACCCTCAGCAAGATGCATTTTCCGGACACGGTCATCTCGATCGCCATCGAGCCCAAGACCAAAGCGGATCAGGACAGCCTCAAAGACGCCCTGCAGCGCCTGGAGGAAGAAGACCCCACCTTCAACGTGCGGGTGGACAAGGACACCGGGCAGACCTTGATCTCGGGTATGGGGGAACTGCATCTGGAGATCATCGTCGACCGCTTGCGGCGGGAATTCAACGTTGCCGCTAATGTGGGCAATCCCCAAGTTTCCTACAAGGAGACCATCACCCGCAAGGTCGAGTGCGAGGAAACTTTCCAGCGCGATATGAACGGCAAAGGCAACTATGCCAGGGTGAGATTCACGCTCACCCCGCTGGCGCCTGACACTCTCACAGACGAGAAGCGAAACGCATTCTCCGCTAAGGCGGGTCCGGACAGGATCCCGGCGGAATACCTCCCCGCGATCGAAGAAGCAGCGCTGAACGCCCTCAATGACGGCCCCCAGATCAGCGGCAACGTCGAACGGGTTGGGATCGAACTCATAGACGGCGACTTCAACCCAGTGGATTCGAACGAACTGGCTTTCCGCATCGCCACTTCTATGGCGATCGGCAGAGGCCTGCGCGAAGCCAATCCGGCGATCATGGAGCCGCTGATGCTGCTCACAGTGCTTAGCCCGGACGACTTCGTGGGCGACATCATCGCGGATATCAACGCCAAGCGCGGGCGCATCACAGTATTGCGCCGCCACAACGAATACCAGCAGGAGATAGTGGCGGAAGTACCCCTGGCGGAACTTTTCGGCTACGCGACGCGAATCCGTTCCCTCAGCCAGGGCAGGGCGACCTACTCGCTGGAATTCCAAAGATACGATATCTGCCCCGCCCAGGTCCAGATCGCCGTGCTAAAGCGCATCCGCGGCTACGCGGAATGAATAATGACTTGACACCAATTGATAAAGTGCTATTTTATCATTAGATACATTTTTCAAGGAGCGAGATATGAAAATTGAACTCAGCTTCAAGGGCGACACGGCTGTTATGGTCATCGAAGGATTCATGAACAGCGATAACGTCCATATTTTCCAGGAGAAACTCAATGAAGTCCTGCAGGCTGGAGTCAAGCAACTGGACTTGGATCTGTTGGAGTGCAAGAACATCAGCAGCACGGGTATCGGCAAGCTCCTGCTGTTTTACAAAGATTTCATCGGCAAGAGCGGCGAGATTGAGGTTACCCGCTGTTCCAACACCGTGTATGACTTGTTTTCCATGCTGAAGCTCAACCAGCTTTTCACCGTCAATCTGGGATGAACAACCCCGAACCCGCGATCCTGGTCATAGACGACTGCGAGTCTTTGGTCAAGACCGTGGGGAGCATTCTGCAAACGCAGAACTACCGCGTGGACACCGCTCTCAACGGCAGTGAAGCTCTGCGCAAGATCCATAGTAACAACTATGATCTGGTGCTGTGCGACATCGATATGCCCGGGATGACAGGCCTGGACTTTTTGGAGAAGCTCCGCAAGGACAACCAAAGCCTGAACGTGATCCTGATGACCGGTTTTTTGGAGCCGGAATACTTCATCAAGGCGATCAGGCTGGGA
>CAZKAA010000067.1:0-14603 GCA_964550575.1 uncultured Candidatus Cloacimonadota bacterium
CCAGGCGTCGATGCCGAGGCTGTCCATTTCGGAGAGCATGCGCGCCAGATCGGGGCTGTTGCGGAAAGTCTCCATTATGTTGGAGTTGTATCCCAGTTCGTTCATCTGCCCCAGGCTGGCGAGCCTCAAGGCGTGGTGTCCGTCGTTGTCGAAATAGGTGTAGGTCCCAAGCACAAAGTCGTCCGAGTGCTTTGCCGCCATGGGCGCGGCGATCAGGCAACACAGGAGGGCGGGTAGCAGCAGCGTCCTCTGGATCATGTCAACTCCTTCGCGGATGCATTTGAGGCAAAATCTAGCCTCATTCACCCTGAATCCCGCGGGGAGATAAAGTCAAGATAATTCTGATTCCCGGCTTGGGCATCCGCGCAGAAAAAGCTTGTCAAAAAACCTTGGGCCAAATTGATGTCAGAGCATGTTTGAGATAACCCAAAGCTTGATTCGCTGCCAGAGAGCGGTTCACCGCTGCGGAGCGCGGAGTGATTTGCCAAGCGGCGCCTGCCTGCCATCGCGCCTGCAGGACGAAGCCTGATGCGGAAACTCCTGATCGTCTCGGACCTCTATCCCACCCCCGAAAACAAGGTGCAGGGCATATTCGTCAAGCTGCAGGCGAAGGAACTCGCCAAGCACTATCGGGTGAGGGTTCTGGCGTTTCGCATCGGCAGGAATTGCAAAGTGGAGAACCTGAATGAGGACGGGGTCGAAGCCAGCGTCATCACCTATCCAGCCACGCGTAGGATCTTCCTTTCCGCCTTTGCCACCCTGCCCGTTTTCGCGTTGCCTGTTGCCCGCAGGCTCGCCAGCGCCTGGAAGCCGGACCTTGTTCACGTCCACGATTTCCGCCATGTGCCGGAACTATTCTGGATCAAGACCTGGCTGGACACGCTTCCCCAGCCCAAATACCTCACTTTGCACAACATCCGCACCCATCCTGACCGCCATCCGGGAAACAGGCTGCTGTTCTTCTACCGCGGCAGGCTGGCAAAGGCTTTGAGCGGATGGGACCACGTGTTTACGGTCAACCGGCGCTTGCTCGCCTGGGTTGAGCCATTCGCCCGGCCAGGCACGGTGAGCGTTCTGGGCAATGCCGTCACGGAACCGGAGCCAGTCGCGCCCGCAGAACTGGAGCCGTTCCGCAAGCTTGTTTCGCCAAAGGGGATCCGGCTGGTTTCCGTGGCAAACCTCACCAACGAGAAAGGGTTTCCTGAGTTGATCGAAGCCGTGGCATCCCTGCGCGGCGAAGGCCTCGACCTCCAACTCGTGATCGTGGGCGGAGGCGAGGAGCGCAAAACCCTTGAGGCGATCGTGAAAGCCCGGAAGCTGGAGGGAACTGTCATCCTGGCAGGGGCAGTGGAAAACCGCGTTGTGCGCCATCTCTACTGCTTGTTCGATATCTTCGTTCTACCCAGCACCAGCGAGACATTCGGCATCGTCTATCTGGAGGCGATGCATGCCGGCCTGCCCGCGATCGGCACCCTCGGGCAAGGCATCCACGGACTTTTCGAGGACGGAGCGGAAGCGCTGTATGCCAAACCGCGCGACAGCGAGGACCTGAAAGAAAAGATCAGGCTGCTGGCGGAGAATCCCGAACTGGCAAAAGCAATGGGCAATGCGGGACAGCGCAAGGTTCTGGATCAATACATGATGCCGGATCTGATCGCCCGCGTGAGAGAAGTGTATGAGCGGCAATAAACTGCTCATGATCGTCAACGAGTTTCCCCCCACGGGGCAGAGCGGGGTGCAGCGCGCCCTCAAGTTCCTCAAATACGCCTGCCGCGAAGGCTGGGAGGTTCACGCCGTGGTGCCCCGCAAGCCGGTGCGCAGGGAAACAGATCATTCCCTATTGGGCGAGATTCCCCCGCAGGCGGTCATCCACCGGGTCGGCGGCTTGGGTATCAAATCCCGCAACACCAGCCGCATCACCAGCACCAGGTTTCCCGAGACCATGCCCAAAAATCCGCTTAAAAGGGCCTTCTGGAGCCTGATGAAGGTCCTCAACGACTTCGTCTGGACCACGGACAAGCAGATCGGCTGGACGCCTTTCGCCTTCCTCAAAGCGGCGAAAATCATCCGCCGTCAGGGCATCCGCAACGTCTATATCACGGCATACCCCTATTCCAGCTTCATGGCGGGAGTCTGGCTCAAAAAGCTTTTTGGGAAAAGGATTTTCTGGATCGCGGACTACCGCGACGCCTGGCAATACGCGCCGTTGCTTGACCAGTATGTGCTGCCATTCCGGTTGCGCGCGATCGCCCGGCTCGACGACAGGGTCCTCCGCTCCTGCGACAGGGCGGTGTTCGTCACCGAAGGCATGCGCCAGCAATACCTTCCGCAGCGCTCCTGGCTGGACGGGAAGCTGAGCGTGATCACCAACGGCTATGACGAGGACGACTTCGAGGGCATCGAAGCGACCAGGTTCGAACGCTTTACGCTGTTCTACATGGGGCGCATGGACCGCAAGTACGGCGATCCCCTGAAACTCCTGCGCGCGGTGTCCGAATGCGGAGTCAAGGACCTGCAGTTCGTCCACAACGGAAATATCGACCCCGCCCTCCATACCCGGATCAGGGAACTGGGCTACAGATTTTTCCGCTACGACGGCTACCAGAGCCACCGCGTCGCGCTGGGCAACGCCTGCGGGGCGGACATCAACGTGATGATCCGCTTCGACGACCCCGGCTATGAAACCACCCACTCCGGCAAGGTGTTCGAACTGCTCCGCGCCGGGCGACTCATCCTCTCCGTGGGGCCCAAAAGGTCTGTCATCGCGGACTGGCTGGAGGAGTTGGACATTGGAAAACACGCCCACATCGACGATCTGGAGTCAATCTCCGCCGCCCTGGCGGATTTACTGAAGCGTCCGCGGGGAAGTTCCTCGACCCTGGAGAAAATCCGGCGCTACTCACGCCTCGAACTCACCCGGCAGCTTCTGTCCCTCTATCCTGACCAATCCTGACTTGAGCGCCTGCCCGGTCTTGTTTCCAGCGCTCTGATTCCCCGGTAGCCACCCGGTTGCCTCCCCTTTGACAAGCGGGAGGATACAGGGTGGATGCCGGGCAATTGGAAAGCCAGGAACAGGGATGAATCAAGGGCGAAGCGGGGTCTGGCGATAGTGCCGGTATCCATTGCCCGGCAAGATGAGGGATCTGCTACGAGCTTAGGCGGGGAAATCCGGCAGCGTCCAGAATGCGGGACAATTTCGCGAAGACGAGGTCCGGAGTCAGTTCCCGCAGGCATTCCAGCGCGCATGACCTCTTTTTTTGCCTGATGCAGGGCGCGCATGGCAGGTCCCTGCGGATGACTTTGCTGTGCGGCGAGAAAGGTGCGGTCTGCTTTTCGTCGCCGGGGCCCACGATGGTCAGGCCGGGTATCTGGAAGCAACTGGCGATGTGCCCCAGGCCGGAATCGGTGTTCACAAACGCCTGGCAGCGGGCGATGAAGGCGGCCGTATTCGCCAGCGAGCTCGGCTCAAGCAGCAGGCTGCCGGCCTTATCGCGCAGGAAATCGCCCTCCTCGATCTCGTCCGGGCCGGCGATGACCACCACGCGGCAGTCAAAAGCCTCTCCGAGCATCCCGATGAGTTCCGCGAAATACTCCCTGGGCCAGCGCTTGAACCTGAACTTCGCCATGCTGCCGGGATGCAAGCCCAACAGCGGCTTGTCCTCCAATTGGTGCTTGCGGATGAACTGCTCCGCCCAAGCCCTGTTTTCGTCCCGGAGTTGAAAGTCCGTCCGCAGGTCCAGTTCCTCCGCCCTTTTCAATGCTTCCTCCCAGGGGGGGAGTTCCAAAATCCTGCCCAGCAATTCATAGTTGGCGCGGGGACGGGAGATCGCATCGTTGTAAGGATGGCTGTCTGTGAGGAAGGGGAGCTTGAAAGACCGGTATTCTCCGAGCTTGCGCTCCGCCCTCGCGAGGAGCAGTAAAAGCCATGCCTTGAGGGGCGAAACCCCGGTGCTGAACAGGACCGCATGATAGCGTTTCCGGCGCAGGCGGGGGATGGCGGGAAACAGATGGCGGGGTTTGTTGCCCGCGTAGATTACGCTTTCCACATAAGGCGCGCCCAAAACCGGCTTTGCCGCGCCGGGCTGGGTGACCAGCAGGGATATCTTCAGTTCCGGGTGCAGTTTCTTAGCGGCGCGCAGGGCGGGAGTCAGCATGATCATGTCGCCGATGCCCCAGGTGTGGACGATGAGGATCTCGCGGGGGGAGTTATTGCCCAAGAGACCCCCCTTTACGGCGCAACCTCGCTTTGCCTGCCGCGAGCGTGTTCGTTCCCTCTTTATAGAGGTCGAGCCAGTCGCGCTTCGCGGGGATGAGATGCGCGATCATCCTGCCGCCGGTGAGTTTTTGCTCATAGGCGATGATGAGGGCAAACCAGACGAGATAGGCGACGCTGGTGGCGATCGCGGCTCCGGCGATGCCCCAGAGCGGGATGAAGAACAGGTTGAGGACGATATTGAGCGCGAGGGCGAGTCCCGCGACGAGGATCGTCACCACGGGGAAACCCTTGCTGTTCAAATAGTTGTTGAAGAGCGAGCCGAAGCTCAGGCCGAAGCTCGCGGGAATCAGCCAGAGATAGACATCGTAGGAGGGAAGGAAGGATTTGCCGTAAAAGAGGCCCAGCATCAGTTTACCCGCCAGAACGAAGCCCAGGTTGGCGACGAGCAGGAATACTCCGAAGATCATCAGCATTTTCTTCATCAAAACCCAGCGGCTGACGTCGTCCTCAGTGTCCGATAGCTTTGCCAGCAGGAGCCCGCCGACCAGATTGGATGCCACCTGCAGCATATCCACGATGTGGGCGGAGATTGAATAGATGCCGACGCTGCGGAAGTCGAGCAGGTGCTTGACGATCACGATATCCGCCCGCACCAGCAGGGAGATCAAGAGCATGGAGATGAAGGCGCGCATGCCGAAGCCGTAGGAATAGCGGACAAAGGCAGGCTCCGGCTTGAGGGAACGGGATTCCGCCCTGGCTTGCCAGAGCAGATAGGCAAATGCCGCCGCGAGCGAGAAGGCGGTGATCCCCAAATAGAACGCCAGGCGGTCTCCTGAGCGGAAAAAAAGCACTCCGCCAAGCAGCAGGAAGAGGCAAATTCCTGAGTTCGCCAGATATCCCATGGAGTTGTGGAAAATCCGATCCCTGCCCACGAAATATGCCTGGGTTTGCATGAAAGCCTTGGTCAGGGTGATGTAGAGCACGAACAGCGCCATGTAGAGATAGCTGAAGTCATAGGACAGGGCGTGCCGCCAGAAACCGAGCAAGCCCAGTCCCAGGCCCAGCAGGACAAGGGTTTCCGTTCCAAAGGCAAGCAGGGTCCAGGAGAGCAGGTTGTTCGCCTTATTCGGAAACTTCCTGATCAGATAGGGATAGCTGTGGTTGAGGCCGAGGTCGAGCGCGGTCCAGATGAAGCCGCCGAGGGTGATGATATAGCTGAGCTGGCCTTTCAGTTCGACTCCCAAAAAGCGGGCGGAGATCCAACTGATGAAAAACGACAGCAGCAGCGTAAAAATCCTGAAACTGCCGCTGAGCGCGATGTTCTTTCTCAGGTTTATCCGGGACATTGCTCCCGCTTATCCAATGTGTGCTCCTTGAGCCGGCGCTGCGCGCGCGGATGTTTTTTGCAATGTCTCAGATTTTTCCGCGGGTTGATCGTGTCAACTCAAATATGCGCCGGTCCTCAACGGGGCTGATTGTTCCGGGGAGTCTCCAATTACTTTGGCAACAGGCCTAATCCTCTGTTTCCCCCTGATGCTTGATGACGCGCCCCACCGCGAGGTAAATGGTGTTTTCTGCGATGTTGGTGGAGAGGTCGCCGATGCGCTCCAGGTTTTTGGCGATGCGCAGGAGGTGCAGATAGTCCGTGGTCTGGTCCGGCCTTGCTTTGAGCAGTTCGACCAGATGCTTGTAGATGCCGCGGTTGAGATCGTCCACGGTGTCGTCCATGTGGCAGACCTGCTTTGCCAGTTCCGTGTCCTCCTTGGCAAATCCGTCCAGCGCTTTCTTGAGCATGGACAGGGCAGCTGTCTTCATCAGGGCGAGTTCCGGCAATTCGCGCACGGAGACGCTTCCCTGCAGTTGGTCAGCGCTTTCGGCGATGTTGACCGCCTGGTCTCCGAGCCGTTCGAGATCGTTGTTTATCTTGTAGATCATGAGGATCAGGCGCAGGTCGTGCGCTTCGGGCTGATAGAGCGCTATAGTGGCAGTGCATTTGTTTTCGATCTCCACCTCCAGGGTGTTGACCCTCATCTCAAAGGTCAGCACTTCCTTGAGCGCTTCAGGATAACCGTTTTGCAGGCCATCGATGGACATGGTGACCATTTTCTCCACAAGGGAGGCTTCCGCCATCAGCAGTTGCTTGAGTTCCAATATTTTAGTTTGTAGCATAAGTGTTATTCCTTGTCAACCGAACACGCCGGTCAGATAGGCTTCCGTGCGTTTGTCCGCCGGAACGGTGAACATCTTGTCCGTGGTGTCGAATTCCACCAATTCTCCCAGATACATGAAGGCGGTGAAATCCGAAATCCTGCCCGCCTGTGCGACATTGTGGGTGACGATCAGGATCGTCACGCTGGATTTCAGGTCAAGGCAAAGTTCTTCGATCTTCGCCGTGGACTGGGGGTCAAGCGCGGAGGTCGGCTCGTCCAGCAGCAGAACCTGGGGCTGGGTTGCCAGCGCCCGGGCGATGCAGAGCCGTTGCTGCTGACCGCCGGAAAGGCTCATCGCGGAGCAGTGGAGGCGGTTTTTGACCTCGTCCCAAAGCCAGGCGGCTTTGAGGCTTGCTTCGACTCGGTCCGCGATCTCGCATTTTTTCATCTTGCCCTGGATTTGTAGTCCGTAGGCGACATTGTTGTAGATTGATTTGGGAAAGGGGTTGGGTTTTTGGAAGACCATTCCCACTTGGGAGCGGATCTGGGTGACGTCCGTGCCGGGCGCATAGATGTCCTGCTTGCCAAGAGCAACTTTTCCGCTGATGCGGGTGCCGGGGATCAGATCGTTCATGCGGTTGAAGCAACGCAGCAGGGTTGATTTTCCGCAACCAGAGGGCCCGATCATTGCCGTGACCCGGTTTGTGTGGACGGGAAGATTAATCTCGTTGAGAACCTGGTTCTTGCCGAACCAGAGATTGAGATCGGTGGTTTGTATCTGAGGATTTACCATTGTCTTTTTCTCCTGATGGAATAGCGGACAAGAATCGCCACGGAACTAACCACGAGTACGATGAGCAGCAAAACCAGGGCGGTTCCGTAGGCGATGGGAACCTGGGCTTCCGGCTTGGTGCCTTCGGTCATCAGGGCATAGATGTGATAGGGCAGAGCCATCACGTCGTCGGTCAGGCCTTTGGGCAGTCCGCGGGAATAGAAGGTCGAGGCGGTGAACATGATGGGAGCCGTTTCCCCAGCCACTCGCCCGACGCTGATGATCGCTCCGGTGAGGATGTTTGGCAGGGCGGTGGGAACGATCACGCGGGTGATGGTTTGCCGGGTGGTGGCGCCCAAGGCGAGCGAAGCCTCCCGAAAATCCAGAGGCACGGCGCGAATCGCTTCCTCCGTGTTATTGATAATGACCGGCAGGGCAAGGATCGCCAGCGTCATCCCTCCCGAGATCAGGGAAACGTCCCAGCCCATGAAGTTGACAAACAGCGCCATCCCAAACAGGCCGAAGATTATGGAGGGAGTGCCCGCCAGGGTATTGATGGCGATGCGCAGCAAGCGCACCAGCCAGGCAGGGCGTCCGTAGTTGGTGAGCCAGATGGCGGTGAGAACGCCCAGCGGCAGGGCAACCAGCATCGCCAGCGCAGTCAGCAGCAGAGTTCCCAACAACGCGGGAAAGATGCCGCCTTCGGTCATCGCTTTGCGCGGACCGGTGCTGATGAACTCCCAACTCAGCGCGGAGCCGCCCATGTGGAACATCCTGCCCAGAAACAGCAGCAGGAAGAGCGCAGTGATCAGCAGCATCGAACCCAGAATCTGGGTTCCGGCAAGGTTATTGATCTGACGCCTATTCATCCGCCCCTCCTTTTTAGGAAAATCGCTTCCGTGATGATGTTGGTGGCAAAAGTGACCAGAAAGAGCAGGATCGCCAGCGCGAAAAGCGACTGGTAGTGAAGGTTGCCCATCACGGTTTCGCCCATTTCCGCGGCGATGGTGGAGGTCAGGGGCCGAGCCGAATCAAAGATCGAGCCAGGAATCCTCGCCGCGCCACCGGAGACCATCAGCACAACCATCGTTTCGCCGATGGCGCGACCGAAGCCCAGCAGCACGCTGCCGATGATCCCGCTTCTGGCGGCGGGAATGGTTGCCTTGAAGATCGTCTCGACTTTGGTCGCCCCCAGCGCCAGAGAGGCTTCGCGGATGTTCCGCGGAACGGAGGAAAGCGCGTCCTCGCTCATGCTGCTGATGATGGGCACGACCATCACGCCCAGGATCACGGAGGCGGTGAAGACGTTCAGGCCGGTATCCAGATTGAACCACTGGCGGATGAGCGGAGCAAGGAAGGCCATGCCGAAAAGACCGTAAACCACGGAAGGTATACCGGCTAGAAGCTCGATCACCGGTTTGGCGATCTCCCGCAGGCGCTGTCCTGCGATTTCAGAGATGAAGATCGCGGAACCAAGGCCCAGCGGCACGGCAATTGCCAACGCTCCCAGGGTAACCACGAAGGACCCTGCGATCAGTGCCAGGGCTCCGAACCTCGGTTCCCCGTGGGTTGGATACCAGTTGTTGGTGAAGAGAAATTCCTTGAGCCCCACTTTGCCAAAGAGCGGCAAGCCTTCTCCGAAAATGCCGTAGATGATAGCCAGCAGGCTGGCGATCGTGAACAGCGCCGCGGTGAAGGTCAGAGCCTGGAAGAGCCTTTCTTTAAAAGTTTTCATACAATCCCCAAAGGAAGCGGAAACCATCGCTCCCGCTTCCTGAGTTTAGATCAGTCCTTAATATTCAAATCGGCGTCATTCAGTTCAGGGTAACGAAGCCGTGATCCTGAACGATCTTCTGTCCCGCGGCGGACTGGATGAACGCGATGAAGCGGTTGATCATCCCTGTCGCCTTGCCGTTTGTGTACATATAGAGCTTGCGCGCCAGCGGATAGGTTCCGTTTTTGACGGTGGCGGCGCTGGGAACTATGTTCTCCACGTTGACGACTTTGACCGAGGAACTGAGGTATCCCAATCCGATGTAGCCGATCGCGCCGGGAGTATCGCCTACTGTGGTGGCGATGGCGTTGTTGGAGGCGAGAAGTTGGGCCGAGGACACAACTTTGGCTCCGCCCAGGGCTTTTTCGTTGAACACTTCAAAGGTACCGGACGCCACATCGCGGGATACGACCACGATCGGCATTTTGCTGCCGCCGACTTCGTTCCAGTTCTTGATCTTGCCGGTATAGATGTCCTTGATCTGCTTGATCGTGAGGTTTTTAACCGGATTGGCAGAATTGACCACCACAGCAATCCCGTCCAGGGCGATGGCATAGGGGGTGGGATTGACGCCTTTGGATTTGGCTTGGGTCAGTTCTTTGGATTTCATCGGACGGCTGGAGCAGGCGATGTCCACGGTGCCGTTCATCAGGGCGGCGATGCCGACTCCGGAGCCGCCGCCGCGGATCGAGATGTCAACTTCGGGATTGCTGTCCATGAAAGCTTCCGCGGTTGCCTGGGCGATGGGGAGGACGGTGGTCGAACCAGAGCAGGTAACGCTGTTGCCTTTTGCGAAGGCGGCCAGGGCGATTGACGCCAGTATGACGGCGAGGATAATGGTCATTCTTCTCATTTTTTATCTCCTATACTTTCAAATTGTTGGCAAAGCGCCACTTGAACTGCAGCATCAGCGTGTTGGTGTCCTTCAGCCCATTGGCGTAGGACGCAGCGGATTCAGCCTCGTCATAGCTTTTGCTGGTGTAGTTTAACTGGATCTGCATCGCGGGATTGGCGCTTTCGTCGTGCATGAGGTTGTAGTTCACTCCGCCAGTGATGGCGGTCAGCAGGTTCTTGTTGCCGGGGTTTCCGGTCTCGTCCCAGCGGTCATAGCGGCCAAGCAGTTCGATATCGGTCCCCAAGAGGCTTTTCAGCTTCAGGCAGGGTATCACGCTCAAAGATGTCGCGGTGTAATTCTTGCTGCTGTAGGCGTTCGCGTAGGTGACTTCCTTGCTCATGTATTCAGCCCAAACGTCCACGGGACCGAACGCCGCGCGAGCCACGCCGTCCAGCAGAAGTTGGGTGTTGTATGAAGAATTGGCGGTTGCGTCGGCGAGTTTGATCTTGCGCTCGCTGCCGTTGGTCATCACAGTTCCGCCGATGGTCACGCCGGGGATCGGGGTCAGGCGCAGGTTTGCCAGAAAGGCCGGATCGATGTTGTCCTTGAGGTTTGCGCCGAAGTTTTTATAGCCTTCGCCGTTGTATACTCCCAGGGCGTATTCTCCCCAGCCGCCGGGGATGAAGCCGTTCAGGCTCAATCCATAGTCCGCGGAATTGGCGAGTTTATATTCGTCTGACGGCGCTTTACCGATCAGGCTGTAGTTCCAGTCGTAGATTGTGCCGAAATACACTTTTTGCAATCCGGCAGTGAGCGTCATATCGGGAACCGGCAGCAGGTTGGCAAAATCCACATAGGCATATTTGAGCTTGAGGCCAGCGCCGTCCTTGACCAGGTCGGTACTGAAAATATCAACGGTGAAGCGGCCTTTGATTGTCTCGCTGAACTTGGCTTCCAAACCCACATAGCCGCGCTCCAGGGAAAAGTTGTTGCGCAGAGTGGCGTCGGTGCTGTCGCCCGGGGCTTTGCCAGTCTCCAAGGTCCAGCGGTTCCACATTTCTCCGCTGAGTTTGATCTCTTCGGCCATCAGCAGGCCGGGAAACAGCAAGGCTCCCAATAAGGCAGCCATAAGCAGTTTTTTCATTTTTTTCTCCTTATCCTCTGTGAGGTTCTGCTCTGTTATACCGGAGAAATGTTAGGATTTTATAAGCATGCGGTTAAGAAATGTTAACAATGGCTGGTCATAGATCAGTCTAGGGAAGGCAAGTTATGATCTACGGCTAGCTAAAGCAGCGTCGCAGAATGCTTCTTTATGCCCGATTGTTTTTTAAGGCTCTCTTTCATATCGAGTGGGCAAGTTGATCGAATGTAGTTGAAATAGCCAAAATCATCTCATATAGTGTATACTCATTGTTTTCCTATATGGCTCCTGTTTCTATCCTTGGTGCGACCAAGGAATCAAATAAGAGCGAAGAAGGAGACACAAATCAAAACAGTGATGCTGTTATGTGTCCTAATCTACCCTCTTAGTTTAAAAGAGAGCCTTTTTTAAAATCCAGATCACCCAATTGAAGCCCACTGCCATAGAATCGCAGAATTCAGAGCCATAATCAGAATTTTTGAACAGAGGAATAGCCTTTCCACCTACATTGCTTTGGGTATCCTGAGATGGAAGTGCGTCCTGCACTGATCAGGTGCGGGTGAAGGCCTTGCTGACGATTTTGGTCCCGGTGTCGATTCTCAAGTAATATATGCCTGAGGATGTTTGATCGCCGCTATCGTCAAGCCCGTCCCAATAAAGTGAGGATTTTCCCGCAAGGCCGGAAGGGTTGAAATGCCTGACTGTTTGTCCGCGGATGTTGCGCACGCAAACAGATGCGATCGTGCCCCTGTATTTGCCGAGGCGGAACTCCACCCCATCCCGCGAGGGATTTGGGCAAACCGATATCTGTGGTGCTGGGGGCTGAAGTTCATCCTCTACTGAGGTGACTTCCCCGGAGATCCTCAACAGAAAAGTATACCTGTTGGTGGAGGGTGAAGCGGGGAAATCTCCGAAATGCAGGGTTTCGGTGGAATTTGAACCTACTATCACGCAATCCCCGTTGTCCAGGGAGACGATATCCGCGGTAAGCAGATAGTAAAGGGCTCCGGCGTCATAGGTCTGCAAACCCCACTGCCACTGACCGGAGGGATCGCCCTTGGCTACGAAGATATTGTTGGCATATAGACTTCCCCACAGGGTATAATCCCCAAACTCGCAGGTCGACCAGAGTTCTCCGGTCACGTAGCAATTCCCTTCGGCATCGCCATGGATTTTGCTGAACGCGCAGATTTCTTCGTCATTTTCCAATTCATACCAATCCCAGATTCCGTAGCAGTTGAGCTTTCCCCAGACCGGATCGACGTCCAGCCGTCCCGCATCCCCAGCATCATAAGTCCCCACTTGATCGCAGACGACATACGTGTTTCCCGAGTGATCGACATAGCTGTTCATCACTCCGGTACCTCCGTCGCTGATCCTTTCGCCCCAGATCCCGCTGCCGTATTGATTCAGCTTGATCACGCAGCCGCTGACCTGGTTGCTATATAGATTGATTGGAGCGGGGTCGCCGAGTGAGTAGCTTTGCCTGAAGTTGCCAATAAAATAACAATTTCCCGCGGCATCCGTGCCCAAGCCGTTACATTCCACAGGATAGGGGCTTGTTCCCTGCAGAGCCCAGACCGGTTCAAGCTGATGGTCCCACTTGCTGATGAACAGGCCGAAATTGTTGGTGAGGGTGGTATTGCCGATGGTGATCGAATTACGGTAACCGCCTGAAAGGAAAACGGTGCCGTCAGAAGTGGCCGCCAGGCCTTGGGGCTGGTCTGCGCCCGCTGATCCCAGCGAAGTTGCGTCAAGCACTTCTCCGGATGGATCCAGCCTGGCCAGGAAGATATCGCTCCCTCCGTTGTTGATGAGGCTGAAACCGCCTAGCGTGCAGCTTTGAGTAAAAGTGCCGGTCACATAGATGTTATCCTGGGCGTCCAAGACGATATCATAGATCACAACTTGTCCGGCATCGCCATACGTTCTTGCCCAGAGCCAATATCCGCGGTGGTCAAGCATTGCGATCAAACCATCGCTGGCACCTTCAGAAACCAGGGTCTGGCCACCGAAGATCCCCTCACCCTCTAGCTCGCCTGAGGCCAGGATCCTGCCCTGAGAATCTGTGGCAAGCCGGTAAAGCGTGCATTCGCCGCTGCCATAGTTCCTCTGCATCCATAGCCATTGCGGCGGATAACCGGCCAAGGCAGCGATAGCCGCACAGAATAACGCTGCCAGCAAGATCTTGCGAATCATCGGTTACCTCCCAAACTACATAAGATACTAAAAAGGGCTGCCTGATAACACGTCAAGGAATAGTTTACAACATGGGGTCCATGCCAGCACGTATTCTGCGCAACGCTTTGCCGCGTAGTTGCTTGACGCGCTCCACCGAAATGCCGGTGCGGCGGGAGATCTCGCTCAGGGGGAGTTGGTCGCGGTAACATAGGGTCAGAATCTCGCGTTCGGCATCGCTCAGACCCTGCGGCAGATCCAGCCGGGTATCCTTGGAAGTGTCATTGTCTGCCGGGAAGTCATCATGATCAGTATAATCCGCTTCTTCCGGGGGTCGTCCGCCGCCCTCACTGGAGATGTATCTGGCGTCGGGCTTCACTGCCTGAAGGAGCCGCTTTTTAATCCAGAACGCGGCATAGGTTGAGAACTGTGTCCCTTTGTCCGGAGAGTATTTGCGGGCGGCGTCAAGCAGGCCAAGCAAGGCTTCCTGGCGCAGGTCGTCCAAAGGCACGCCGGAGGAGCGATAGGCGTTTGCCGCGGAATAAGCCAGACGCTGGTAATCCGCGATGATGCGTTCCGGATCCGGGTTCCAGGTTTGGATGCTCGGCGGGGAGGGGTTTTCCGGAGTGTGGGGCGTCCGTTCAGGCACTGGGCATGTCTCCAGCCTGTCCAGTCAGGGGAAGCTCGAGGGTGAAAGTTGTGCCCTGCCCGGGTGTGCTTTGCACAGAGACTTCTCCCCGGTGGAGCATGACAATGTGCTTGACGATCGCCAATCCCAGGCCAGTGCCGCTTTCGCGCTTGTTGCGGGATGGATCTGCCACGTAGAAGCGTTCAAAGATGCGGGGCAGATGTTCCGGGGCGATGCCGCGCCCGGTGTCGGAGACCTGGAAGCGGATCGCGTGGGCAGCAGCTTCCGCGCTGATGCGTATCCCGCCAGTTTCCGTGTAGCGCAGGGAGTTTTGCACCAAGTTGATGAAGACTTGCTCCAGCTTGAAGGGGTCGCAGCCTAGGCGGGGCAGGTTTGGAGTGAGGACGATGTCCAGGGTCAGGCGTTTTTCCACGCAGTCCGGTTCGAGGATGAGGCGGATGTTGGCAAAGAAAGTCTCGAGGTTGATATCCTGCTTATCCATCTGGGCGACGCTTTCCAATCGGATCAGTTGTTCAAGGTCGCGGACGAGGTGGATCAGGCGCAGCGTATGTCCCTGAATGATGGTCAGATATCGCGTGTGATCCGCTCCCGGGGCGGAACGCATGGCGTCGGCGAAGCCGCGTATCGCAGTGAGCGGGGTGCGGAGTTCGTGGGCGAGGTTGACGATGAAGTCCTTCTTCATCTGGCTGGCCTGTTGGATGGCATCTATGTTGTGCAGGATGAATACCTTGCGCCGGGCCTGGTCATTGCGGCTGACGGATAGCATATAGTAATGCCCGTCGAGGATGATGTCAGCATGAAGCTTTTCCGTCTGAGCGGATTCCCCCTCGATACGGCGCTGAAGAGATCGGAAGAGCGTCGTGTAGGGAAAGAGTGTAGGATAGGGTG
>CAZKAA010000068.1:0-14404 GCA_964550575.1 uncultured Candidatus Cloacimonadota bacterium
CTGTTCTATTCCACGGTTTCGGGATTGGGCGCGGACATCGTGCTCGTGTTCAACGTGGGCTTCATCCTCTCCGCGCTCACCGCGTTCGGCGGGACGCTCACCATGCCCGGTATCGCCGGCATCATACTGACGATCGGCATGGCGGTAGACGCGAACGTGCTGATCTTTGAGCGCATCCGCGAGGAACTGGACGGCGGGAAAACCCCGCGTTCGGCAGTGGACGCCGGATACAAGCGCGCCGTCGTCACGATCTGGGACGCCAACCTGACCACCCTGATCGCCGCCTTCGTGCTCTACCAGTTCGGAACAGGCCCCGTCAAGGGATTCGCCCTCACCCTGACCATCGGCATCATCGGCTCCATGTTCAGCGCGATCGTGTTCGTTCGCTACATCATGGAAAAGACCATGCTCGCCGGCGTCAAAAAGACGATGAGCATCTGAGGAGGGGAAAATGAGACTGTTTCAAAACGCCAACTTACAATTCGTCAAATACCGCAAGGTTGCCTACATCATTTCAGCCGTAACGCTGATCATCGCCGTCGCCGCGGTGGCGGTCAAAGGCCTCAACTGGAGCACAGACTTTGAAGGAGGCGTCAACGCCACCATCAACATGATCCCCAAAGAGGGGAAAGTCCCTGCCCTCAACATCGACCAACTGCGCAAAGTGATCAGCGCCGGGGGATTCAAAGAGGCCGAGATCCAATACATCGGCGCTAGAGAGGACGGCAACTTCCAGATCAAAGTGAAAAGCCAGGATCCGGAATCGGTCAAAGAAAAGCTGACCGGCATTCTGAACTCAGAACTGGCGGATTATACCGCCAACCGTTCGCAGGACGACATCTTCCGCGAGATCAGCACCGTGGGCGCGAAAGCCGGCTTGGAAATGCGCACCGCCGCGATCTGGGCGGTTCTGATCGCCCTGCTTCTGATGATCATCTACATCTGGATCCGCTTCGAATTCACCTTCGGGCTGATGGGCATTCTGGCCCTGTTCCACGATGTGATGCTGATTGTCGGAGTCTTCGCCATAACAGGCAAAGAGATCTCCATGTCCATCATCGCCGCGCTGCTGACCATCGTGGGTTATTCGATCAACGACACGATCGTGGTGTATGACCGCATCCGTGAAGACCTGAAGATCTACCGCAAAGACTCGATCCCGGAAGTCTTCAACCGCGCGATCAACAAAACCCTGAGCAGGACAGTGCTCACCGCGGGCACGACTTTGCTCACGGCGCTGGCGCTGCTCATCTTCGGCGGTTCCGTGATCCACGACTTTGCCCTCGCGATGACGCTGGGCATCTTCTTCGGAACCTACTCCTCGATCTTCGTTGCCAGCAACCTGGTGATCGACACCTACCACCTCTCGCACCGCGAGAAGCAATCCATCAAGCATCTGACCAAGAAATAAGCCGCTTGGCCAAACCGATATCACAGCCGTCCTCCGGGGCGGCTTTTTCTTTTTGGGGCGTCAGGCGCGGCTGGGCAAAAAAGCATTGACAATAAACGCGGGAACCGGCTTTATGAATTTTATCACCACAACAGGTATGATGATTATGATAAACAGACTGATAGCGATTCTGACCATGTTGCCGCTGCTGGCGTCGCTGGCGGGCGAAGACCTTTCGGACGCGGAAAGCAAGCTGAACAAAAACCTGAAGGACCAGCAAGCCGCGGAGAAGAAGCTGCAGCAGACGGAAGCCCAGAAAAAGCAGAAGGAAAAAGACCTGCTCAAGACCAAACAGGACAAAGCCAAAACGGAGGCGGAACTCCGCAGATCCGAAGAGGAGAAGAGGAAGAAGCAGGAATCTCTGGCAGAGGTCAGCCAATCGCTGCTGTCCGTGGAAGAGCAGATTATCAACCTGAAAAGGCTGCAAAGGCAGCAACTGGACAATATGGTGCGCCTGAACTTCTCCGCCGCCTATACGCGAATGAGGGGCAAGCATCAAAAGATCCTGGTGCGGATGGCTTCCCAGACGCGAACCAAGCTTGACCAACTGGGCGACGTGCAGACCGTTCTCACCGAAGAGCAGAACGCCAAGAACCGGGAATTCAGCCTGGCAAACTCGGAGTTCCTTGCCGACGCCTCCGCCAAGAAAAACCTTGAGTACAAGGAACGCACCCTGACGCAGGAAACCAAGAACCTGACCAAGGAGCAGCAAAAGCTGGAAACCCAGATCGCCAACCTGAAAAAAGCCAACGCGCAGTTGGAATCCCTGATCGCCCAGCTCCGAAGCAAAACCCCGACAGAAGGGGAAGGAACCGAAGGCGCGCCCGCCGTATCATACAAGTTCAGCGCCAAAACGATCACCTGGCCCCTGAAAGGGAAGATCATCCGCAGCTTTGGCCAGGAAACGAGATCCTACAACACATCCGTGATCTCCAACGGGATTGACATATCCGTACCGGAAGGCACGACGGTCGTGGCGGCGGACGCGGGGGAAGTCGCCTATGCCGGCACCATGGGCGGGCAGGGCAAACTGGTGATCATCGACCACAAGAACGGTTTTCACACTATCTACGCCTACAACAACGAGATACTGGTCTCCGTGGGCGCTAAAGTTTCCAAGGGGCAGGCGATCGCGAGATCCGGCATGACCGGCTCGGCATCAGCTCCCAGCCTGCATTTTGAAGTCCGCAAGGACGGCAAGGCGGTGAATCCGCTTGCCTATCTGGATTAAAGGAAAGCCTATGAATTTATTGGTAAGGCCGTCAGTTCACAAATTGGAAAGATTGGCGCGCAAAGAGGACTTTGAGGGGAAAACGATCCTGCACCATACCGGCGGGATGTTCGGAATCGGCTGCAAGGTCTCCTCGCACGCGGCGATCGAGCGGATCATGCGCCTCAAGCAGCGCACGGACAAGCGGGGCATGATTGTTCTGGTGCCGCACATCGAGTGGTTTGAGGAGCAGGGAATCCACATCCCCGACAGGTTGTATCACCTGCTCGAGCAGTATTGGCCGGGCAACCTGACGGCGGCGTTCAGGTGCGAAGATCCGCGCTACAGCCACGTCGCGGTGGAGGGCAAGGTGGCGTTCCGGGTTCCGGGCGACGATCTTTTGCGCTTCTTTATCGAGCTGATCGACGAACCGCTGGTCAGCACAAGCGTCAATATCTCAAATCTTCCCCCGGAGAAGGATCTCAGCCGGCTCACCGGGTTTTACAAGGACTGGTTCGACTACGGGATCCTGCCTGATAAAAAAAGCGTGGAATATGACGCCCAGGCCTCCACCATCATCGAGTTCGTCACCCGGGGCGAAGACAAGAACCAGAGCGGCAAGGACGAGGTCAAATGCCTGCGGGAAGGGTCGATACCATTCTATGGGATAAAGAAGTCTTATGAACTGCCCACGGTCCTCTTCGTTTGCACCGCCAATATCTGCCGCAGCCCGATGGCGGAAAAGCTTTTCAACCACTATATGCTCTCCGAGGAAATGGAGATCGCGGGCGACTCCTGCGGACTGCTTCCCGGAGGGGAATCCATCTCCGCGGGATCACTTCAGCTCCTGCTTGAGAAAGGGATCATGGACGCCAAAGACCATGTCTCCAAGCAGTTCACCCCCGATCTGCTGCAGTCGAGCAGATTGATCCTGACCATGGAACAGAGGCAGAGAGACGTTCTGCGCCGCAACGAACCCGAACTCACGGACAAGATCAAGACTTTAAACGAATACCTGGGAGAACCGGGCGACATTGACGATCCCTATGGATCAAGCATAGACACATATCGAAAGACCTTCGAGATAATCGACGACCGGATCAGGCGCCTGATCGAAACACTCAGGAAGCAGACCGGATCCCGTCAGAATCGGCAGGAGTGATGCAAGAACCTAAGATCACACCCCGGATGATAGCCGCCCACGGCGTTTCCGAGGATGAATACCGGGAGATCCTGAGTATTCTCGGTAGAGAACCAAGCTACGTAGAACTGGGTATTTTCAGCGTTATGTGGAGCGAGCACGCCAGTTACAAGAATTCCGTCAGGCTCCTGAAAACGCTTCCCCGCGAGGGAAAGCACACGCTCACCAAAGCCGGAGAGGAAAACGCCGGAGTGATAGACATCGGCGACGGGCTGGCGGTTTGCTTCAAGATTGAAAGCCACAACCATCCCTCCGCTCTTGAACCCTACCACGGCGCGGCGACCGGAGTGGGGGGGATCCTGCGGGATATCTTCACCATGGGAGCCCGACCTGTTGCCGCCTTGAATTCTCTGCGCTTCGGCGATCCCGACGATCCCCGGGTGCGCCATCTGATCAAAGGCGTGGTGCAGGGTATCGCCGATTACGGCAATTGCTTCGGCGTGCCGACGGTGGGCGGTGAAGTCTTTTTTGACCCTGCCTATGAGGGCAACCCTCTCGTGAACGCCATGGCGGTGGGCGTACTCAGGCACGAGCATCTGGCGCGTTCCAGCGCCAAAGGCGTGGGCAACCTGGTAGTCTATGTCGGCGCCAAAACCGGCAGGGACGGGATCCACGGAGCAACGTTCGCCTCGGTTGACCTCAGCGAGCAATCAGCGGAACAGCGCACCGCCGTGCAGGTTGGCGATCCGTTTTATGAGAAGCTTTTGCTGGAAGCGACTTTGGAAGTCATCCAATCTGGACTGGTCGTCGCCATCCAGGATATGGGAGCGGCGGGATTGACCTGCTCCAGTTCTGAAATGGCAGGCAAGGGCGGAGTTGGGATCGAGCTTGATATCGAAAAGGTCCCGATCCGCGAAACTGGAATCACAGCCTATGAGATCATGCTGTCGGAATCGCAGGAGCGCATGCTGCTGATCGTCGAACCCCACAATCTGGCGCCGATCCAGGAGATTTTCCACAAATGGGACCTGGACGCCGTGGTCATCGGCCGCGTGACAGACGACAAGCTGCTCAGGGTGAGGATGAACGGAGAGACTGCTGCCGAGATACCCGCCGAGAATCTTGTTTTGGGAGGCAAAGCGCCTGTCTATACCCGTGAAACAAGCAAGCCGATGCATATCGATGAAGCCCGGGAGTATGACCTTGCGGCGCTTCCGCGCCCATCGGATATGACAGGCGTTTTGGCAAAGCTGATCGCGCATCCCAACATCGCGTCCAAGCATCAGGTTTATACAAACTATGACCACATGGTCCAAATCGGTACCATGGTGGAACCCGGGAGCGACGCGGCTGTTGTGTCCATCAAGGGAACCGGCAAGGCGATCGCTCTTTCCACGGACTGCAATGCACGACACTGCTATCTCGATCCCTATGAAGGAGCGAAAGCGGCGGTGGCGGAAGCGGCGAGGAACGTAGCCTGCAGCGGAGCAAAGCCCGTGGCGATCACCAACTGCCTTAATTTCGGCAATCCTTACAAGCCGGATGTCTACTGGTCCTTCGCCGAATGCGTGAGGGGCATGGGGGACGCCTGCCGGGTTCTGGAAACTCCCGTTACCGGGGGAAACGTTTCATTTTATAACGAAAGCCCCGCCAGCGCCGTCTATCCCACACCTGTGATCGGGATGCTGGGCTTGCTTGAGGACGCAACAAAGGTGATGACCCAGTGGTTCAAACAACCGGGAGATATCATCTGCCTGTTGGGAACGCCCTGCGAGCATCCGGGAGGATCGCAGTATCTGCAAACGGTGCACGGACTGGTCACCGGGGCAATCGCGCCCGTGGATCTGGAGTTTGAAAAGCGTCTGAACGGTCTGCTCGCGGATCTGGCTCGCGAAGAACTGGTCTCCTCAGCTCATGACGTATCCGAAGGCGGGCTGCTTGTCTGCGTGGCGGAGAGCTGCTTCAACCCTCAGTGCCTGTTTGGTGCCAAGCTTGATTTTCCGCTCTCGCATCCCGCGGAAGCTGAGTATTTCGGCGAATCACCAGGCAGGGTCCTGATCAGCGTCGCTCTGGACAAGCTCGGCGCTGTGTCTGAACTTTGCCTGAGCGCAGAAATCCCTTTGATGCAGATGGGCGAAGTCACACATGAAGCTATTCTTGCCGTCAACGGCGAGATCAACATTGGAGTGGGGCAATTGCACAAGCTTTATAGGGAAGGCTTGAACCTCAACTAAGGAGAAGGAGATGAAGATGAATTTCCTGTTCGGCAACGTATTTTGGGGCGTTTTACTGCTCCTCTGGGGATTATTGCTGGTTCTCAAGGGATTCGGCGTAATCCACAGTTTCCCGTTTTTTAAGATTTTCCTTGCTGTCGTGATCATCATGTTCGGCATCAAACTGTTGGTGGGAGGCTCTTGCAGCCATCGCGTCTACCATAGGACCGGCGACAGCATAGTTCATGGCAGCGGAAGCGATTACACCGTTGTTTTCGGTTCCCAAACCGTCGATCTGGCCGCCAATCTGAAGCCAAACTCGCCGCCGTTGGAAATCACCGCGGTTTTCGGCACGATGTATGTGATCCTGCCTGACGATATCGAGTTTGAGATAACGCCCACGGGCGTTTTCGGTTCTGTGGAGGGTCCGCCAAAGAATACGGCGACTCAGTTTATCTCCACGTATCCGGTCAAGATAGAAGCGACGGCAGTCTTTGGCAAGGTCGAATTCACCTTCGCCAAATCTGAACGCAACAATGCCACCGCTCAAACAGATTCGACCCGGAATGAGGTTCCTCCGGACTCCGGGCGCTAAAGCGCTCTTCCTGGTCACCTTACTGCTGGCTTGTATCCCGCTCTCCGCACGGGGAGTGGGATACGCGTTCAGCGGAGGCGGAGCGCGCGGATTCGCGCAGCTGGGTATTTTAAAGGTTCTGGAAGAGAATGGGGTTTATCCCGATTATATCTCCGGCGTGAGCATGGGAGCCTTGGTCGGCGGGCTCTATGCCATGGGATATTCCGCGTCGGAAGTGGAAGTTCTGCTTTTGGACCTGGATTTTCTCGCGACTATTGGCTATGGCTATCAGCGCGAAGACCTCTACATTGGCCAGAAACGCTGGCCCAGCTATGGAAACCTGACCCTGAGCCTCGATGACGGATGGACACCGAATCTCCCCACCGGTCTCTTCATTGGAAACAAACTCAGCCTCGAACTGGCGGATCTGTTTGCCCCGGCTTCGGGTATTGAGGACTTTGACAATTTACCGGTCGGCTTCAACTGCCTGTCCACCGATCTTGTCTCCGGCGAACTGGTCGTCTTCGATAGCGGTTCGCTGATGCAGGCGGTTCGGGCTTCAGTCTCCATTCCCAGCGTGATGGCGCCCTTCGAATTCAACGGCAGAACCTATGTGGACGGAGGCCTTTTGCAGAACATGCCGATCCCTCAGGTCATTGCGCAAGGCGCTGACGCGGTGATCGGCCTCAAAGTTAACTCCAAGCTGCGGACGCCTGAGCGCTTGGGCAATCTGATGGACATTCTGGATCAGACAATCAACATCGGGATGACCCAAAACATCAACGAGTTCCTCGATCAGTGCGATCTGCTGATGGAACCTCAACTGGGATCATTCACCTCCACCTCATACAACGATGCCGCCCAGATCATCGCCATTGGCGAGGAATACGCACGTGCCAACCTCGACCGGATTATCGCGTTTAGGGATTCCCTGATCGCTGGCGGGCACAAGTTCAAGAGACCGCAGCGCTTGTCTCTGCCAGACAGGATACGAATCACCCAGATAGAATTCCGCGGCAACAGGGATGTCAGTCCCGCTCAGCTCAGAAACTACCTCGATCTGGATAACGACCGCGGCTATTCTTCGCGCCAGATAGCCGATGCCTGCCTCGCAGCTTGGAACTCGCAGCTATTTGACACAGTCTATCCTGTTTTGGAACCCTCCGGCAACGGCTATCGGCTTGTTGTGTTTGTGCGAGAAAGCGAACGCCGCGAACTGACGCTTAATCTGAGCTACACGACCGAAGAGGAGTTGAACGTCGGAGCTGTCCTGACGCTCAACAATCTTGCCTTGAAAAACTCCAAACTTATGGCGGGGCTTAACCTTGGCGGCAGAACTGAGGTCAGTATTGACTATGTGAAAAATTTCGGCGAGTTTTGGGGTTCGTATTTCCGCTTGTTTCCCTATCTCAGCGAACATCGCCTGTATCTATATGACAGCGACTATAACAAAATATCGAGCGTCAAAGCTTTGGAATACGGCATCGTGCCCGGCGTCGGAGTGTTTGCCAACCGGCTGGCGATCGCGGAAGGGTTCTTTTATTCCTACCGCACCAAGCTCTATCGCGATGTTTCCGCCACGGCTCCGGTCGATTCGCTCTATTTGATCTCCGGATTTGGGCTCAAGCTCTATCACGAGAGCCTGAACGACGACTTTTTCCCCCAATCTGGAGCCCGTGCGTTAGCGAAGTTCAATTTCGCACGCTGGCCTGCCATCAGCGATCAGATCTACAGCCGGTTCACGGGTGAGTTCGACGTTTACGCCAGACTCGCCAATCCCGTGTCGCTGCGTCTGGGTCTGGATTACGGCAACTACTTCGGTTCGGTTCAGGAAAGCTCCTTCGATCCTTTCTATTTCAGCGGTTCGCAAGGCTACAAAGGCTATCAGCGCTACGCGATCAGTTCGCCCCAATTCAAGATCTACACCGCCGGGCTGATTTGGAATCCCGCGAACAACCTGTTCCTCGAGACTGGCGTTCAGGGTCTGAACACGCAACAGGGCGATCCGTGGGGCTTGGATCAGGACGTGGAATGGTGCCTCTATGGTGATTTTGGTTATCGCAGCGTAGTCGGTCCCCTGAAGTTTGTCGCCGCCGTCCGTGAGCACGGGAAGCCGCAATACTACCTCAATATCGGATTTGACACCGACCTCTTCTGGTTTTCCCGCAAATAGCCTGCATCGCTCCCAAGCGCGTATCAAGCTCACTTAAACTGCTTCCACCCACGTTGAAATCATTCTTCTTAAGGAAGAAAGGCAGATTCGCCATCCGCTCCTTTTCCGCCCCTGATACAAGTATTCTCAAGCAAGCGCGGAAGGGTGCGATTCAAGAAATGATGAAGGATTTGCCGGATGTGGAGTATTATGTGTATAGCAACCCGTGATGATGGGAGGTAATAATGAAAGCGATAACGGCAATAAGCCTTATGTTTATCGCGCTTGCAGCCAGCCTGGGAGCGCAGAACTACATCGGCGCATTCGCGATAAACACCACTCCGCCCGGTGCGGAAGTCATACTCTATGATACGGACCAGTTTCTCTGCAACACTCCCAGCCCGGTCTATCCCGTTTATGCCGACGAATATGCGGAGTATCGGGATGGATATCTGGGCCGGGCAATCACGCTGATCCTGATCCGCAAAGGCTATCTGCCCAAAATGACCGAGATCTTCGTACCGCTTGCGTTTTCGGATCAGGCATACGCGGTGGCGAATCCCATTGTCTATGACATTCGTCTGCAGAGGGATCTGGTCTCGATGTATCTGACCCAGGTCAGGCTGCGGAGAACCAGCAACTACGATTATCCGGCTCCCGCTTATTACTATCCCCGTCCCTGGTATCCCTACATCGACTACAATTATACATATCCGCCTCCTCCTTATGGAACCAATCCCCCCGGTAACTACTATCCGCCAACTCCTCCTCCCAGCGGCGGAGGCCATGGTGGAGGCAATAGCGGCAGCCACGGCGGTCAGGGATACATTCCCAATAACCCCCCTGGTGGAAGCAATCCTCCCGGAGGTGGAAATCCTCCCGGAGGTGGAAATCCTCCCAACCCTCCTGGTGGAGGTAATCCGCCCAATCCTCCTAATGGCGGAAACGGTGGTGGCCACCGAGGAGGAGGCCACGGCGGCGGCAATGGCGGTGGAGGAAACAATCCCCCCAACCCTCCCGGTGGTGGAACGCCTCCCAATCCCCCCGAACCACCTGGTGGGGGCAGTGGTGGTGGCAATGGCGGCGGAGGTCACGGCGGCGGTAATGGTGGCGGAGGAAGCAACCCTCCCAATCCTCCCGGCGGTGGCACACCCCCCAGCCCTCCCGGGGGAGGAACGCCCCCTAACCCTCCTCAGAACGAGCAGTTGACGAAACCGCCGAATCCTGGTTCTGGTCTCAGTACCGATAAGGAAATTGTGAAGGATAAAATCGAAAAGCCTCCGCGCAAATAATAGACGATAGATAAAGAAAGCTCTTATCCGCTGGATTGGATAAGAGCTTTTTTTCTGGAGCGGGCTACGGGACTCGAACCCGCGACCCTCAGCTTGGGAAGCTAATGCTCTACCAACTGAGCTAAGCCCGCTCGCTGGAAGTTAGGCTGGAAACGGCGGCTTTTTTGTCAAGTGGATTGTGTTATTCCCACTCGATGGTCGCCGGAGGTTTGGAACTGATGTCGTAGACAACCCTGTTGACTCCCGAAACCTCGTTGATAATGCGATTGGAAACTCTTTTCAGGAACTCGTGGGGAAATTCTGTCCAGTCCGCTGTCATACCGTCAACGCTGTTGACAGCGCGCAGGGCGCAGACATTGTCGTAGGTGCGCTCATCGCCCATCACGCCTACGCTTTGGATGGGTAGCAGCACCGCGAAAGCCTGCCAGGTGGAGTGGTATAAGCCCCAATCATGGAGTTCGCTGATGAAAATCTCGTCAATCTCCTGCAGGCAGCGGACCTTTATGGCGTCGACTGGGCCGATAATGCGAACCGCGAGTCCCGGGCCGGGGAAAGGATGGCGCGTGATCAGGGCTTCCGGCAATCCAAGTTCCCGCCCGACTTCGCGCACCTCATCCTTGAAGAGTTCGCGCAAGGGCTCCAACAGGCGCAGGTTCATCTTTTCCGGCAGCCCGCCGACGTTGTGGTGGCTTTTGATCGTCGCGGATGGACCCTTGAATGACACGCTTTCGATCACGTCCGGATAAAGCGTTCCCTGCGCAAGAAATCCCGCTGACTCTAACTTCGCCGCTTCCCGGTCAAAGACTTCGACAAACGTGTTGCCAATGATCCTGCGTTTCTGTTCGGGATCGCTTACGTTTGCAAGACGGTTCAGGAAGACATCGGAGGCGTCCACGAAAACAATATCCAGATCCGGGACGGCTTTGAAGCTCTCCCGCACTTTCTCGGATTCGTTCTTGCGCATGCATCCGTTATCCACGAAGATGGGGATCAACTGGCTGCCGATCGCCTTATGAATAAGGAACGCTGCCACTGAGGAGTCCACGCCGCCGGAGAGGCCGAGGATGACTTTGCTTTTCCCTACTTTGCGCTTGATGTCCACAATCGCTTCTTCGATGAATGACGCCGGCGTCCAGTCCGGTTTCAAGCCCGCAATGCCGATCAGGAAATTGGACAGCAGCTTCTCGCCGTTTTTTGTGTGCGCGACTTCGGGATGAAACTGCACCGCCATAACCGGTTCAGATTCATGGGCGATAACGGCGTGGGGCGCGTTTCCTGTCCGCGCAAGGGTCCTGAAACCACCCGGCATTTGGGACAAAGAATCGCCGTGGCTCATCCAGACCTGCTCTCCTGTGGGAAATCCCGCGAGCAGGGGATGCTCTTCGATCCGGCTCAGGCTGGCAAAACCGTATTCCCGTTTCGTTGATCGCTCAACTGCGCCCCCATACCGCGCGGCAACCAACTGCATGCCATAACAGATGCCGAGCAGCGGCAAGCCAAGTTCCCAGATCACTGGGTCCGGTTGCGGAGCGTCTGGCTGATACTGGCTGAAAGGGCTTCCTGAGAGGATCATGGCCTTGGGGTCGAAATCGCGAATCTTAGCCTCTGATATATTGTAAGGATGAATCTCGCAGTAGATGTTCAGCGAGCGGATCTTCCGCGCGATCAACTGCGTGTATTGGGAACCAAAATCAAGGATCAGGACCAAATCGTGGCGCATGCTCACCTCACGAGGGGATTGTTCATTTTTTCCATGCCGATCGAGGTTCTGGGTCCGTGTCCGGGACAGACGACCACGTCGTCCGGCAGGATAAACAGCTTTTCTTTGATGGAAGCGATGATCTGCTTGTGGCTTCCTCCGGGAAAGTCGGTGCGCCCGATGCTCAATTCAAACAAGGTGTCTCCGCTGATCAGGAACTTATCGGCAAGCAGGCAGATACCTCCGGGTGTGTGCCCTGGTGTATGGATCACGCGGACTATATGGCTTCCGAGGTTGAGGCTTTGCCCGTCGTGCAGGAACTCGTCCGCCGCAAGACAGTTAAGGGGCGCTCCCAGATACTCGCTCAGGTTTTTTCTGTTATCCGTCAGGTAATGCGCGTCCTCGGCGTGGATGAGCAAACGTGCCTGCAAGCGCTTGCGAAACAACTCGTTCCCGCCAATATGGTCTCCGTGTCCATGGGTGTTGATTATGTAAAGAACTTTCAAGTCTAGTGCGCGGATTCGTGCCAGCAGGTCCTCTGAGGGAGCGGCGGGATCCACCAGGATGGCTTCCAAGGACTCGTCGTCCCATAACAGCCAGGTGTTGGTGCCAAACTCTTCCAGGAGTATAAAAGCCTCAATCTTTATCATTTATGTTCCTTGTCCAGTGATATGAGATACGGCCTGAGCGTTTGCTCAGGGCACTTCTCCACCAGGATTTCGCGGTCGAAGTTCAGGTCAACCCCAAATTTCACATAACCGGGAGAGGGAGCTTTGTTGCTGTAATACAAAACGATCGAAGCCGCCAGGGCGATCGTCTTCATGTCCGCATCAGTTGACGTCAGCAAGCCCAGGGGGCCCTGGACGTCCCTGATCTGGAGGTAGGTTCCGGCATACCCCTCGTTTTCCAGTCCCGCGTTATCCGTTTCTGATCGCCCCACTATCAACTTTACTCCTTGGTCCAGTCTGAAATGCCTGCCCCAGCGGAGCAAACTGATGTCTGGCTGGTTATTTTCCCCGTATTCGACCAGATCGCGCATGCGCAGGGTAAAATTACGGTCTGTCAGCAGGCAGCCGCCACCCGGTGGAGGAAAGCTCAATCCGAACTTTTCGGCAAGGTCGAGCTGTCGGGTGCGCCCCCGCCCATGAATCGCCAAAAGCATGTTTTTGTCCACCCATCCTTCACGGACCGGCAGCGTGTCCGGAAGTAGCTTCTGGCATAGGGGACGCACGATCAGGTCCCCGACACCGCTGAGTTTGTTGACTGCCTGGAGCGCGTTGCGCCTTTGCGACATTGGGCGCTGGCCCAACACCTCGCCGGAGATCAGAAAGTCCGCTCCCAGCTCTTTCAGCATTGCTCCCGCTTCCTCAAACATCATCGCGTGGCAGTCGATGCAGGGATTGAAGTTCTTCCCGTATCCATGCACCGGATTCATGACCATTTCCAGATGTCTGGGCGAGATATCCCGCACCATGAGCTCGATTCCGTTCTCATGTGCGCTGTTAAGGGCGCGTTCCGGAGTGATATAGGGTGCGCTGAAAAACACGGGGTGTACAGCATAGCCCAGTTCGCGCATCCATACGACCGCGAGAATGCTGTCCAATCCTCCCGAGAAGAGGGCGATCGCGCTATGTTTTTTTACTTTGGTGTCCAAACTTGTCTGGCCTGAAATGCCAGCATCAAAAAAGGGCCTGCCGGTTAAGCAGGCCCTTGATAATGACATGGCATTCGCTTACTTGTTGATGTCCTCAATGATCCTGTCCATATAGCGGAAAGGTTTCATGGCGGGGCGGTTGGCGGGCTGTCGCTTATCCAGCGCCCAATCGTAGTAGTTGTCGGTTTGGCCAACGATCAGGACATTGTTGCTGTTTTTCATTTCATATCCTATAGCGTTGATCCCAAAAACGAACTCCTGAACCGGCAGCAGGGAAGCCCATTCAGACTGGAGCAGCGTGTAGGTCATGACGTCGCCGTCTATCTGGCGGATGTAATCCAATTCGGCGTTTTCGCCCCAGATCATGGAATCGATCACGTGAAAATCGGGCTCCGGATCGATCGACCAAGTGGGGGAGTAGTTTGTGTTCTGGGCGAAGGTCGGCCAGGCGGAGACGTCGATCTGATGTGGCAAAACAGAAATACTGCCTTCATAGGTCTTGTCATCGTTGGTGATCAGATACGAGACGGGCTGGTCGGTGTTGATGTTGATCTCGCCCCCGGCATAGATCTTGCCGTCGGTATAGGAGGTGACATAGGGAAACTCGATATCCTGGGTGCCGATGCGCAAGGTGGCGTCGGGAGCGTCCCCTTTGGCGGTCATGAAGATATCGACGTTGGCGATTCCCTTGGTAGGTTCAAAATAGTTCAGGTTGAACCAGACAACATGCTTGTAGTCCCAAATGTGGGAGGAAATGCCCGGTTCTTCAAAGTTCGGGGTGGTCGGTTTCTCATCCTTGGTGCATGAAAGGGCAAAAAACATCGCCAGTCCGAGCACGGTCAATAAGCCAATACGCAGATAGGTTTTCATGATAAGCTCCTTTGCTGCTTTATAATCTCGTTTTGGTTCTGCAGATTATGATATCTACAGTTTAGTCTGCATTGACCTGCTGTCAAGAAAAAAAACACACTTTATTATCATGCATGAGCAGGGAACGCATCTTAACCGCTGCATCTGTT
>CAZKAA010000069.1:0-14293 GCA_964550575.1 uncultured Candidatus Cloacimonadota bacterium
ACTCTTTCCCTACACGACGCTCTTCCGATCTGCGCGCTCTTGAACGGGAAACTTGACCTGACCCAGGCCGAAGCGGTGAACGACCTTATCTCCGCCCAGGGCAGCAAGGCAGAAAGCGCCGCCCTAATGCAGATCCAGGGCTTGCTTTCGCTACAACTGCGCGAGCTTCTGGACGAGATCACCCAAGCGCGGATTCGTTGCGAACTGGCGATTGATTTTGCGGATCAGGACCTGCCCCAGATAGATACGGTTGACTTGCGCCATCGCCTTGAAGCTTGCCTGAGCAAAGCGCGCGAGTTTCAAAGCGACGGCAACCGGGGCAGATACATCCGGGACGGCTTGAGGGTTTGCCTTGCAGGTGCGCCAAATTCAGGCAAATCTTCGCTCTTCAACGCTTTCCTGAAAAGCAACCGCGCCATTGTGACCCCCCATCCCGGCACCACCCGCGATTATCTTGAGGAAAGCGTTTCGCTGGAAGGATACCAGTTGGTGCTTTATGACACCGCCGGCTTGCGCGATACCTCGGAAGACGTTGAGCGCAAGGGAATAGACCGCAGCATGGAGCTTATGCGCGGTGCTGACCTAATTCTCTACCTTCTGCCGGTGAATATGGCTTCACAAGCCAACGACGAAGAGAATGTCCCCCAGGAATTGCGGTATAAAACCTTATGGCTGGCAAGCAAAGCGGACCTCGCTGAAACCGCGGACCCAAATGAAACAGCTCCGGACGGATTTAGTCCCGAACGGAGAATACCTGTCTCCGCGGTTGCCCAAAATGGACTGCAAACCTTACAAAAGGCTATTCTGGATTATTTCAGCCTGCCCCGGGAAAGACTGGAACGCCCGCTGATCACGAACGCCCGCCAACTAGCCGCGCTCAATCGTTCCGTGGCATCACAGGAAAAAGCGCTGGAAGCCCTGACGAATGAGATCGGGTTCGAGTTCGTGGCTTTCGATCTGATTGCCGCGAGCAAGGCTCTGGAGGAGATTCTCGGCATCGTCACTGCTGATGATCTGCTGGAGAAAATATTCTCCTCCTTCTGCATCGGAAAGTAGGCTAGAACCTTATCTGAGTCCCCACCGACAGATAGTTGATATTGGCAAACGTATAGACTTCGTCAACGTCGCCGCCCCCTTCCAGCAACCGGTAACCCAGATGCAGAGTATAGCGGTCGTCGATATTGTAGGTCACAGCCAGCAGCACATCCTCCGCCCTGCCGAACGGAGAACCCAGGGCTTCACCCTTGAGCAGGACACCTATCTCGTCAGTGAAGTCATATCCGAATTCGAATCCGATCAGAGGCACCACTCCCAGATCCGTTTTCTCGGCGTATTTATCCTCATTCTTGAGAGAAATGACCGCATCGCGAACCTTTATGCTCGCCCCGATCGCCCTGATGCCGATGTTCTGGTTCTTGAAGCGGTAAAGGTATTGCAGGCGGTAGCTGTTGAAACGGTACACCGCGTCAATCTCCTTCCCCGCGTCGAAAGTCTCGTCCATGAAGTTGACGTCAAAGTCCAAAGTCCCTTTGGGTTTAATTGTCAATGGCGAGTATAACACGGATACCTCATGGCGCGGCGTGATCTGGTAATGCAGATTGGCGCGGCCGTACATCACGGGATCCGAATCCAGATCCTTAGTGAAGGAAAACATCGTATTATTGTCGTCGTTGGGGATGCGCAGGTCGTTATAACCGGAAAAAGCCACTCCAGTTTCCAGATCAAGGGAGAGTTCTGCTCTGGCGGCTCCCATGCCTGCCAGAAGGATTATTATCGCGATCAGTTGTTTCATTGGATCAAGCTCCTGATTGTTTTTTTTTACAAAAAGATAACCTTCTTAGAGCCTTTGCGCAAGAATTTCGTGGACTGCTTAGACGCTATTGTCTCAAGTTGAGCCCCAGCGCGTTGCGCCTGAGCGCGAAATTCCGGCAGCGCTTGACTTAGATCCCCATTCCTTCTCCGACGCGGAATCGATCCCTGCATCAGTTTCTGTTACCTCCCGGTAACCTCCCAGTTTCAAGACAGTGCGTAACCGAGTGGAAAGTGAGAGGTTACCCGGCAATGACATAATCAGAAACAGCAGTGGATTGGCGGAGAAGGCTGTCGAAACCTTAAGCCTTGCGGGAGCGGTTGAGGAGCAGGCAGGTCAATGCAAAACCGCTTGACTTGCGACATCAACAATACATCCAGGCAGCGGGCAAACCTTGACAGAAATCAACGGTTTGTATGTTGGAGCCCATGCGTCCTGTAAGGTGTTACCAATTCTCTGGGCACCTCCCACGCAGAAGGAAGACAATACCATGACTGGCATAACTATAGAGATCGTAACCAGCACGGATGCGGAAGCGATCCTTGCCCTTTACCGTCATCCCGGATGGTGGCAAACGGACGATAATCCCGCCTATCTGGAAACCGTTACCAAGATCGTCTCAGATACGTTTTGCTTTGTGATCGCCAAAGCCGGAGACGAGATCGTCGGCATGGGCCGCGCGATCAGCGATGGCGCCAGCGACGCCTATATCCAGGATGTTGTCGTTCACAGCGACTACCGTGGCAGGGGCATCGGGGGAGCGATCATCCGCAAACTGATCGGGTTTTTGCAGGATAAAGGCATCCAGTGGATCGGGCTGATATCGGAGCCCGGATACGAGAAGTTTTATGAAGATCTGGGCTTCGCCCGGATGGAGGGCTACACTCCATTTCTGCTCAAACAGGAGTGAATGCCGATCCAGATGCTAAATCTGCAACCGCTGACCCTGAAAGAACTTCCTCTGCTGAGGGAGTATCTGGATAAGTATCCCCGGGAAACCTGCGATTACAACCTGTGCAACCTAATGACCTGGGGCAAGATCTACCGCAACCATTACACGATCTGGCGAAACCACCTGGTGCTGGTAAATCCCAAATACGCTTACATCTTCTATCCCGTCGGTCCGGGTCTAAGCTCCGCCGAACTCCGCGAGTTGCTGGACCTTTATCGCTGCCAGGAGCCGGAAGCCGAACTGATCCTGATTCCGGGATACTGGCGCGAAAAGCATCCTGACCTTGAGGATTTCTTCGTTGTCCGGGAGGAACGGGACTGGGAGGATTACGTCTATTCTGTGGAAAAAATGGTCAGCCTCAGCGGAAAGAAACTAGCCAAGAAGAAGAACCTTATATCCCAGTTCTCAAGAGCCTACCCTGATTATCGCGTGTTGCCCCTGACCGCGGACAAGCATGGCGTTGTCCTGCGCTTCACGGAGAAATGGAAGCGAGAGCGTAATGCCGAAGGGATTTATCTGAACACGGAACTCCAGGCGATCCGTAACACGCTGGAAATGTGGGACGAGTTGCCTGTGGAAGGGCTGATCATCTGCCATCACAACCTGATCTCTGCCTATTCCGTTTTTAGCCGCCAAACATCAGATATGGCGACCATCCACTTCGAGAAGTTCGATCCGGATATGAAGGGCAGCGCTCAGATCATCAACTGGGAGACAGCAAAACATCTCCAAAGCAACTATCTGTGGGTCAACCGGGAGCAGGATATGGGGCTGGAGGGACTGCGTCAGGCGAAGATGACCTATCTGCCGGATAGGATGCTGAAGTTTGTGCTTGGAACTCCGCGCTAAGCGGATGCGGAACTTCTATTTCTTGAAAGGCAGGCTGCAAAGATAAAGGGCAAACTCCAGGAGCACGATGCAGGCTCCGGTGGGCACATTCAACCACCAGGAAAGCGCGAATCCCGCGGCCGCGGAAATCACTGCAATCAGAGCACTCGCGACCACAGCATGGTGAAGCCGCTTTACCAGATTGAACGCCGTAGCCGCCGGCAGAATTAACTGCGCAGTGACGAGGATGATCCCCGCCGCCTTGAGGTTGACCACGATGTTCATGGCAAGCGCGACCAGAAAGACGCGGTTCACCAATCCGGCAGGTATGCGGAAAAAGACAGATAAATCGTAATTGTAGGATATGTAAAACAGCTCTTTGTAGAGGCCGCCGATGACTGCCAGATTGAGCAGAACAAGAAATCCCAGGCGCCACAGGTCAGCTGGAGTCACCAGCAGGATATTGCCGAAGAGGTAACTGGCGAGATCGAAGGTGTAGCCTTTGCGCAATGAGATCAGGATAATGCCCAGGGCCATGGACACGGATAAAAATATCGTGACGGTATTTGCCTCGTCCAGCGCCCGCCGGCGGGCCAGCCATCCGATCGCGAGACTGACAGCGATCACGAATGCCAGGGTGGTGAGTTCAAGATTCCATGCCAGCAGCAGCGCGATGGCGATCCCTGTGAAAGCAATGTGCGACAAAGCTTCACCCATATAGGATATCCGTCGCAGCGTCACGAACGGCGAAAACAGCGCCAGCGAAAGCGATGAAAGCATTGCTCCGATAAGGGCTTGGGCAAGAAATCCGTAGGACAGCATCGCTCAATACTTCTTTTCTATGATGCGCACCGTGTCGCCGAAAGTTTTATGGATAGTCTCGGAATGGACCATCTCAGTATGGTCGTGGCAATGAAGTGACCTGTTCAGGCAAACCAGGAAACTGCAGTACTGGGTCAGCATGTTGAGGTCGTGGGAGATGGTCACCACCGTCTGGCCTTCCTTGTTCAGCTCTTTGAGCAGCAGGAAAAAGCTGTCCACGCCAGGGCTGTCCACCGACGCTTCCGGTTCGTCCAGAATCAGGTATTGGCTGTTCGTGACCAGCGCTCTCGCCAGATATACCCTTTGCAGTTCTCCTCCGGATAGGTTTCCGACCAGCTTTGCGGCAAGATGCTCGACTTTGGTTTTGGCCAAAGCCTCTCGCGCCCGCCGCTTATGCTCAGCGGAGAATCTTCCGCCCAGCCGCAGTTCTCCGGCAAGGCCCATCAGCACGATATCCCTTGCGGTAGCGGGAAAATGGCGGTCAAACTCCTCATGCTGGGGAAGATATCCGATGGGATTGTTTCGCAGCCAATCCAAGTGTGGTGTTCCATCGATGGTGATGCTGCCTGTCTGCAGAGGCAGCAATCCGAGAATGAGTTTGATCAGGGTGGACTTGCCGGCTCCGTTGGGTCCAATCACGGCGACAAATTCACCGTCAGCGATGTCCAGGTTGATTTCTTCCAGAATAGGATTCGAGTTCAGAGAGTAGTTCAGGCCGCTGATGCTGATCATCTTGCTTGAGGGATTTGGCAGATTTCGAACCAGAGGATTTGCTTCACCAGCCCTGTCTGAGAAGTTGCCAGTTGGCGTCAATGAGTTCCACAATCGTCTTGGGACGAGGCTGCAGGGAGAATCCCAGCGGGTCGAGTTCGAGGATCTTCAGGACAAATTCTCTGGACAGCGATTCCGCGGAACGGCGGTCAAGCTGCGGTTCCACATAGATCGCCTTAACTTTGTGCTCCTGGATGATCTCGCCCAAGCGTGCAAGCTCCCTGGGAGTGGGTTCCGAACCAGGGGATTCCTGCACCGAACCGAGATAATCAATATCGAAGTCGGTGAAGAAGTGGTGAAAACTGTCGTGGTATGTTATCGCGGGAGTGGAGGCATAGGCGGAGCGTTCGGCACCGATCCTGTCATCAAGCTCGGTGAGTTGTGAATACAGAGTGCCGGCGTTTTTGGCGATGCTATCGCGATATTCGGGGAACACCTTCTGCAGATGCTCGTTGAGTTGCAGCACAAACTGGCGCAGCAAGCGCGGTGAAAGCCACACATGGGGATTCACGCCAGCCGGTTCACGGGTTCCCGTCGCGGCGAGCAATTCCTCCACGCTGACTCGCTTTTCTCCCAGGGCTGCCAATGTCGGGGACAGCGCTTCTTCCAACTCAAACCCGTTGACCAGCACCAAATCCGCCTGCTTGAGGGTTTTAACGTCCTGAGGCCGGGGGCTGTAGGTGTGGGGGGACGCGTTTGGCGGGATCAGGGTTTCCACGCGGATGGAATCGCCCACCAATTGCTTGACCACAAGTTCATAAGGATAGATCGAAACAACGATCAGGGGCTTGCCGTTCTCTTCTGTCCTAGCGCAAGAGAACAAGGCAGCGGCAATTATTGCCGCCGCCAGGATAATCTTCAGGACTCGCATACGCTCATTCCATCTCGCGAAGCAGTTGGGTAAGCAACCTGACGCCGACACCGGTTGCGCCGGCTGGGTTGACGCCCGCTTCCTTGTCGCGATACGCCGTGCCGGCGATATCAAGATGCAGCCAGGGTTTGTTGTCCACAAACTCGCGGATGAACAGCGCGGCTGTGATCGTCCCCGCATAGGGTCCGCCAGTGTTCTTCAGATCGGCGATCTCGGATTTTATAAGATCGCGGTAGCCTTCGTGAGTGGGAAGCTGCCACACTTTCTCGCCGGTAAACTCTGATGCCACCTGCAGTTTTTCCATCAGCGACTCATTATTGGTCACCACGGCGGTGATCTGGTTGCCCAGGGCTCCGGCAGCTGCTCCGGTCAGGGTGGCGATGTCGATCACTTTTGAGACATGCTCGCGGTTTATTGCGTAATGAATCGCGTCTATCAGGGTAAGCCTCCCTTCAGCGTCGGTGTTGATCACTTCAATGGTCTTGCCCGCCATGCTGCGGATGATGTCGCCCGCGCGGTAAGCTGCGCCGGAGATCATGTTTTCGCAGGCGGCGATCACGCCGAGAACGTTTACTTTGAGCTTGAGAGTCGAGATCGCGGCAAACGCTCCGATCACGGCTGCCGCACCCGCCATGTCGTCTTTCATGGTCAGCATGCCCTGCGGGGTCTTGATGCAGTATCCGCCGCTGTCATAGGTCAGCCCTTTTCCGATCAGGCCGATGGTTTTCCCTTTGGCGTCAGGGTTGCCGTGGTAGGACATCAGGATCAGGCGGGGCTCCTGTTTGGAGCCTCGAGCCACGGAGAGAAATGCTTCCATCTTGATCCGTTTAAGCTTGTCCAGCGGAAAGACCTCGATCGAGAACCCGTATTGCAGCGCAGCCTTACGCGCGATCTCCGCCAAAGATTCCGGATAGATCACATTGGCAGGTTCGTTGACCAGATCCCGGGCGAGATTGGTGGCTTCGGCATAGATCCTGCCTTCCAGGATGCCGCGGTTGATATGCCTGGTTGATTTTAGGTTCAGAGCGAGATGCACCGCTTCCAGGGTTACCTGCTTGCTTTCGCTCAGATACTTGTCGAACTTGTATTCCGCCAGCAGCGCCGATTCCGCAAGAATGTGCCCGAAATTGAACTCTCCGACAGGATTGGTGAAGCCGGGAAAGAGAAAGACCTCTTTTGCGTTCAGTTTGATGGCAGCGCGAATTCCCTGAGCGAACAGGCCGCGCAGCTTGTCGCAGTCCAGGTCATGGGGGTTGCCCACGCCGATCAGGATTACGTTGCTGCGATGACGGCTGTGAACGAATTGGAAACTCTTCAGAGATCCGTATTCAAACGTGAACTCATCCTGTTTAACGATGACGCCGATCGCGTTTTTCATTGCATCCGGCAAATACTCCACACTGTGGACATCGCCTTTCTCACCGTGCATCACGATCACGGTGTCCATGTGCTCTGTAGGCTTGCGCAGCAAGTCGATCTTCATTTGTGACTCCTCATTGTATATATCATTATTATCAAAAATCTTCGCTAAGGCTCAGGAAGTAGGTTGGCTTCGAACTCTTGGTCAGGTCTGTGAGCCAGGCAATATCCAGCCTCAGAATAACATATCCCAAATCCAGCCTCGGACCAAATCCGTAACTCATATACAGGTCTTTCAGATGACCGTTTTCAGTGGCCTGAAATTCCCCAAATTCGTCAAACACCGTGCCCAGATCGGCAAACAGGCTTCCCCTCACATTGGGGATGCTGAGCGGAACCGGGAAAGCCAGATTAATATATTCGAAAAACGGAAACCTGAGCTCCGCGCTCACCACCGCTTTCTTTTCGCCGCTCAGGTTGCCCTGATAGCCCCGTACGCCATAATAGCCATACAAGTCAAAACGCTGGGGATCGTCACCCAGGCTGACTCCCACGATACCGCGAAACGCCAGCGAATAGCGCTTGCTGAAAAGAGTATAGCTTCTCCAATCCAGATAATTGGTCACATACTCCAGTTTGCCGTCCGCCAGGGTCGTGCTCAGGTTATACATCGTGCGCCAGCCCAAAAGCGGTCCGGTCGAGCCGTAGAGTGAGTTGTCGTGAACCAGCGTGAGCCCCGGTGTATAAACGATATCCTGCCCCAGTTCCACGTTCGGGCCCCAGTCACCTGTGCTGTCCGTCTCCCAGATCCAATCCGAAACGAACCTGCCCCTCTGATAGAGCATGTGGTCGAACTCCAGCCGGAGAAACCTGCTGAACGGATAGCGCATCAGGAAATACAGCCCTGTCTGCCGCTCCTGGTAGCGATAATAATCGTCCTGGCCTGGTTGGGCATATCTGTAGTAGGTCTCGTCAAAGATGTTATAGACGCCAACGCCGTAATCCATCCGCCGTTTCAGATACATATAGGTCAATAGCAGATTGGATTCCTCCAGCTTGCCGGAAATTCCCGCGTTGATGCCGATGCCGTGATTGCCCATCATGTCGCTCAGGCTCAGTTCGACATAGCCGATGGTGCCAACGGACGATGAATAAGCAAGCCCTCCCCAGAGGCTGTCCAGAGAAAACTTGGTCTTATACGGCCCGATCGCCGGCGGCGGGCCGGGTTGGGTGGGACGGTCGTCGTAGCTGAAATCCATCCCCAAATGCAGTGAGTCTTCGGCGGTGAACTCAAAGGGCGGTGCTTCCCCTGTCAGGGGAAATCTCTCATCGTATCTGGCGGCGGGGTTAGTCCGGCGGGGTTTCTGCTTTTCCCGCTTTCCGTAATACGCCAGCCTTCCCAGATCGACCCTGCTCATCAGGCTGTCCGCCTGAGCGGTTGTCATAGGTTTGGCATAGGGCTCAAATTTCAGGCTGTCCAGCGGATTGCTGTCGAAATAAAGGTTCCAGGCTCCCTTGAAATAGTTCGATACCAGCAGATGCTTGCCGGATTGAGAAAGATCGGCGGCCATGATGCCTGAGAGCACGTCCGTGACCTTGGCTTTGGAATTCTGCTTCAGATCAAGCGCATAGATGTTGTTGATGCCCTCTTCCGGAGCGATGTAAAGCAGTTTGCTGCCGTCCGCGGTTAACTGCGGAAAAGAGCACTCGCGGCGATCGAAGGTCAATTGCCGCAGGGAATTATCCGCCAGATCGAGCATGAATACCTCGCTGACCACATCCACGAAAAAGCCCTTGCGGCTGCTCTCCGGGTTGCGGCTCCGCTCGGAGGAGAACACGATGCTGCTTCCGTCCGGTGAAAAACGCGGCTGGGCATCGTTGTAGAGATCGTCCGTGAGTTGCCTGAGTTTGCCGTCGGAAACTCCGTACAAGAAGAGGTCACACTGCATTCCCCGTTGTCCGGCGAACACAACGCTGCTTCCGTCCGGTGCCACGTCCAGTTCATAGATCGCGTCGAAGTCCGGCGGTTCCAGCGTTTCCACGATCTTTTCCCGTTCCACGTCGAGTACGTGGATGCGATCCCCATTGGCAGTCTTGGCGGCGAAAGCGACCCTTTTGTTATCCGGAAACCAACTCAGGTTCGAGCGGAAGTAATAGAACTCCTCGATGCTGCCTGTCGCTTCGCCCGTCAGCAGCTTGTCCGGACGCGAAAGCCCGTAAAGACCCTGCATCCAGATGCTGTAGCGGGCTCCGGCGGTGCTGAAATAGACATAGCGGTTCCCGTCCGGCGAGAAGCGCGGCATGAAGTTGAAATATGAGCCGTCTTGCTCGCTGAAAGTCCGCTGCTCCATTTCTTCGGCGGGTATATCGTGCTCGTTGATCAGGGGGAAGTAGTCCCGCTTCAGTTGATAGCGCCAGCGGGATTCCAAATCGTCGAAACTCATGCCAAATATCTTTTTAGTAGCGCTATCCAGATTGGCGGTCGCCCGCAGGCTGTAGTAAAATTCAGAAACCTTCTCCCTGCCGTAAGTATCGGCGATGAAGGTCAAAAAACTCTCGCCCAGCCGGTAGGCGTAATAGCCTCCCGTGGTCTCCAGATCAGGCAGGGCGTCGTTGACCACCATGTCCAGGATGAACATGTTGTTGTAGTCGTCTTCCCCGCCGATGGAAAGATACTCCGGCAAGCCTTCCGAAAACCAGAAGGGAAAGGTCACCGGCCGCAGAACCCTCGCCGCGTTGGTTGTCCCCTTGTCCAGAGCGTTGATATAGGCGTGGGTAAGTTCGTGCACCAGAAGCTCTTCCAGGGCGGCGTAACTGCCGTCGAAAGGAATCACGACCCGGTTGCGCAGGCTTTCCGTAAATCCTCCCACCCCCTCGGTGAGCAGCGGATAGATGATATTGGTGTTCTGGAACTGTGTCTTGCTGCGGTAAAAGACGATGGGGATCCTTCCGCTGATGGGATAGGTGAGTTCGTCCCGCAGATTGTAGTATGTCTCTTCCGCCATGAGCGCCACGGTCTGGCCGAACTGGTCTTCTCCCGCGGGAAAGTGAATGTCGAAGTGCATGGTTTGGATGAGCGACCAGTCTTCGGGCTGCAGGTTGACCTTGTTTTGCCCGAAGTTGTATGCTGAGAGAAGCGCAGTTGCCAACAACAGCAAGAGTGAAAGGATGATCCTGGCTTTCATCTGTATCCTTTAGAAGAGGCTGAACTTCACGTATTTTTTGGGATTTGCCCTGATGTCAGCCACCAAAGCGTCCAGGTTCTCCACCGATTGAAGAAGCCTGTCATATAGTTCGGCGTCGGTGAGCAGCTTGCCTGCCGTTCCTTTTCCGCTGTTGACTCCCTCGATGGTTGAGCCCAGGCGGGAGGAAAGCGTTTGCAGGCTGTCCAGCGCGGCGTCCAGATTGGCAAGCGTCGCGGGGGCTTTGCTCATGGCTTTGGTCAGATTCCCGGAGTTGTCGTCCACCATGCGGTTCACCTGCCCGGTCAGGCGTTCAATCTTTTCCAGCGTGGCGGTGATCTCCGCCTTGGAACTGAGAGCAAGGTCGTCAACCGAGCGCGCCGCGGCACCCGCGTCGTCCAGGAGATCGGAGGACTTGCCGATCAAGCCCTCTTCGCCGCGTATCTCCGCCAGGGCGCGATTAAACTCGTCTATCGTCCCTGTGGCTTTGGCAAGGATGCTCATGATCCCAAAAGGCTCCGCTCCCGTCTGGACCTTAGAAAGATCGAGGAACCCTTCTCCGTCTCCCTGCCCGATGTTCAGCGCGGTGCCGCCCATCAGGCTGCTGTCCGTGATCATGAATCTCGCGCCTTCGCGCAGCCTGATATCCTTTCTGATCCTCGCCGTAACGAGGATGTCGCCTTCGCGCGCTTCAATATCCTTGATCCGCCCCACTTCCATGCCCCGGAACATTGCCTTGTCGCCGACTTCCAGCCCGATCACGTCGTCAAAGCTGAGGCGCAGGTCCTGCTGCTGGCGCATGGAGATCCTACCGCTCAGCCACAGGTATCCGAAAATCAGAATCAGCAGGATCGCCAGCGTGAAGATGCCCACCTTCACCTGCGTCCTGTATATGTTGTTGTAAAATTTATCCATGAAATTCCTCAGGTCTTCAGTTGCTTCTTTTCCGCCGCGGGGAAGAGGATGTTATTCAGGATCAGCCTGTATCCAGGCGATGTTTTGTAGAGATCGAGGATCGTCTCCGGATCGCCCACCTTATGCTGATAATCTTCAGGATCGTGCCCGCCGTAGAAAGTGAAGGTGCCTTTGCCTATATTGCCGTGGACATACTTGACTTCGTTCTGGCCCGGCACTTCCGCGAGGATGATCACGCTTTTTTTGACCTTGTCCTTGAAAAACGAGGTGGTCTGGCCCAAAAATCCGTCGATCACGTTCACGTGGCACTGCGTCAGCATGGTCGGCACGGGATCGTATTTGGCGGAAAAATCAAACAGCTGGAAATAGTCCGCTTCCGCTCCGCGCAGGCGGGAATAATCGCTGGCGTCGATATCGGAGAACTCGTATTCGTAGGGATTGGTCTTGAGGCTGAAGTTCTCAAAGGCGAAGCAATTGCCGAACTCAAGCTTTTCTTTGTAGCGGGGGTCGATCCCGTCTCCGTCGATCAAGCCGTCCACGATGTCCACCCCGAAAGCAGCCATCGCGATGTCGAAGGTGTCCGTCGCGGCGCACATGGCAAAGAGGAATCCGCCGTTTTCCACAAACTCCCTGATCCTCAGCGCCACTGCCTGCTTGAGCTGCCAGACCTTCGCGTAGCCATGTTTGGCGGCCATCGCTTCGTTGACCCGGACGTCGTTCTGATACCAGGGCATATGCCGGTAGGAACCGAAGAATTTGCCGTATTGGCCGGTGAAATCCTCATGGTGCAGATGCAGCCAGTCATAATCCACGAGCTTGCCTTCCAGCACCTCGTCGTCCCACAGCCTTTCATAGTCTATCTCCGCGTATTCCAGCGCAAGCGTGACCGCGTCGTCCCAGGGCAGAGCGTTGGGAGGGATATAGATGGCGATCTTGGGCTCTTTTTCCAAAACCACCGCCTCCATGTTCGCTTCCTGTATCTCCGCCATGATCGCCGCCACCTGCGCCGAACCCGCGTTTTCATAGCGGACTCCGCGGATGTTGCACAGAGCTGCCAGATCCGTCGCGTCCGGGAGCAGGAACGATCCGCCCCGGTAATTGAGCAGCCATTTCACCACGTACTGCTCTTTGAGCGCCTGGAACGCGACTCCATAGGCCTTGAGGTGGTTGCTTTGCGTCTGGTCCATAGGGATCAGCAGTTCCGCGTTCAGCGCGGAGCAAAGCAGCAGGGCAGCCAGCAAGGGCAAATATTTATATCTGGTCAACATACACTTCCTTGGCGGGATGGGAGTCCTTTCCCCTCGGGAAAAAGCTTCTTTTTTACTCAATAGCATACAAAATCCTGCAACCGATAATTATATGTCAAGACAATTCTCAGATTTTCCGCCCTGCATCGGCACTTCCAACCTTATTTGCATCTCTTAATCACTTCTTTATCACTTCTTAATCAAGCCTTAACAATTAAGAAGTGATTAACTAGTGATAAAGAAGTGATTAAGAGATGATAAAAGGAAGGAGTTGGGAAACAGGGAATTAGGGATGAGGGGCGGGAGGAGGCAGAATTAGGGGAAAAATATGGCTATCGCGATGGGAGGCAGTCAGTTGGCTTCTGGCGGCGAGGGACACGACGCGAGGAAACCCGGGTGGCGTTGGTGCAGGTTGAGCAGCGGCATTCAGGCTTGGAAGAGGGGCAGGAAGTTCAATCTGGATAAAAACACAGCGCCGCGCTGTATCTGCCAGCGCGGCGCGGAAGGGATCGCTCTTCCCCCTCGGGGGCGAAGGCGGGGCGTTAGTTGAACTTCGAGGTGATGTCCTCCCCGCCGGGAAGCTTGAAGACCTTGAACTGGTCGGTGCGCATTTCCGGATCGGGCTCCAGGTCGAACTGGTCTTTGTAGGCGCTGAAGTATTCCTCGTGAGTGCGGATGTGCGCCACCAGGTCAGGATGGACCACGATGCGCAGGCGCTTGTTGCCCACAAAGTATTCGGAGCGGTTGAGCCAGCGGTGGAGGCGCATCAGCATGGTGTCCTTGGAGACGACGCGCCCGCTGCCGTTGCAGCAGGGGCAGGTGTCGGCGAAGTTGGCGATCAGGGTGGAGCGCATGCGCTTGCGGGTGATCTCCACCAGGCCGAGTTCGGTGAAGTTGTAGACCTTGTTTTTGGCGCGGTCGCGCTTGAGCCCCTTGCGCAGGGTGTCCAGCACCTCCTGCTTGTTTTGGGCGCTGATCATGTCAATAAAGTCGATGATGATGACCCCTGAGAGGTCTCGCAGCCTGATCTGGCGGGCGGCTTCGGCAGCCGCTTCGATGTTGGTTTTCTTGATCGTGTCTTCGTAATTCGTTTTCCCCGTGAAGCTTCCGGTGTTGATGTCGATGGCGACGAGCGCTTCGGTCTGCTCGATCTTCATGTTTCCGCCGCTGGGCAGGTAGATGCGGGAGTGGAAGACAGAATCGATCTTTTTCTCGATGCCCCAGGCGTCGAAGATGGGGGAATCCTCTTTATAGACCTCGACGTTGGACACGAGGTCCGGGGAAAAGTCCTCCAGATGGGTGATGATGCGCCTGGCAAACGCTTTGTCGTCGATCACAAGGCGGTCCACACCTTCGCCGAAGAGGTCGCGGATGAGGTAGTTTTCCAGGGCGTTTTCCTCAAACACGCAGATGGGACCCTTGACGTGCTTGATCTGCTTCTCCGTGAGCTTCCAGGTCTTGGCGAGCGCGTTGTATTCGTTGCGCAGATCAGATCGGAAGAGCGTCGTGTAGGGAAAGAGTGTAGGATAGGGTGTA
>CAZKAA010000070.1:0-13606 GCA_964550575.1 uncultured Candidatus Cloacimonadota bacterium
ACACCCTATCCTACACTCTTTCCCTACACGACGCTCTTCCGATCTGATAGATAAAGCCTGCGCCCCATCCCGGGAATGCGTCCGTGGTCATGGTATTTCGAGTTGAAGAGATTTGAAATTCCCAGAGTGAACCTGTATCTGGACAGAAATGGATAATTGAGGGCAAAGCCGAGGTCGACCACTTCGGGGAGGTGTCTGCCATCCTCATCACGTTGAAAGTACCTCTGCTCAAGGTCCAATTCCAGATCAACTGCTCCCAGCCTCAAGCCAAGACCGCTTTCGGCCTTGATCACGGCAGAGTATGGCATGCGTTTCCAATTTTCCTCTGGTAAAAAATCCAGATGCAACGAGATGTTTTGCACGAACTTTATATCATCACCCACAAACGAAGCAGTGATAACGCTTGTGCTGGTAAACAGCTCCTGCCGAACAATCTCCGTGATTGCTGACTGATCTAGATATGATAACATGGGGTGCTTGTTCTCCCAGCGCAGGTTTTGTGTGTAACTCAGTTGGAGAGGCTCATTGCTGCCCTTAACAGCTTTTGACACTGAAAACTCCACATTCAGGGGCGATAAAGCCATAAAGGCGCCCATGGCTTGGGAAGCCCAGGGATACATGTTGTTCAAATAGGAACGGGGGTATGATCTCACATATGGAGTGTTGGATATGCCAAGCGTCAGGTCTTTACTAAGAGCAAAGCGCCTGACAGCGGAGAAAGAGGGATAGAAGCTATGCATATCGGTCATTAAACCCAGCAAGTAGTTGCTGCCAGGCTTATCCTCAAGGGGCAGCTTGTAGGAAATGTCCAGACCCGTTTTACCACTCAGTAACACCAGTTTTGCGGCAACTGAGTGCTTACCCCAATTCAAACGGCTAGAATGGATCAAATTGTACGACCAGTCCTTCAGCTTGCCGACTGGTAGATTCTGCTCCCAAGTTTCCAATCCTATGCGCGTATCCGCATTCACGAGCGATAAGCCACCTGCTTTCAGAACTGAGATATAGCCATATAGAGAATAGCTGTTAAGCTGACTTTGCATACTGTCTGTAGATGCTTTACTGTGTGATAGTGCATGGTTCAGATAGAATTTATTCGCCAATAAATGCCTGGCCTGCGCAGATAATTCTGTACGATAGCTCTCGTTGGCGTATTTGTGATGGCTTAGATCAGTTGACAGCAATGATATCGGGCTTAGGCGCGGATAATATGAAATTGCAAAATCCATTTTGGCAGAAGTGTCCATGCTCAAGTCGAAGAACGCAGAATCACGGGTTTTCTGTACCCAGACGGGTTGCTTTCGCTTCAGCTTTAAAACCGGAGGCAGCATGGTATCAAGTGTATCCGAAACAGTCCCAGTCGGGTATTCCACTTGCTTTCTTACCAGAGGCATAACAAGTGATGCGTCAGAACCGAGTTCAATTGTTGGTAGCTTCTGAATCTGCGCGGGTACAGACAATGGAACAAGCATTAAAAGAAAAATCAGGCTCGTGCTTATCCTATGGGCTATCGTGGTCTGCATGCGAAAGAAGCTTACCTTGATCCACTGAGTAGGGATTCAAGCTCAAAGAGCTGATCCTCATCCCATAAAGCTCTATCTTGATCAAACGTCAAGGATGCTTCTTGCATGGCGCCCAGCGCAATCAAGCAGCGGATATATTCAAACGTTCCCCGGGAGTAAAGTTCAGTTATCTCGCGGTAGAGAAGGCGAACTTTGCGCACTGTGTTCAGTGCGTCTTGATAGCTCTGGCGTTGATACTCGATCTTCCCTTTCAAAAGTTCAGCTTCGCCCCGCAACCTTCGATCTGCATTCACTTCCAGCAAAGAATCTGCTTCCGCGGCCGCAAGGTCGTATGATCCCTGATCGAACAGGTAGTTGAGCCTGTCTGCCCAAGCAAGCGGTTCATCAAATCCGCTTCCCAACTCCCAAATCTCGTTAAAGCCAAGATATCCGCTTAACTTCGATGCTTCTATCATTTTTAGCCATACAAAGGCATCCGGCTGAAGCGAGAAAGCCGCTCTATAACGTTCCAGCGCATATTCCGGATTGCCGGTAAGAGCTGCCAAATCACCCCATTGTATGAGGCTTTCGGCACTACCGGCCATCTGGTTCAACTCTGTCAAGATCGTATCAGCTTCAGCATACTGATCAAGATTGATGAAAGACTGAGCCATTAAGAGCTCAAGCTTGTTACGATTGGGCTCTGGCAGATTCAAACTCGCGCGCAATTCCGAGGCTTCGCGAAGGACATCTTCCCATAACTCGGCTCCGGCATAGAGTTTGACGACAATAAATTCCAATTCATACTTGATGTATTCGCTGGCAAAGGCATCGATCAGTTCGCTCAGTTCTGTAATGCATTCTTCACCGCCCAATCTCCGGCAGCTTAACTCCAACCCGGTGAAAACCTCGCCGAGATATGAAAGCTCATCCTCGGTCACGAACGTGTTGGCGGTAAAACGCCTAAGGATGTTCGTCCAGTCTCGAAACGCATCCTCATATCTTCCAAGGTTGAAAAGTGCGGTGGCGATATCTGCGAGTACCGCTTGCAGATAGGCAGAATCGGGGAATTGGTCCACAAACCTGTCATATAGGGTCAGGGCTCGTTGCCAGTTCCCTCCCCGGGAGGCTGCCATCGCAGCCTGATAAAGAAAGACATCGGCGCTATTGTTGTCGCCGCCAAGTTCAAGATACAGGTCCGAAGCTTCATCATATCGCTGCAAATACAGCATGACATATGCCTGATAGGATTTGGCTTCAAGCTTCTGTGATTCTGAGACTGCCAGGCTGTCAGCTTGACGGTAGAGGACCAGTGAGCCAGCGAAATCTCTCGCGCTGAAACGAATGGCAGCTTTCAGAATGCTAATCTCGAAGCCCAGTTCAGTTGGATCGATTTGAGTTAGATACGTTTCCGCTGCTGCCAGCTTGTTTTGATAGTAAGCAGTTTGAGCGAGGCGCAGATTGAGCACTGACTTGTTCTGATGCGTGGGTAGAATAGCCTGATAATATGATTCCGCCTGAGCGAAGTCCGATTCCTGAAAGAACAACTCACCGAGGTGGAACAAACCTGCATCAGCCCAACTGGAATCAGGATGCTCTTGGATCAAGCGCTGAAAAAAAGTCCTGGATGCATCCCAATCTTTTTGCTGGTAAGCGATTAGACCTAATTGGCAATAAGCGATATCGCGATATTTGCCTAACGGGTATCTATTCAGGTACCTGTTGTACACTTCTTGCGCCAAGGTAGAATCGCCGGTTTTTTGAAGAGATTCAGCAAGATAAAACTCGTTTCTATCCGCTAGGTTAGGCTTGAGTTGATAATCTGCCGCATTGGAAAACTGCTTTATAGCTTCTATATATTCAGACTGCTGGTAGTATAGAGTGCCAAGAACGTGATAAACTTCGGCTATACTATGACTGGCATCAGACAGATACGTTTCCAATTGGTCAATTGCAGATTCTGGATCGGAGGAATATAGGATTTTAATCCGTTCAAGGTAGGCATAGAGCGCCAACCCCTCTTCCTGCGAGCGTGACAACGACCTGAATAAAGTGTCTGCGACAGCTGCCTGACCCCTCTCTTTGAAGATAACGCCACGGTAATAGACCCCCCAGTCTCCGAGATGTTCAAGACTGTCTAGAAACGCTTCTGCATTATCAAACATCCCTGTATCTATTTGCTTCCTAACAACCAACAATCCTAGTTCAGGGTCTGTGAATATCTCGCCAGGGTCTATGCCTGCAACCGCATCGTCAAAACCTGGATAATCTCCCTGGCTGAGAAGATATGCCAGCCAGGCGTTCCGGTATTTTGGGTACTCCGCAGATAGTTTATCGATGTTATCGAATACTGACTTCGCGATATCATGCTCATCCAGGCTCAACAATACTACAAAATAGTCATATCGAGCTTCGATTGGTACATCTGAGCCAAGCTGTTCGAATTCTCTTTTTGCGGAAAGCAGAAACCCTTGAGCCGCAAAAATCCTGCCTTTCCATATATGCGCCTGATGAGTGTAATAGGCTAGGTCAAAATCCTTTTCCAATACTCCGAGCAGTTCCAGCGACAAATCGTAACGCTCTTGATAATAACTGCAAAGCGCATAATTGAAATAAACGTCCGCTAGAATATCTGGAGGGAGGTTTTGCCCAATCAGGCTTGTATATATGCTGTCTGCTTTCTGATATTTGGCTTGCCGCAAGGCGATGTTCGCGCGAATGTAACTTGTCAGTGAGAGATATCCGGACTCCGGATATTGGTTGATGAATGTGTCGATCTCCCTGAGGGCTTCATCGTAATACCCCTCAGAAGCATAATAGAGTTCCACGATGTATGCAAAGTGGTCTTCCTCGGCAGGACTTGCCCCAAATAGTGTGAGAGGGGCAGAGAAAATCATCAACAGAATCGCCGATGATATCACTAGCTGAGAGGCAGATAAAAATCTGATTTGCTTAAGTAATTGCATATAATCTATTTAAAGGGGAGCAGAATAAACACCGAAGTACCTTCGTTCTCTTTGCTCTTGATCACAATGTCGCCGTCATGAAGTTCTGCAATCCGCCTGGCGATTGCCAACCCCAGCCCCAAGCCGCTGCTTCTGTATTCTACCGACCCGCTCTTATGGGCGTAGATCTCGTTCAATTCGTAAAACTTCCTGAAGATGTCCTTAAGCCGATATTCAGGAATGCCTATTCCGTTGTCCTGCACATAAATCACCAGCGTATCTTTGTTGTTGATCATTTCCTGCGGAAATGCCGACCGCCTTGCCCCGATTATTACAGAACCGAACTCGTTGGTGAAGCGAACAGCGTTTAGGACCACATTGTATATCATGCGATGCAGGGCTTCCCAGTTTGCGTTCAGGTTCGGAAGATCTTTCTCTACTTCCACTTTAAACTGCAGATGTCGCTTTCTAGAAAGAATCGATACTTCCTGATGGGCAAGTTCCAATATCTCTGGTATATTGACGGGGGCTTTGATCAGGGATTTGGCAATATTGTACAGATTCATGGTGGTGATGTCGTTGACACTCATCATCAGTTTGTTGACTGTCTGTTCCAGTTTGCCCAGGATATTGCCTTTTTCCTCCTCATCAATATAGAGGTTCCGTTTTAAGCGCGAAACATAACCCTGTAGAGAAGTCAGAGGCGTATTCAACTCATGGGAGACAATCGCGATGAATTCGTCTTTGATCTGCTCCAACGCATTAAGTTCCTTGCTCTTCTGGATTAGCGTTGCATATTGCCTGGCGTTCTTTGCCGCAATGCCGATCTGTTTGATCAGCAAAGCCATATCATCCTCATTCAAGTACATTTCCCGGGTTGTGTCACCATAGTTGTCAAGATAGAGATATCCAAGGCTGGTATCATCCAAGACGAGTGGACAGCAGAAAATCGTTTGTATTGCGTAATCCTGGACGCTTATAGAACTCCTGAACCTCTTATCCAGTGAGGCATTGTAACTTGAAATCCATTCTTGGTTTGTCTGGCAAAGGCTTAACGCGGTCTTGCTGATCCCGACGACAGTGGGTAGAAGTTGCTTATCCTGATCTAAGCGTACCTGATAGAGATTGTTGCCCTCTTCATCCTTTTTAATCATGAAACCGCGGGTCGCGTTGGTAAAATCAATAGCCGCGGATACTATTTCGGTCTCCAATACGTCAAGGTCGACAATCTTGATCAAATCATGAGAAAGTCTCATCAACCTGTTCATCTTTTCCATTCGCAAAGTGATCTGCATATAATCCCATGTGCGGATCATCAATGCAGTGAGATGGTTTTTTATGTTTCTGATTATCCCCAATTCTCCGGGAGTGAAAGCTAACTCCCCGTCATCGCTCAACAGAAGGAAGCCGATGCGTTTGCTTCCCGATAGCATGGGAACAACAAGTATGTTTCTAGTCTTGTGTGAGAAATGGATGATGCTGTCCGTACCCAGAGCCTTATCTATATGTGGAGCAAATTCTGGCGGCAAGAGCATGTCTTCTGAGCAGTTATGGCATAGGAAGGTATAGAAGTTCGCAATCCTGTCAGACCAAACCATCAACTTGAACTGCCAGGGAGCAATCACCTGCGAAACGCCTTTCTCGATCAGGAACTTGACTCTCTGAACGCTATTGACATTGGCGATGTTGAACAAGAGGTCATTCCACTTCTTTCTTGTGTCTCTGCGCCTTGATGTGATGGCTGTCTGGTTGAAAGCCTTGAGGTCATTGATGTTGTGCTGGTTGATCTGCAGGTAATTCTTCCTGTCCTCGGAGTTGATATCCTGGCTGATATTGTCTAAAAAATCTTTGTATTGCTCAAACGTGTCAGCCGCAGTTTCGTCTGCCCCAAGATCCAAGAGCACATGCATCTTTATCTTATACAACTCGACCATCAACTGGTAGTACGATTTCGCTTCGCAGACTCCGAATTGCCTGTTTGCCTTTCTCAAGATGCTGCGGAGCGGGATTGCTGGATCAACGAGATCGAGTTTTAGGGTTATGATCTGTAGATAAGAATCCCAATAGCCGTACTGGTATTCGCCTATCTCAGGTTGAGTCAGTTCGATCAGTTCTCTGGCTTTGGCGTATTCGCCCATCCCGTAATAAGCGTTAACCAGCATTACATTGAACACCGCCAGCGCATAATGGTTATTGATCTCGCCTGCATACTGCATGGCAAGTTTCAATTCCTGAAGCGATTTAGGATAATCGTTTTCTGCAGTAGCCAGAAGGCTGAGTACGTTATGGTAAAACTCGAGTTCATTTATCTGCTGATAGTCGATATGTGAGTTCTTGCGGATCAACCTTCTGAGCTTCCGCGGATTTGACATTTCGCTTAAATAGTAAAAGTATGTTTTTACCAGCGGGTTTATCTCGCTGAAATGATCTTCGATCAAGTCCTTCTCGGCAGCGATAATGAATTGGTAGTAATACCCAAAACCCTTGATTTTACTCTTAGCCAGCGCAAGATTTGACTGTATAGTCGCCAGGTACTGCGTGCTTTTTAGCGTCTTCAATAACTCCGCAGCTGAATTCAGCTCAATCTCCGCAGCGTAAAAATCACCCATTTTGATCATGGCTTCGCCCATGCCCAACTGGGCTCTTGCCTGAGCCAGCCTGTTTCCGAGAGATTTGGCAAAACTCAAACCCAGCTTTGCATGCTGCACGGACTGGATCGTGAATCCTTGCTTGAGATAGAGATCAGAGAGATTGTTATGAACTTGGGCAAGCCACCTGTTAATATTGTATCGGCTAAGTATGCCCAAAGCCAGATTAAAGTGAGTGTCAGCTTCTGTAACGTTTTTCTGAGCACTGTAGTATTCGCCGAGATCATTGTGCAGTATGGCGAGCCTGATCATCATGGATGTCTGCTGCTCCGGCATTATTATTGCCAGGAAGTCCTCGGCTGTTTCTATCGCTCTGTCTGTCTCTTTGTTTAAAAACTGGTACTTTGACTTTATGTTTACATAAGCGATCTTCCAAGGCAGGCTTAAGCAGCTAGTATCGATACCGTCAATAAACTGACCCATAAGCGTATGATCCGTGAATGAAACTGCCCCGGCAAGCATGATAAGGGAAATCGCTTTCTGCTCTTTACCAGTAGTTCTTTTCTCGGCTTTTTTGTACGATCTGATCGCGTTAGCGTAATCTTCGGATAGCATCTGGATGGTTCCGATCACAATATGCTTTTCAAACTTCTCCGGGATCAAGTTTTGATTGCCAAGCACTGCATCAGACCTGTTGAGCAATCCAGTATATTCTGTTTTCTCCTGAAAACGCATCAGGTCTTCAGCTATGGCTTCCCAGCCAAGTTCAAGACCAGAATTGAAATCCATCTCCAGAATATCGGCAATTATTGAATATGCGTTGGATTGATCGCGTTCTCTGTCATAATACTCAAATAGCTTGATTAGGTAGTTTCTCTCACTGGCAGGGTCTTTGGCGATGCGGGAGTTTTCGATCAAACCTCGATATACATCTATGCCGCGGGTTTCATGGGTTGAGTAGTACTTCAGCGTTTTCAGCGATATCAGTTTTCTTTTACTGTCCGTGCACTCGTTAAAGAGTCTTGCTTTAGCTTCTTTGAAGGTAAAATAGTAACTATCGCCTTTTTTTTCCAACAACTCGTTGAATTTGCCTTCTGAAAGAAGATCATAGAGTTCGATGTCTTTGATCTTACATATATATCGGATAAGTTCTCTGGACAGCGGAGTTTGGACGATAGATAGTTTTTGTAGATGGCTGTAACTTGCGTCAGTGAGATGGCTCATTCTCGAATAAACCGAATGCAGCAGCCTGCTGGGCAAAGCATATCCGTCAAGACTTGCCGGGTATTTCAATGTGTCATCGAAGTAAACCTGTTTTCTCAAGATTAGATCGATCAAAATCTCACGTATAAAATATGGGTTGCCAGCTGAGCGTTCATGCAATTGGAGGCTGAAACACTGTGGGACTTCAGAATTCAGAAGTTTGCTTATATAGTTTTCGGACTGCTCCAGGTTGAACAATGGAACTCTGATAAGAACTGCTTGCTCTATCTGGCGGACTCTGTTGTACTCTGTACAGCTGAGAAGCATCAACAATCTGCTTTTCCCAACAAACGTGGCGATGTAGTTCAAAAAGTCAATTGTATAATGATGCACATATTGAATGTTTCGAACAATGAAAACGACCGGTTTCTTTCCCGCCAGTTCTTCCAAAAGGGATTTTGCAAAATCAAAATCCAGTTTCAAGTCTTCCTGGTTTTGGGTATAGCGTTTGGATTCTTTTTCTGACTCAAACAGATACTGGTACAGCTTCTCGGACATCCTTCCCGGTGTCTTGTACGCTTGAGCTTCCTCATCTGGGATGGAATGTAAATACTCTTTAATCAAAGCGAAGAAAGCTTCATGGTCATTGCGTGTGCAAGTATAATCGAAAATAAAATAGGACCCTCTTAGAACGTTGTATCTGAATAGGGAAAGGATATTGTCTTTGCCCAAGCCCTCGCCGCCAAGAAGGCTTATGATTTTTCCGTTACCATTCTCAACCTGCTTCATATATTCCAGCAGTTCTTCCGTGATGCCTTCGCGAACCAGGTAGCTATTGAATTTTAGTGAATTGACCAGCGACCAAGATACCGAGAACGGATATTCCCTGCTTTGGATCCTGTTGATGTAGTTGATAACCTCTTCACTGGTTTTGAACCTGTTATCGGGATTGCGCTCCAACAACCTCAGACATAGTTTTTCAAGATGCAATGGCACATTAGGGTTAAGCTCCGAAGGGAATATGGGGATGAAATACTGCTGGCTGCCGCTCCTCAGGGCATTGATCTGATCCAGGCTGAAGGGAAAACTTCCAGTTATCAAACGATAGATCAACACCCCCAGCGAGTAGAAATCGCTACTGAAGCTTGAGCCCTGTCCCAGATATACTTCAGGGGCAATATATGGTAATGTTCCGGAAACGTACTGAGTGTCTTTATCCAACTCCATACGGGAAAAACCATAATCTATCAGCTTAACTTCCAGATTGTTACCGCTGATACTATAAAGTATATTCTCAGGTTTTAAATCTTTATGTATTATATTCTGAGTATGTAAGGCATCCAATGCGTAGCAGATTTGCACGATTATGTTATACAGAGCATTTACTTTGTTTTTTGCAAAGCGAAACCCAGACAGTGTAGAGCCTTCGAAATAATCGCTGATGAAATATATATGGTCGCCAACATGGCCAAAGTCAACCACATGCACCAGATTGGGGTGCTCGATCTTGGTAATATGATGCATTTCACTGGGTCTGAAGTGCTTGTACAGCTCTTCAGAGGAAAGGAATTGGAAAAGTTTCAGAGAATAGAGATTGCCCGTACGAACATCCTGGACCTTATACACATTTGCCCAGGTACCGGATCCAAGTGTTTCCAATACCCTATATCTGTGGTCTATAAACATCATCAACTCCCGGAAAGAGATTTTTCCCTTATTTGACAAAGCCCGGGTTTGTCAATCCAAAAAAAAGGATGCCCCCGATGAGCCTTTCGTAATGTTTCTTGCGGAACTGTGCGGAGCGCGGAGCGATTCAGAAATCAGGCAATTCTGTTCTCATTGCTCCGGTTGCTTTCCATCTCTTATGGAGCCATAACCATTGCTCAGGATATCGATTTACATACTTTTCGATCACGGCATTGATCTTTGTCAAAACATAGGGGTAGTTCTCATCTTTATCATCCAGCTCCGGATGGAAGATCATGGGTTCGAAACTGAATTTAATCCCGCCTTCAGGGGTTCTTACAGAAAAACCGGGAACAATTGGAACTTGATAGCGTAAAGACAGTTTTGCCACGCCTTTCCAATGCGATGCAGGAAAGCCTAGAAAGTCCGACACAAGACCGGCCTCGCCCGCGTTCTGGTCTGACAGGATCGCCACCACTTCATTTTGATTCAAATGCTTCAGGATATCCCGCAAGCCGCGGCGAAAGTTGATGAGCGACACGCCATGCTTCATGCGTATTTGATTGTTAAAAGTGTCAAAATAGGGATTATGCTGCTTTTTTACAACCACAGATAGCGGAATGCCAAAATACGGGAAAACTCGCGCTGCCTCCCAATTACCCAGATGCGCGGTTGCCAGGATGACCCCTCTGCCTAGTTCTCTTGCTTTATCTATATGATTCATCCCGCTGAAAGATATACTTTCCAGAAACTGGTTTTCTTTCTGCAGATAGATTTCTGCTGTGGCCAAACCCAGGTTGCGGTAAACATCTCGCAGCACCTGTTTGATTTTCTGCTCGCTCCAGTCCGGATACACCATACGGAGTTGATGCTCAGCAGTCTTTTTCCTGATCCCCAAACCGTATCCGATCCCGATGAACAATCCCACAATTACCTTTCGGCTTAGCTTGTAAGGGAACAGCCCTAGCTTCCACAATAACGCCCTAAAAGATGCATACTCAATCAGATTTAACAGATTTGTCCGTTTTGGTTTTCGCTTTGTTTTTTCGGTGTGAGGCATGGTTGGGTTAGCCGCGCAGCATCTCCAGTTTTTTCTCAATGACCGCTTTGGAAACTACACCTATGGATGTGTCTTTCAATTGGCCGTCAACGAAGAATAGCAGGGTAGGAATACTCATCACACCATGCCGTGAGGCAATCTCCGGGTATTCGTCCACGTTAAGCTTCGTAATTTTTACATCCGGTTGCTCTTTTGCCAATTGATCTATCGTAGGGGACAACAAGCGGCAAGGGCCGCACCAATCAGCCCAGAAATCCACCATTACAATTCCCGAGGAAACCGTATCCTCGAAGTTTGATTGATTTAATTCGATAATCATGGTCAACTCCAAATATTTGGTATAGATAACATAATTCGAAACCGAAGTCTGGCAAATCCAAACAACTTGCTAATCCCGCTTGCATTCATCATCTCCATCGTCACGCAAACTAAAGAAGCAATTGGACACTCCAATAAGCAAGCGAGTTAAGGCTTACGCCTGCATCTAATTATTGGCAGTCTTTACCCCTGTCTGCTAATTTTCACTTGACAAATAACAAGCATTGGATAATCTTATCAACAAAACAATACTATTTGGGAGCAAACAATGCCAGAAAGAAAGCTTGAAAAAGGTAGCCTGAGCATCCATACTGAGAACATCTTCCCAATCATAAAAAAATGGCTCTATTCGCAACATGACATTTTTTTGAGGGAGTTGATTTCAAACTCCGTGGATGCCATCAACAAACGCAAGTATGCTGATCCGAATTATGTCTCCGAGGACATGAAGATTGAAGTCAAGCTAGATCAAAAGAAAAACACACTCGAAGTTATTGATACGGGTATCGGCATGACAGCAGACGAAATTCGCAAGTATATAAACCAGATCGCGTTTTCCAGCGCCGAGGATTTCGTTAACACATTCAAAGAAGTACAAAACAACATCATAGGTCATTTTGGCCTTGGATTCTATTCCTCTTTCATGGTTGCCGATAAAGTGACGATTGACTCGCTGTCGTATCAACCAGACAGCGAACCCGCATTCTGGGAGTGCGACGGGAGCATCGACTACGCCATGAAGGCTGGAAAGCGCAAACAAATTGGGACAACAGTCACTATCCATTTCAACGATGATTCCAAGAACTATGCAGAGGAAAGCAAGATCCGCGAGATTTTGGAGCGCTATTGCAATTTCATGGCTTATCCGATCATGTTCAAGGACAAACAGGTCAATCAAAAGGAAGCCCTCTGGAACCGCAAACCCAACGACGTATCCGAGGAGGAATACAAGGAATTCTACCGCAATGTCTTCCATGATTATCAGGACCCGGTGTTCTGGATTCACCTCAACGCGGATTTTCCCGTGAATCTGCGTGGCATACTCTATTTTCCAAAGCTTCGCAACGAACCAGATTTTTTCAAGGGAGAAGTTAAGCTATACTGCAACAATGTCTTTGTAGCGGATAATCTTGAAGACCTGATACCTGAATTCCTATTATTGCTCAAAGGCGGAATAGACATCCCGGATATCCCCTTAAACGTTTCCCGCAGCTTCCTGCAAAACGATTCGCAAGTTCAGAAGATCAGCAAATACATAGTAAAAAAAGTGGCGGACAGATTCGGCGAAACCTTCAGAGAAGACCGTAAAAAGTATGAAGAATACTGGGATGACATCAATACCTTCATAAAATTCGGTCTCCTCAAAGACGACGATTTCTTCGACGCTATGAAAGATAAACTGATTTTTAAGTCCGCTAGCGGAGACTATGTCACGATTGAGGAATACCGCGCCAGAAACAAGTCTGAAGAAGAAAAAACAAAGATCTGGTATGCCTCAAGCGAAGACACGCAGGTCAGCTATTTGAACCTTATGAAAATTCAGGGAATTGAAGTAATATATCAAACTTCCCCCCTGGACACACATCTTTACCAGAAGCTTGAAAGCAAGCTCGATAAGATTGAGTTTATCCGAATCGACAGCGAGGTGAACGATTTGTTAATCGATCAGGACAAGAAAGAGCTTGTTGACCGGGATAACAGGGCGGATTCTGACAAACTTAAGGAAATCTTCTATAAAGCCATGAATCAAAGCGTTGAAGCGTCCTTTGGCAAGGAAAGCTACGCAGAATTCCTGAAGAAACACCCCCATGCCGCTACATTGCTGAACCCATATCTGATCCAGCAAGATGAAAGGACTGTTGTAAAACCTTATGACATACCCTTTGACATCAGAAAGCAACTGGGCGATGAAACCCTCAAAGACCTTTTTCATCAGGTCTATACAGAATTGAATGTTGAGGTAAAAAGCCTCAAATCTCCGGATATACCTTCCATGATTGTATTCAACGAGTTTATGAGGCGGTGGCACGATATGGATGTAATGAACCGCAACCGTGATTCAGGGATGCTTAAGCACCACACCCTGGTCGTAAATCAAGAAAACCCGGTGATTAAGAGTATTCTGGAACTCGACGCTTTGGGAAAGGTAGACGAGGTCAACACACTTTGTTCCTACATCCACGATCTCTCGCTGCTTGAGCAGAAAGCACTGAGTGGAGATGAACTAAAAGAGTTCCTGTCCCGCGCTAACAAGAAGATCGGAAGAGCGTCGTGTAGGGAAAGAGTGTAGGAGAGGGTGGTGGG
>CAZKAA010000071.1:0-13298 GCA_964550575.1 uncultured Candidatus Cloacimonadota bacterium
TGTCCAGGTGGTTCAGAGCGGGATTCAGTGTATAGACCAGGCTCACTCTGTTCTTGTAACCGGAATCTATCTCATGCGCAATGATCGCCTGCCGCTCGATAAGCGACTCGATGCAACCCCGGAACTCTCTGGCGGTGAGCAGGGATTTGCAGAGCAGGCGGGAATAGGTAAGTTGTTGTCCATCCGCTTTCTGGAGGATGCGCACGATCTTCTTTTCCTCTTCCAGCCATATTGTTTCTTTGGAGAAGTCTCTCACTTATATACTGATGAGATTATCCCCGGTGTGAGAAAGTTTTATTTTTGGGGTGCCAACCCTCATTTCTCATACGTATATATATAGGGGGGCACTTTATTTCTGGTGCAAACAGACACCCGCCTTCACCCTGGCGAACAGCCGTAACAGGCTACTGGGCAAGGGGATGCGAGGAAAAGAGTGATTTATGTGGTCAAGGGAGACAACAGATCAAATGGATCAAACCGAATAAAGATTACAAGGAGCGAGATATGTATTTCCATTTATTTAAGGTAACATCATTGGCAGGTGTCGGGAGGTTGAAAGCGCTCCGCCAAAAATATCTTGACAAAGCGGGTGTTATTCAGGCAAAGTGGCAAACATGGCAATAATCGTAAAGAAATTTGGCGGCACTTCCGTGGGAAGTGTCGATCTGATCAGGAATATCGCGAAAAAGATCGCCGCCGGCCACCGGGAGGGCGACTCGCTCGTCCTCGTCGTATCCGCGATGGCGAAGACCACGGACGACCTGGTGCGCCTCGCGCATGAGATCTCCAGCCATCCCTCGCGGCGGGAACTGGATATGCTCCTCACCGCCGGAGAGCGGATCACGATGTCGCTGATGTCGCTCGCCTTACAGGAAGAGGGCTTCGGCTCGATCTCCTTCACCGGTTCCCAGAGCGGGATCGTCACGGACTCCAAGCACGGCAACGCGCGCATCCTCAACGTGAACGCCTTCCGCATCCACGAAGAACTCGCCAAAGGCAAAATCGTGATTGTGGCAGGCTTTCAGGGCGTCAGCCAGGCCAAAGAGATCACCACTTTGGGCAGGGGCGGATCGGACACCTCAGCCGTCGCGCTCGCCTGCTATCTGAAGGCGGACAGATGCGAGATCTACACCGACGTGGACGGAGTCTTCACCGCCGACCCGCGCATCGTGGAGCAACCCCGCAAGCTCGAACGTATCGGCTATGAGCAGATGCTCGCCCTCAGCTACAGCGGCTCGAAGGTGATGCATCCCCGCGCCATCGAGTTCGCGTTCAAATACAAGGTCCCCGTGGAGGTCAAAAGCTCCTTCACCTTCGCGCCGGGAACCCTGATCACCACTGTAGAAAACGCTAAAGGAACGAACATGGAAGAGCGCACCATCACCGCGATCGCGCACAAGGACAATCTCATCCGCTTCACGCTGGCACTGGACGGAAGCCTGATCGCCCTGCTCAAAACCTGGCACAACGAGATTTTCAAGTATCACGCCCAAGACGGCAGGCTGGAACTTGCCTGCGAGGAAAAATACGCCTCCGAAATCCGCTATCTGCTCTCCCAGCAGGGGATCGGCATCATCAAGGAAGAACAGGGGATCGGACAGGTGACCATGGTGGGCGTGGGGATCAACCTCGACCCCGGCTTTCTGGCGGAAACGCTGGAACTCTGCGGCGGATTCCATGTTTTGCGAGTGAGCCACAGCGACCAGACCATCGAACTGACCCTGCCTTCGGACGAGGTCGGCACTTGCGTCCAAACCCTGCATCAAGCCTTTATCGGGAGGGAGCAATGAGATACCTCGTCACCAGCGCGCTGCCCTACGCGAACGGCAAACTCCACGTCGGCCACGTCGCCGGCGCCTATCTGCCCGCGGATATCTTCGTCCGCTGGCTGCGTCTGCATCACGAGGATGTGATCTACATCTGCGGAACGGACGAACACGGCACCCCCATCTCCATCTCCGCGGACAAAGAAGGGGTCAGCCCCCAGGAAGTGGTGGACCGCTACCACGCCTCCATCAAAAACGCGTTTGAGGCGATCGGGATGAGCTTCGACAACTTTTCCGGCACCGCGAGACCCGTCCACGCCGAGATGTCGCGCGAGTTCTTCACCGCGCTCTACGACAAGGGCCACGTGCTTCCCCGCGTCACCAAGCAGTTCTACTGCGAGCACGACAGGCGCTTTTTGCCCGACCGCTATGTGGAAGGCACCTGCCCGCGCTGCAAAGCCAGCGGCGCGAGAGGGGACCAATGCGACGCCTGCGGGCAGATCTACGAGACCACGACGCTGGTCGAGCCTCGCTGCAAGATCTGTGGAAACGTCCCCGTCATCCGGGAAACCACGCATTGGTATCTGCAGCTCAACGACTTCCGCCAGCAGCTCGAACGCTGGATCGCCAAAAAAGACTATTGGAAGGAAAACGTCCGCAACTTCATGCTCAACCTCCTCGAGCAAGGGCTCATCGAACGCCCGATCACCCGCGACCTGAGCTGGGGCGTTCCCGTGCCGCTGGAAGACGCGGAGGGGAAAGTCCTCTACGTGTGGTTCGAAGCGCCGGTGGGTTATATCTCCTCGACCATCGAATGGGCGCAGCGGACCGGCCAGCCGGAGCGCTGGAAAGACTATTGGCTGGACCCGGAAACCCGCCTCGTCCACTTCATCGGCAAAGACAACATCATCTTCCACGCCCTGATCTGGCCGGCGGTGCTCATGGGACAGGACAAAACCTACTGCCTCCCCCACGACATCCCCGCCAACGAGTTTATGAACCTCGAAGGCAACAAGATCTCCACCAGCCGCAACTGGGCGATCTGGGTGGACGAATTTGTGGAAAAATTCCCCGCCGAATATCTGCGCTATTACATCGCCTGCAACGCACCCGAAAAAGGGGACAGCGACTTCTCCTACAAGGACTTTCAGCAAAAGATCAACGGCGAACTCAACAACGTGCTCGGCAACCTCGCCAACCGGGTGTTCACCTTCGCGGGCAAGAACTTTGACGGCCGCGTCTCCCCCGCCCAACCAAGCCCCGCCGCGAAGGCTGTCTTGGACGAAGCGGTCGCCCTCTACGAACAGATCGATGCCGGCTACGGCGAGTATCAGGTCAAGCGCAACACCAAACTCGCCATGGACATCGCCCGCCTCGGCAACCGCTGGTTCGACGAACGCAAGCCCTGGAGCGAGATCAAGGCCGACCGGACCGCGGTCGAGGAAACGCTTTACGTCTGCCTCAGCCTCTTGCGCCTGGTCTCCGTGGCGCTGTATCCCGTGATCCCCCAAAGCATGAACCGCCTGCGCGGGATGATGGGGCTTGGCGAAGCCGCCGGTTGGGAAAAGCCGGATTTTGGCCACACTTTTATGCTCAAAGACACCGCGCCCCTGTTTTCCAAACTCGACGACGCCGTGATCGACGCCGAGATCGAAGCCCTCCACAAGCAGTCCGCCGCCAACAGCGCGGAGTATTGGGAGCCGGTCAAGGACCAGATCGGCTATGAGGACTTCGCCCGGCTGGACATCCGCGTGGCGAAAGTTCTGGAAGCCGAAAGCGTGCCCAAGACCGACAAGCTCCTCCGTCTCAAAGTGGACATCGGCAGCGAGCAGAGGGAACTGGTGGCGGGAATCGCGGAGCATTATAAGCCCGCCGACGTGATCGGCAAAGAGGTGGTTATGCTCGTCAACCTCGAACCGCGTACCATCCGCGGCATCCGCTCCCAAGGCATGATCCTCGCGGTGCACAGCGCCGGCAAGCTGAGCCTGGTCTCCCCCGCTTTCGAATGCATCCCGGGTTCGGTTGTTAAGTAGTTAACGCATACCATACAGTGAAATACATTAGATTAGTTAAAGTATCGCTTTGCCTGTTGGCGCTTGGCACCTCTTTGCGCGCCGCTGAATTCAGGGACGGCAAGCTCTGGGTGGAGGTGCTCCTCGCTTCCGGAACAACCCTGAAGATCGAGCCCGCCGGCTCAGCCAGGGTCAATATGCTGGTCAGCGAAGAGGACTCCCCCATTCAGGCGAATCTGAGCGGAACCTTGCAGATACAGGTCCGGAATCCCGATCCGCTGCTCTATTGGGGTCTTCTCGAGGGCAGCCTGCCCTGGGAGGACCAAAGCGAAGGGGTTCTGCGGGAGGTATTTGCCTGGGAAGACTCCATGCTCGTGATCAGGCGCGAAACCCTGATCTACGCGCCGGACAGCTTCCCGGACCGGGACGAAGCTCTTGAGTTCGCGCTGGCAGCCGGCTATCCGGAGGAATCGGTCCAGAGCATCCCGCTCCTCAACTCCACCGTGATGATCCGCGCCCAGAACGGAACCGAACACTATTACGAAACCCCGCTGCGCCTCCATTCGGATTCTCCCGTCTATATCGGCGGGGTCAAGCTGGAGTTCAAGGGCGAGTTCATCCTCAAGACGGTCAACGGCAAGATCGTGCTCAACCACTTCCTCCCTCTCGAGGATTACATCGCCGGCGTGATCCAGCATGAGATCGGCAGCAACGCCCCCCTGGAAGCCCTCAAGGCTCAGGCAGTCGCGGCGCGCACCCACGCGGTCAGCCTGCTCCTCTACAACCGCCATGTCAGCGACGGCTACGACCTATGCAACACCACCCATTGCCAGGTTTACAAAGGCACCTACCTGCAGACCGATGATGTCCGCAAAGCGGTTCTGGAAACCCAAAGCGAGATCCTGCTCACTTCAGGCAGGGTCGCGGACGCCACCTATCACAGCTCCTGCGGAGGCAAGACGGACGCTTCCTCCAACATCTGGAACGGCCTGCCCCAACCTTATCTGATGGGAGTGACCTGCATCGCGTCCGCCGAAAATTTTGACCTGACGCTCGAAGACTCAGCCCGGCGCTGGATCGACACTCCAGTCCCGACCCAGGGGATGAGTTCCTGGGAGAAGAATTCCATGTTCTGGTCCACCCGGATCACCCGGCAGGCATTGGCGAAGAATCTCGGCCTTAGTTATGTGAACCGCATCGTCATCAACAAAAGGGGCGTTTCAGGACGCATCACCGACATGAGCTTCTACGGTTCCGGCACGGTCCGCCTGACCAGCGAATACAAGATCAGGCAGGCATTCGGCGGCTTGCGCTCTTCGCTTTTTTACATCCGCCAGGTTTATTCTGCGGACACCTCCGGAAACATCACCATCTATCCCCAGGACACGCTGATCCTGGTCGGCAAAGGTTCCGGACACGGGGTCGGCATGTGCCAGGTCGGAACTCTGCAACGCGCACGGAACGGAAGCTCTTACCGCGAGATCTTGTCGCACTATTACCCCGGAACCTGGCTCAGCGACAATTGGACTGATTATGGCGAAAAATGACGCTTTGTGGCGGGGAACCGCCTATGGAGGGCAGTTCAGGGTTCTGGCGGTCGAAGCGACGCAGACCGTTCAGCAGGCGAGGGATCTCCACGATCTTTCTCCTCTTGCAACCTTCCTTGTGGGAAAAATGATCTCGGCGGCGGCGATGCTCAGCCTCGACCTCAAAGCCAGGGACGCGGAAGTCAGCCTCAAGCTCGAAGGTGACGGCCCTCTGCGCGGCGCGATGGTGATCTGCCGCAAGAACGGCGATCTCAGGGGCTACGCCTATCAGCCCCAGTATTTCGCGGAACCTGCCCAGGAGAATTTCAACCCCGTCGGCCAACTCGGACGCGGAACGCTCAGCGTGATCCGCAGCAGCCCCCGCGCCAAGCCCACCATGGGCTTCACTCCCCTCGAGGATGGCGAAGTCGCCCAAAACCTGGCAGTTTATTTTGACAGATCGGAGCAGGTCCCATCAGCCGTGGACCTCGGAGTGTTGATCGATCCCCGCGCCAGAGTGGTCGCCGCGGGCGGATTCATCATTCAGCAGATGCCCGGCGCGGACCCTGCCAGCGCGGAAGAGCTAATCTCCGCCCTTGAGCGCGTTCCCAACGTCTCCGACCTTATGGACATGGGTCTATCCCTGCCCCGCATCCTTGAGAAATTCGTCTTTCCGGACGCAAGCCTGGACCTCGTTCCCGCCGGGGAAATCCGCTGGCGCTGCACCTGTTCCAAGCAAAGGTTCGCCAGAGCCCTCAAACTGCTCGGCAGGGCGGAACTGGAGACCATGCGCGAAGGCGTGGAGCCTGTCTGCCACTTCTGCAACAGGTCATATCGCTTCACTCCGGCGGACATCGGCCGCCTTCTCAAATCACTGGAGGACAAATCATGAAATACGCCCTGATTTTCGCCCTGCTGCTGAGTTCGGCAGCCTACGCCCTGACAGCTGGCGACCTGGAATTCTTGTTGGATACGGAGCAATTCTCCGTGATCGAGAAGCATCATGACGAACTGCTGCCCATGCTTGACGGAAGTGTCGGCGAACTGAACCTGGTACTCGCATACGCCGAACGCGCCGATCTCCCCGTGCTCAAGATGAAGTGCCACGAGCGGCTCGCCTTTGTGGAACGCTCTCTGGAGCACGCTCTGCAGTGGATCGCCTCCGCCGGGGACTGCGGGGTGGACAGCCTTGCGGTGCATGAGATGATTGACCGGGTCTATGGCGAATTCTCCTCTCCCGAGGACCTCATCGTGCTTGACTATCACCTAAAATCCACGCCCGTGGAGGATTATCTCGCCCAGATCGGCAGCCTGAGGGGTTACAATTCCCTGATCGAGGACCTCGCCAAGTCCTTGATCGACGACATCGCCGTAGAGCGCTCAGACTCGCTCGCCCTTGCTCTCATCGACGAGTTTGAGGACAGCTTCCAGCACTCCGAGTGGATGCCAACTGCCTATTATTACAAGCTTTTCCATCTCTCACAAAGCTCCCGCTGGACAGAAGTCAGAAACCTGATTTCCGCATCCTCAAGCCGTTCAGCCATTTATGGCTATATCTCGGCGATATACCTGCTCGGACCCGGAATCAGAAAACAGGAGGAGCCTCAGGGCAACATTGAACTGCTCAAAGAAGCGAAAGCCTTGCTGGAGCGGGCGCTCAACGAGACCGACCAGCCGGAGCGGATCAAGGTCCTCTTCTCCGATTACAGCAAAAGCGACTGGCACAACCGCCTGCGCCTGACCGAAGCCAAGGCGGACTACTACCTGATTCTGGCGGAGCATGGTTATTACGGCGACGAGGAAAGCGTGGCGGCGATTCTGCCGAAGAACACTCCGGCGTTCAAGAAACTACTGAAGAAACTGACAAAGGTCAGGTTTGAGGACAATGACGAGGGCGATCTGGCGGAACTCAGCTTCTGGCTCGGCAAGGTTCAGGCGCTGTCCCAAAAAACCGGATATCAGCGCAAAGCGGCACAAAGCTTCACCCAGTCGCTGGTCTACGGCGCTCCACGCAAGAAATTCGACCCCGCCTGCCAGAGTTATCTGGAAGCCCTGAAAGATAAGCTGGGCATAGAATTGAGCGAGGCAGACTGGTCGCGCCAGTTGATGCGCTACAAAGGCATCGTGTTCGAAGAAATGCCCGGCTTCGGGCAACGCTACACCCGAATCGCGATCGGGGACTACAACAACGACGGCTATCTGGACCTCCTCTTCAACGGCAACGCGCTCTATCGCAATGACGCGGGCAAAGGCTTCACCGATGTGAGCGAGGCAGCCAATGTGGCAGGACTGCAAAGCAGCGGCGGGCTCTGGGCGGACTTCAACCGGGACGGGCTGTTGGACTTTGTGGCGCTCTCGCACAACGCGGAAGGCCTTGGCGAATCTTTGATGAAGAATCAGGATGGTGAACGCTTCGTTAAAGTGAACGAACGGGCGGGCGATATCGACGACGGATTTCCCACGGAGGGAGGAGCCTGGGTGGACGCCGAAAACGCCGGCTATCCCAGCCTCTACTGCGCGAACTATGAAAAGTGGCAGGTGCGCCCCGGTTATCCGGATTTCTTCTGGCACAACGAGAGGGGATATTTTTCCGATGAGAGCGTGGCACGCGGGTTCAGGTCGCCCGCATACGCCGATAATCCAGGACTGGCGGGACGCGGAGTGGCTCCCGCGGACTTTGATAACGACGGGCATCAGGAGATCCTCGTCACCAACTACCGGCTCAACCGCAATATGTGCTGGAAGCAGGCGGATTCGCTGTTTGTGGACGTGGCGCCCCTCTATGGCCTGACCGGGCATTACAAGCAGGGTTATTTCGGCCACAGCATCGGCGCGGACTGGGGCGACTACGACAACGACGGCGATCTGGACCTCTTCATCGCCAATCTCGCCCATCCACGCTATATCGAGATCTCGGACATGAGCCAGCTTCTGCGCAACGACGGGCTGGCGCAAAGGGTGGTCGGAGCGGACACGCTTTACTATTGGAAGTTCACCGACGTGACGAGAAAAGCGGGCATCACCTACGACGAACTGCATTCCGACCCGCTGTGGCTGGACGCGGATAATGACGGTTATCTGGACCTCTTCATCACCTCCGTTTACGAAAACGACCGCTCCTACCTCTATAAAAACAATGGGGACGGGACTTTCACCGATATCACCTGGCTCGCCAACGCGAGGATCTACAACGGATGGGGCAACGCCACCGGGGATCTCGACCGCGACGGATTGACCGATCTGGTGGTCGGCAGCGGTAACGGAGCCAAGGTTTTACTAAACCGCACCCAAACCAGGAACAAGTCCGTGTTTTTCAAGCCTGTGTGGGCCAAGGATGACTCCATCTACCTGCCCTATGACTTTGAGCAACACTCCGGACTGCCCAATTCCCCCGCTTTCGGACAACGGGTGAAAGTGACCGTCAAAGGTCCTTGGGGAAAGACCCGCACGCTCATCCGCGAACTGTCCTCCGCCAAAGGCACGACCTCCCAAAACAGCCAGGAACTCCATTTTGGGCTTGGCACCGGGAAACTGGCTGACTTCGAGTAGGTGCACCATGCGCAAGATCAGAACCAACCTCCTCACCCCGGTTGACAGAGACACCGCCAGATTTCTCAAGGACCACGTGATCGCCTTCACGGACGATTCGATATCCTTCATCCGCCCCCATGAGCCCTCCGAGGACCGGGATTGCGAAAACAGGCTCGATTGCGTCGCGTTGCCGGGCTTGATCGACATCCATACCCACCTTTCCCAATACCGCATCCGCGGACGCTATGAGCCGTCGCTGCTGAAGTGGCTGGACAAACACGTCTTCCCCGCTGAGGCTCTCTCCGCCGATCCTGACTATGCAAGCGGGCTCGCGGATGAGTTTTTTGAAGCTCTTTTCAAACAGGGCACGACCATGTCGGTGATCTACACCGCCCCTTTTACCCAAGCCTGTGAAGCAGCCTTTGCCAGCGCGGTCAGCAAAGGCGCCAGGGCGATGATCGGCATGACCCTGATGGACCGCAACAGCCCCTCCGCATTGAGCCAAAGCACCGCCTACGCACTCGAAAACAGCATTGCCATGCACGAGAAATACTCAGGATCGTCCACTTTGCTGTCATACATTTTCACCCCGAGGTTCGCCCTCTCCTGTTCCTCGGAACTGATGCACGGCGTGGGAGAATACGCGAGGAACAACGGCGCCTGGCTTCAAACCCATCTCTCCGAGAATCCGGAAGAGATCGCCCAGGTCAGACGCATATTTGGGGGGGAATCTTATACCAAAGTATATGAAGACCTCGGACTCTTGGGCCCGCGGTCGATCTTTGCCCACGCCATCCATCTCTCTGATGAGGAGATCGCCACCTTGGCGCGCCACGATTGCCGTATCGCGCATTGCCCTGATTCGAATTTCTTCCTCAAGAGCGGGGAGTTTGACTATGCGCGGATGGATGAGGCAGGATTGAAGATCGGCCTCGGTAGCGACGTTGCCGCGGGGACTTCGCTGAACATGCTCTATCATGCCAAAATGGCAAACTACCGGCAAAGCGCGCTGTCTATGTCCCCCGCCAGGTTGTTTTACCATTTAACGCTGGGCAACGCGCGACTACTGGATATGGGCCAAACCATCGGATCACTGGAAGCCGGCAAACAGGCAGACCTGGTTTTGTTTGACGCCACGGGTTTGCCAAACAACGCAGACGAGCTGGTTTCCGCCCTTTGCTTCAGCGACCACGAAAGCCGTGTCAGGGAAACAGTGATCGCGGGGAGATCGGTTTACAGGGTTTGATCATGTCCTCAGACTCGTTCTTTCCTTTTTTGGAAAGAATTTTGCATACAAATCAGCTTTCAACTTTCAAATGATTGCCGGACAACTCCGGAGCAGCTTTTATAATACGAAGTAAGGAGATGCAAGTGAAGAACTTAGCCTTGATGATCCTGATTTTGGGATCACTGACCTGCTTATCCGCCTCGGTGGTGTGGCCCGATGCCGTACCGATCCGCCAAGGGGTAAATATTGAATGGTTCCGCACAGGAATTTCCTCCGCCGATGGTGGAGCGGTCTATGTGTGGTCGGACACCAAACTCGGGGAACGCGACCTCTGGGCGCAGAAAGTTGACGCGCAGGGCAACCTCGTGTGGGGCGATCCGCTGCTTGTGGACGGAAAACCCGACCGCCAGGAAGACCCTGTGATCACCCGCACTTCCGATAACAACTTCATCATCGCCTGGATCGACTTCTCGGACGACCTTGACGGCAATGTTTACGCCCAGAAAGTCACTCCCGCCGGAAACCTGCTCTGGCAGGCGGGCGGCAAGCCTGTGTGCGTCGCTCCCGAAGTCCAGATCAGTCTCAATATCGAACCCGATCTCAACGGCGGCGCGTACATCGTGTGGTCTGATTCTCGCAATCCCAGCAAAGACCTTTATGGGCAAAGGCTTGACTCGAACGGCAACCCCGTCTGGGCCGTCAACGGCATCCCGATCGCCAACGGAGCCGGCGACGAAGAGCAAAACACCATGCTGCCCGACGGAGAGGGCGGTCTGATGATCGGCTACACCCACTCCTATGTGGGCGCCGAGGATATCTTCGTGAAGCGTTTTCTTCCCGCAGGAACCATGGCGTGGCCGCAACATCTGATCCTTTCCGACGCTGTCGGCAATCAGGGCAAAGTGCGCATGGCAACGCTCTCCGGCGGCGGATTTGTCTTCACCTGGCAGGACCAGCGCAATGACGATCCCGATATCTACGCGCAAAAAGTGAACCTGAACGGCCAGATGCTTTGGCCGAACCCGTTTGTCGTCTATGGCGACTCCGGAACGCCAACTTTCGCGCCGCAACTCAATCCGCGCATCGTTGCCACCAGTGACAACGGAGCGATCATCATCTGGGAAGACCATCGCCTGGACAGCCAAAATCCTGATCTGTTCGCCCAGAAACTCAGCACCGACGGCAACCTCCTGTGGGGAGCCGCGGGCATAGCGCTCAGCGTGGCCGAATTCGCCCAGATCGCCCCGCGCATGGATTCCGACGGCAACGGCGGTTGCTATGTCGTATGGGATGACCTCCGCAACGGCAATTCTCCCCACGACGACGTCTATGCCCAGCATCTTTCCTCGACCGGCACCGCAATGTGGGAAGCCAACGGCCGAGTTATCTGCAACGCCCCCAACCAGCAAAACAGCGCCCTGATCAAAGTCGCCGGCGGAAATGTCTTCATCAACTGGATGGACATCCGCAACGGCAGCGTGGGCATCTACTATCAGGTTTACAACCCCAGCGGGGTCGCGCAGCTTGAAAACAACGGCAAGATGGTCTTTTGGGGCCTGAGTGGCGACACTCCCCTGGAGAATTACCTTATTCTGCCCAGAACCGATGACGCCGTCGTTATCTGGCAGGACACGAGATATGCCAATCTCGGCTTCCAGATCTTCTTCCAGTTCCTCAATCCCGACGGCAGCGTGGGCCTTGAACCCAACGGACGCGCTGTAACGGTGCAAACCGGAGGCGATCAGATCACGCCAAGCGCGGTTGTGACGCCGGACGGTCGGATCGCCATCGCCTGGGAGGATAAACGTGGTGACAATCCCAAGATATATCTGCAATTGATCGATGCCAACGGAAACCGCCTGTGGGGCGACGGCGGCATGGAACTCACCGACAGCGACCCCATCCGCCAAAAAGATCCCCGCATCTCCTATCTGCCGGCAACTGACCAGTTCCTGGTCGGCTGGTCGAACTACGATCAGGTAAATACCAGCTTCTTCTACCACGTTTACGGGCAGATGATCCAAAACGGCCAAAAGATGTGGGGCACCAACGGAGTCATGGTCTCAACGCTGGCCAGCACCGAACTGAACAACGAGTGCGTGATCAACGACCTGAAATCAGATTACTATATCTGGGAACGCTACAATCCCATGGAAGGCACGCAGAGCGTCTATGTGAAGAAAGTCAACGACACTGGCAGCGCTGAAACCGGCTGGCCTGAGGAAGGGCTCAAGGCTTCAACCCACGCGAACTGGGACACCTACCAGCGCATACCCGTCGCCACCCAGACCAGCAACGGTCTGTTCCTGATGTGGCGCGACGGTCGCGATGACTTCGTCCAAAACTACTGGGGCCAGCACGTATCCTCCGCCGGACAGCGGCTGTGGGACCCGCTGGGTGTCAACCTCGCCGATTACGGCCGCGAGCAGGAGAAACCCACCCTGGTCAATGACGACCAGTTCCGCAGCGACATCATCTTCGCCTGGTGCGAAAACATCAACGGCATGCATGACATCATCGCCCAAAACTACAGCCTGGACGGCAATCCGCTGTGGGGCAACCTGGGAACTTATGTCGTCCAGCGGGACAGCACCCAGTCCTCTCCCACGATGGGCCGCTTTGACAACGGCAGAATGGTCATCGCCTGGACGGACTACTTCGACATCGAATCGGATATCTGGTACAAGTACATAGATGACGACGGCACCATGGTCTCCCCCAACGTCAACGAGATCGTCTGCGACGCCAGCAAGATGCAGTATAATCCCCTGCTGGTGACGCAAGGCAACGACGCTTACGCAGTTTGGGCGGACGGCCGCTCGAGCGGAAAAACCGAGATTCTCGGTTTGTATGCTCAACGACTGAACAGCGAGGTTGTCAGCATTGACGATCCATCCTCTCCCGGGGTGACTGATTTCAAGCTGCTGCAAAACTACCCCAATCCCTTCAACCCCAGCACCAGCATCAGCTTCCAGATCAAGGAAGCCTCGGAGGAATATGTCCTTTCCATTTATAATCTGAAAGGGCAGTTGGTGAAGACTCTGCACAGCGGGGCGCTGGCAAAGGGATCGCATGTAATCACCTGGGACGGCAGGGACGAGAATGGCAGCCCGGTCGCTTCCGGCATCTATTCCTACCGCCGGGATAAAGGCAAACAAATCCAGACCCCGCGCATAGATAGGAAGAGCACACGTCTGAACACCAGTCACCGCTCATTATCGCGTATTCCGTCTTG
>CAZKAA010000072.1:0-12983 GCA_964550575.1 uncultured Candidatus Cloacimonadota bacterium
AGATAATGAGCGGTGACTGGAGTTCAGACGTGTGCTCTTCCGATCTCCATATTGTGCTTGAAGGGCAGAGTCTTTAACTGGCCGCCGACGGCAAAACCTTCTGGTAACCAGTTATTGCCGTCGACCAATTTGAATTTGCTGTTGCGTTTCAAAAAGTTCTCGATTTGCTTTTCATTTTCAGCGGGATTCATAGTGCAGGTGGAGTATACCATGATTCCTCCCTGTCTTACAAAATTCGCCGACCAGTCAAGGGCTTTTTCCTGTATCTTGATCAATTCCGGTATGTTCTGGTGCGCTTGCCAACGCAAATCGGCCTTGCGCCCGAAGACACCCCAACCTGAACAGGGCGCGTCTACCAGCACCCGGTCATATGCAGGAGCGACAGGTCCATACTTGAACGCATCAGAAACAATCATCTTTATGTTGGTCAGTTGCAACCGATCGGCAGCTTGCTTGAGCAACTTGATTTTGCTTGGTATCTTGTCAACGGCGATTACTTCTCCCGTATTCTGCATTTTTTCTGAGATGTAAGTACATTTTCCCCCAGGAGCAGCAAAAAAATCAAGTATGTTCTCACCGGGCTGGGGATCGAGCAGATCGACTACGAGAGACGACGATATGTCCTGTATGGAAAAGTAACCCTCTGAGAAAGCGACGTCTTCCAATATCCTGTCCGCTTCATCGCTAGTTAGCATCAATCTGCCTGTGGGTGCTGCTTCCACATTGATATCGCGCTTTTGAAAGTATTGGATAAGCTTGTCCGGAGTCGTCGCGGTTGAGTTTACCCGCATATGCAGTTTGGGATTCTCATTGAAAAATATCGCCAGATACTCCGTATCTTCCTCGCCCCAGAGATCTATCCAATTCTCAATCAACTCGAGTGGGTACGAGTGCTCGCTAGCGATCCTATGGACCGGAGTTTTGGGATACTGAACATTCGGATTCCTCTGCCAGGCCCGCAGCATGGCGTTAACAAAATCCGCAATTCCCGGACCCAGCGATTGCTTGGCTAGTTCGACAGTCTCGTTGACCGCCGCGTGCGACGGGATCGAGTCCAGATACATCAGCTGATACAATCCCATGTATAGCAACGCTTTCACTTTGATGTCGGTGTTGCCGAATTTGACGGGATCGGCGTATTGGGATAGAATATAATCCAGCTTGCCCTTAAGTTTGATCACGCCCTTCACCATGTTGTAATAGAGAGAGACGTTTTCCCCGGCTTGTTTAATCTTCTTCGCCCTCTGCTGAAGAAGTGTATCCGAGAACTCAAGATCCTTAAGGATCCTGACAATCGTCTGATAGGCTTCGTTCCTGAGCATCAACGGTTTCTTTGGTACAATCGCCGGATCACTTCTTTAATCAAATGCTCCGAATCCATCTCAGATGCCTCGTTTGGCATGAGCCCGATCTCTCGCCGGATGTCTTTGGGGTTGAATCCCAAGGATTGCAGTGCGTTTTCAACTTCGATGATGGCTTTTTCTGCCAGCGGATAATCACCCGTTGGCGTGTATTCCGCCAAATGCAGCAGTTTGCCTTTCAACTCGATTATCAAGCGTTGCGCGCTTTTCAGTCCAACCCCCGGTATCTTGGTTAACAACGCAGTTTCTTCTCTCTCGATCGATCTGACAAAGGTCTGGATCGGAAGGGTTGAAATGATGGACAGCGCGCTTTTGGGTCCTACTCCGGAGATGCGGTTCAATTGCTGATACAGTTCCCGCTCGGCAAGCGTGGCGAATCCAAACAGCCGCACATCATCCTGGGCTAGATGCAGATGGGTATACAGCATGCACTCTTTCCCTTCATGGGGAAGCACTTCAAAAGTGCTGATCGGAATATGCAGTTCAAAAGCCATGCCCATTGGTGTTTCAATGACCGCCCGGACAGGGCTTTTTTCTGCCAGAATGCCTTTGATGTACTGAATCATTACTGATATCTCAGGCGGTGATGGTGGCAGAATGCGATTCCCAAAGCGTCATAGGCGTCGTCAGTGGCTGGTTTCGCTTTCAGCTTTAGCATCTTGTCGATCATAAATCTCACCTGTTGCTTCGAGGCGTTGCCATTGCCTACCACAGCCTTTTTAACTTCCCGTGGGCTATACTCGATCATGGGGATCCCTTTTTGGGCGATTGCCAATAAAATGACCCCCCTGGCATGGCCCAAAGTGAATATACTACGTATGTGCTTTTGAAAAAACATGCTCTCAACTGCTGCTACGTCAGGATTATATTCGTTTATGACCCTGCTGATCTCTTCATACAGCATGGCGAGTCTTTTAAGCAAATCTTTTTCACGGACCAAATTCACGATGTCACATCCTGCCGCAATGATCCTGTTTCTCTCGATTTCCAATAAACCATAGCCGCAGTAACGGCTTCCGGGATCAATGCCAAGAATGATCACTTGGTCAGCTGAGAGAGGCCATCACCTCATCTGAAAGTTCGAAGTTCGCATAGACCTTTTGAACATCGTCAAGATCTTCCAGCATATCGATGAGTTTGAGCAGCTTGCTCGCCACATCGTCTGCGTTGATTGTGTTTTTAGGAACTCTTGTCAGTTCGGCGTTCTCGACAGGGTAACCCAGTTTTTCAAAATTGCCCAATACCGTATGGAACTCGCTTGGAGCCGTATATATGTCGAAATATTCGTCGTTGAGTTCGACGTCAGCAGCTCCCGCATCCAATGCCTGCATCATGAACTCGTCTTCATCAAGACCGGCTGCAGGAACATTGAAAAATCCCTTCTGCTCAAAGTTCCAGGAAACAGCGCCAGTTTCAGCGAGGTTGCCGCCGTACTTGGAAAAGATATGGCGCAGATCTGCCACAGTACGATTCTTGTTGTCCGTCATCACGTCCACAACGATTCCGACTCCATTATGCCCATAGCCTTCATAGGTGATCTCTTCATAGGCTGCGCCTTCGATCTCTCCCGTACCGCGCTTGATCGCGCGCTCGATATTCTCGCGGGGCATATTGGCTGCTTTGGCTGTCAATACCGCGGTGCGAAGGCGTGGATTCATCTCCGCATCTCCGCCACCGTTTTTGGCGGCCAGAATGATTTCTTTGACGATGCGGGTAAACAGCTGCCCGCGTTTGGCGTCTGCCGCGCCTTTTTTGTGTTTGATCGAGCTCCACTTATTGTGTCCGGACATATAAACCTCTTGCTTTTTATTTCCTAAGTTATCTTTACATTAACATGCCTATTCAACGCATGCGTTATAAAATGTCAAGCACGAAAAAGGGGAAGGCTCTGTTTATAGCCTTCCCCGGATTTACGATCCTGCGAACAGGAGATATTATGCTTCGGAATCCTGCCAGGCGGCTACAACTTTAGCCGTGATCTCGTCAGGAACCTTCTCGTAATGAGAGAATTTTTGATTAAATCGTCCCCGTCCCTGGGTAAACGACTTTAACGCGGGATAATAGAAATACATTTCGGCAACTGGCATCTGGGCGTTAAGATACTGCTTTTTGCCTCTCTGCTCCATGCCCATAATGCGTCCGCGGCGGGTATTGATATCGCCCATCACGTCGCCCATATACTCGCTGGGAACAATGATCGTCAGATCGTGGATCGGCTCCAGCAGGATAGGTTTGCATTTCTTGAAACCTTCTTTGAGCGCCATGGATGAAGCAATCTTAAAAGCCATTTCTGAGCTGTCCACATCGTGATAGCTGCCGTAGTAGACTTCGACGCTAACATCGACAACCTGATATCCTGCGATGATGCCTTTTTCCATCGTCTCAACCAAGCCTTTCTCGATTGCCGGAATGAAGTTCGATGGTATCACGCCGCCCACGATGGAGTTGATGAACTGAAATCCTTCGCCGCGCTCTGTCGCTTTGATTCGGAAATAGACTTCACCGTACTGGCCACGTCCACCGGATTGCTTTTTATGGCGGTATTGGGATTCCGCGCTGCCCATGATCGTTTCTTTGTAGGGAATGCGCGGTTCTTTCATCATGGCTTCCACTTTATAGCGGTTTTTCAGCTTCTTCAAAACCAGTTGCAGTTGCTGCTCGCCCATTCCGGAAATGACATTCTCGTGGGTTTCAAGGTTCAAGTCAAACTTGATGGTCGGATCTTCCGCGATAACTCTTTGCAGTGCGGCGCCGATCTTGTCCTCGTCAGATTGGTTGGCAGCGCGTATCATCTGCCAGAAAGTCGGAGTCGGCAGTTCCGGCATTTCGAGCGCGAGATTGGATCCGATGGCTGTGATGCTGTTCAACGCTTTTGCGTTTTTAAGCTTCACCAAGGCACCGATTTCTCCGGCTCTTATTTCCTGCGTGTCATTGCGGTTTTTGCCGAGCATGAAATACATGTTTCCAGCTTTGTCTTTGGCGTCCTTTTCGGGGATGTAGAATTCTGTTCCAGTCTTGAGCGTGCCCGAGAACATGCGGATATAGGCATAGTCACCCATATTCGGATCGGCGTAAAGTTTGAAGATATAACCCAACAATTCGCCGTCGGCTTTCGCGACGAAATCCTTTGCTGCGCCTTTGTCAAGAACCTGCATGGGATTGCTGTCTTCGGGCGAGGGAAGGTATTGCGTTACTGCGTCAAGGAACGCCATCACGCCTACACCTGTGTGCGCAGAGCAAACGAACGCGGGGATGATATCTCCGTTGGCAACGGCTTTCTTCAATCCTGGCAGCAACTGCTCGTCAGTGAGTTCCATGTTTTCAAGGAATGTATTAAGCAATTCCTCGTCAGTTTCCGCTACAGCTTCCATTAAATGCAGCCTCGCTTCTTCCACCGCATCTTTCATATCGGCCGGCACGTCGCCCTCTCCGGTTGAACGGATAGCTTTCTGGCGGACGATATCCACCACGCCTTCGAAGGTGTTCTCTTTGCCAATGGGCAGATGGATCGGAGTGGGATTGATGCCGGAGTTTTCATGAATGCTTTCCAGCGTCTTAAAAAAGTCCGCGTGTTCGTTGTCCATGCGATTGACGAGGATGACTTTGCCTACTTTCTTATGCTCAAGTTGCTCGATCGCGAGTTCCAGCCCGACTTCGAATCCTCCCGTCGCATTAGCCACCAGGACGACATTTTCAACCGCCGGGATCGCCACGATCGCGTCACCCACGAAATCCGGATTGCCTGGTGCATCGAGGATATTGATCTTGTGGTCGTTGTAGTTAACAAAGCCAATGCTCAGGCTGAGCGACATCTTCTTTGCCGTCTCTTCCGGGTCGAAGTCCATTACTGTGTTGCCTTCGTCGATCTTGCCTATGCGGGTTGTGGTATGGGTCAGATAAAAAATCTGTTCTGCGACCGTTGTCTTTCCGGCGCCGCTGGAGCCCATGAACAGAAGATTGCGTAACTTCTTCAGGCTGTATTCTTTCATTTCTTCCTCATCTATATGTTATCTTGAATGATGCTGCTAACTGCTAATTTTTACTATGCGATAATAGAATTTATTACCAATTTTTTTCAGCACCCTCTCTTGTCAATTGGTTTTTTGAACAGCATTCCCGAGAAGCCGGCAGCACGATTAGATTTATTATTGACATTCTGTTTTGGGTGCCTGCCAGGTCATGATGTGCTGCCAGTAGGACTGCGGATATGAGTTCCTGCTCGTAGATTCAACCAAAAGGAAAAAAACCCGGAATTAGTATCCGGGCACGATTGCTACCTGAGAAAACCGCGGGTCTATTTTACCGAAACTACTTCCTTGACCTCGGGTATATCTTCCTTGATGATACGTTCGATACCTGCTTTGAGAGTCAAAGTCGCCATCGGACAGCCGTTGCAAGCTCCTTTGAGACGAACTTCCACCACGTTGTCCTCGCGGACATTCACAAGTTCCACATCACCGCCGTCGGCTTGGATTGCCGGACGAATCTTTGAAAGCACTGATTCAATCTTTTCTTTGTCTAACATTGTTACCTCTTGTTCGGTTGTCTTTTATCTTGAAATACTAATGCAAAAACGCGCGCAAGACAAGTTCTGCGCGCGTGTTTCTGGAAAATCTGTTTGTTATTTAAGCTTGTAGGTTATTCCGAGCTTGGTGCCAAAAGTGTTTCCGCCTCCAAACTCTAGATTAGCCGCCAGCTTGTCGTTGAAATAGTATCTTGCACCAAGCTGTGAACCGATCCCGAGCCGGGAACCCGTTCCGGTGTAGCCAGATTCAGAGATCCATATGTATCCACCAAGGTTCAGACCCCAATACAGGTCAATCTCGCTGGGAATCGGAGTGACATACTTGGTCAGAAGATCGCTGAAGTGGTAGTTACCATTGGCAAGGATGCCGATGATGCTGTGGTTGTATCCCCAGTAGCTGTATCCGCGATAAGACAATTCTCCGCCGACAGTTAGGTTTTTTAATATTCCGGCGTCCGCGCCTACGTAGATGGGAATTCCCCAACCGGAGATACCGACTCCGGCGTTGACCTGCAACAATCCCTTGTCAACCTGGTTTTGGGCAAAAATGGCAGTGATGCCCAGCAACAGAACGATTACAACAAGTGCTTTCTTCATTTGCTCATCCTTTGTAAGGTTTTTTTTTGCGGTACAATGAACAAAGCTGGATAATCAGTCAGTATCGTTATTTGCAGTGTGTTACCGCATATCATGGTACTGGCCGGAATCACTCGCTTTCCACATTAGCTTCGCTTGATTCCCTTATAACCTGCGCTTGCTTGGAAGTCAAGTAATAAAACGCAGGAATGATGATCAAAGTTAGAAATGTGGAGGCAATAAGTCCCCCTATGCTTACTATTCCCATAGGCATACGCATCTCTTTTCCCGCTTCTCCGATTCCCAGGGCCATAGGCAGCATGCCGATTACGATAGCCAATGTGCTCATTATGATCGGCTTCACCTTTGCTTGGCCAGCTTCCATAAGCGCATCGTGAGGACTAACTCCTTGTTTTCTGCGCAGATTAGCGTAATCCAGAAGCAAGATCGCGTTATTGACCACAATTCCAACCAGCATTATCACTGACATCATGGAAACGATGTTAAATGTCTGCCCTGTCGCAAGCAAAGCGAAAACTACGCCGATCAGCGCAAGAGGAACGGTTCCCATGATAAACAAAGGCTGCACGAAACTCTCCAGGATCGCGGCAAGCAGCATGTAGGTTAGGAGCACTGCCAGAATGAAAGTTTGGAGCATCGCGATCACAGCGTCTTTCAGCATTTGAGCGTTTCCTCCCCAGACGATTCGATATCCCGCGGGAAAACTGATATCGTCAATCCGTTTATTGATTTGCGATATCACTTCTCCCATGCTGGTGTTTTCCGCGATATCCGCTGTGAACACGACAGATTTACTCCGATCTCTGTGGATAATGCGATTCGTGCCAGGTCCGAACTCAAGTTCAGCAAGTTGTGATAGCAGATATGGCTGACCCATGATTACTACGTTCATGTTACCCATCTCCTGTGGCGTATCAAGATCCGCGTCGAACAGCGAGACTTTGATGTCAAACTGCCTTCCTGCTTCATGGTACTGGGTTGAAACAATTCCTTCCACCGCTCCCCTCAAAGCCAAAGCCAGATCATAGACGGTAGCACCGACCGCTGCCATCTGATCACGTCTCGGAATAATGGTCAATTCTGTTCTGCCGTTGCGGGTACCGGCATCAAGGTTGACCAGTCCGGGTATGCCGCTGATCTTTTCCCAGACGAGAAGTTTCAGTTTCTCCAGTTGCGCTGTTTCCTGTCCCTGAAGATAGAATTCAATTCCTGAATCCTCTCCAAACGAAGAACTGGAAGCACTCACGCTGATCCTGGCGTTGGGAATGTCAGCCAGATCCGAAGTAAGTAGGGCAGCAATCTGTCGCGATGTCTTCCGACGCTTATCAGCCTCTATCAGCTTCACATCCAATGAAGCAAGATTGGTCCCTGTTTCGATGAAGCTCAGGGAACCCAGATTCGTTATCACATGCTCAATTTCCCTGTGCCTGGCAAGGCGCTCTAGGATCAGTTCGTGGATTTCTGCTGTCTGATCCAGATTGTAGCCCTCAGGCAATTCAGCGCTGATCGTGAGTTCGCCCTGATCCATTGGCGGCATAAACTCCAAACCTACAACGGGTATTAGCGCCAGGCTGCCGATCACCAGAGCAACAGTGATTAAAATAATGTTCCGGCTATGCTTTTTTGAACTCAACACGCTGGAAAGAAATCCAGCGTATGCAGCGGAGAACTTGTCGAAAATTCTGTCGAAAGCCGCTCCGAAGCGATTGACCTTGCTTCCGCGCCCCAGGATGAACGAAGAAAGCATCGGAGTCACGGTGAAGGCGGTGATGAGTGAAAACACCGTGGCGAAAGCTACTGTTAAGGCGAATTCCCGAAAAAACACCCCCACCAGTGAACCCATGGAAGCTATCGGGATGAAAACCACAATGTTTGTCAGAGTGCTTGCCAATACAGCCAATGCTATTTCCGACGCACCGGCTTCCGCTGCTGATTTGGGACTGATCTGCAAGCTTCTGTGACGGAAAATATTCTCGATCACGATCACTGAATTTGTGACCAGGATTCCAACCGCGGAGGAGATGCCAATCAAGGTCAGCAAGTTGAAGCTGAAACCCGCGATCTGCATAAACACAAAGGTTGAGATGATTGATATGGGCATGGATAGAGCGACAATTGCAGTCGCTCGCAAATCGTGGAGAAAGATAAGCAGGATCAAGCCCGTAAGCAGGATACCAAGCCAGATATTGTTAAAAGTGTCGTCCACTGTGCCCCTTATGAAGTCCGATTCGTCGCGGATCAGGTCCAGCCTGACACCAGCGGGAAGCTCTTTGCGGAGTTCCGGCAAGCGATCGCGCACTTCTTTGGCGATGCTGACCACATTTCCATCGGATGTTCCGGTAAGAGAGATGCGAACAATGTTGTCCTGCCTGTTGCGGCTTGGCACATTATAATAGATTGCTCGGTTGCGGACTTCTTCGATTCCGTCCGTTACTTCGCCCAGATCACGCAGTTTCTTGAAACCAGTGGCAGTTGGAATATCTGCGTCTCCCACGCTTTCTACAGAATCGAACCTCCCCTTAAGCTTCACGGAATACTCCTGAGATCCCTGCTGGAATGAGCCTGCGGGCATGTCCAGGTTCTGGGCGGCGAGGATTTGCATCAATTGGCTGAGCGATATCCTGTTTTCCAGGATGATCTTGTCGCTCAGCTTCACTTCGATCTGTCTTTTGTTGCCTCCCGTGATTTCAACCTGACCCACACCGTCGATCTGGCCGAACCTGTCTTTCAGCTTCGCGTCGGCAAGTTCATACAAGTCTCTGCCATCCTGCTTGCCTGTAAGAATTAAGTCCATAAACGGCATGGCGTTATAGTTGATCTTCTGCACCAGTGGTTTTTCTACCGAGGCTGGCAGGTCGCGAATGATACCGTCCACCTTGTCTTTGATCTCTTGATTGGCGAGATCGACGTTTTTTTGCATCTTGAAAGCGATCAGGATGATGCTGGCGTTGTCAAGCGAATAGGATTGAGTATAGTCGACCAGGCTGACAGTCGCGATTGCGTCCTCGATCGGTTTGGTGACCTGTATCTCAACCTCACTGGGACCCGCACCGGGATAAACCGTCTGGATCATGACAAAGGGCAAAGACACATCCGGCATCAGATTCAACGGCAGCTTGGTATAGGCGATGATGCCGAATACCACGAAAACCAGTATCGCCATCGATACCAGCACGGGGCGTCTGACTGACAATTTTGAAAGAAACATGCAATAACCTCTATTCAATCACCCGGATCAGAGCTCTATCCGTCAATTGCCCGATACCTTCAACAACCAGCATGTCGCCTGACTCAAGTCCCGAAACAATTTCAAAGCGCATTCCTGAATTCTGGCCGAGGACAACTTCGCGTTTTTGAGCCCGATTTCCTGCTTCCACCCACACATAACTCTTGCCGCTTTCACTCACGATATGCTCCCTGTTGACCGCGATCACATTCTCTTTGGACTGGATTTCCAGATCGATCTTCGCCATGGACCCAAAGCTGATCTTCTGCCCGCTGGCGGGAAAAACCGCTTCCACAGGTATGGCACGGGTGTATGGATCAAGTGCCAGAGATACTTTGCTAACCTTTCCTTTCAGTTCGATCCCGTTCCAGTTCGCCGTCGCGGGCATTCCGGTTTTTACCAGCCGGGCATCGGCATCCGGAATCATTAACCTGGCCTTGTATGCGGAAGGATTCGCGATCGTAAACAGACTCTGTCCCGGATAAGCGTGGTCGCCCGGGTTGACGGATACTCCCGTGACCACTCCCGAGATGGGAGCCCGTACGTTGATCATCCCAGAGCTTGCTCCCAGATTTGCCTCTGCCAGCTTGTACTGGGTTTCGGCGTTATCCAGATCTTGCCGGGATATTGCTCCCTGCGCGAAGAGATTCTGCATCCTTTCCAGCGCCTGCTTTGCGGCGGAGAAACCCGCCGATGCCTGTTCATACTGAGCCGCCGGAGTGTTGGGGGGAAAGGTGACGATGACCTGACCCGCGGACACCCTGTCCCCCACTTTTGCCTTCACAGAACTGACTACTTCGCTGAGTAGTGATTGCCCGTAAGATTCTTCGCTTCCGCCCAAAGCAGCGCTATAGGTAAGCGTCTGGCTGAACCTGCCCGCCTCCACGGTTGTTAACCTGACCGGGATTCCCTGCTCTTTATGGATCTGATCCATGCTCTTAGCAGCTTCGTCGTTTTTACCGCAACCAAGAAGCAGCAGCGCGACGCAGCCAATCTTGATGATTAATGACCTTTTCATGTGTTCACCTTCACAAATCTTCGCCAATGGCTTTTTTAAACTCGCAGGTCGCAGCGATAACATCAAACACCGCCTGAAAGTATTGCAGCTTCATTGCGGACAGGATGGTCCGGGCGTCAAAAACCTCAAGCTGAATGCCGACCTGGTTCGCATAGCGGACCTGTGCCAATTGCAGTCCGCGCTCCGCCATCTCGATGTTTCTTTCCTGAACCTTGAGGTTTTCTTCCGCGAACCTCAGTTTTTGCAGGCAATGAGTAATTTCCAGGCTGATTTTATCCTCATAGTCCTGAGCCTGCAACCTGGCAAGGAGATACTCGTGTTTCGCCGCACGAGATCTTGCCAGGCTCTTCAACCCGGTAAACAATGGCACCGATACTCCAATGCCGATGGCGTAGCTTGTGCCAAAATCGTCATTTTCGATGGCGAACTCGTCCGCTGCGGTATAAACTGACGCGCTTGCCTGCAGTCCAAGTTTCGGCAATAGCGTTCCTTTTTCGGATTTCCACATCAATTCTTTGATCTCGGTTCCCGTCCGCGCCATCAGGATCTCCGGACGTGCGGACAAACCCCTTTGTATCGCTTCCTGCTCGCTGATGCCGATCTCTACAGGCAAGGGGAATCCGCCTTCTGGAACTGCTACCCCGTCCTGATCGCCGATCAGGGTTCTGAATGCTGCGAGTGCCAGTTCGCGCGTGTTCTGTGCCTGCAGGAGTTGCGGCTTGAGTTTGGCGATCTCAAGCTTGGCTCGCAGCAGGTCAAACTCCGCCACCATCCCCTCCGCGGCAAACGCTTCAACCCTTGCCAGATGGCTTTCGGCTGTGGCAAGCGCTTCATTCTGAACTCCAACCAACTCGTCTGCCAGCAGGTATGAGTAGAAAAGCTTTGTCGTCTGAAGCGCGAGTTCGCGCCGAGTTGCCTCAAAACTCAATCGCTGCACCTCTTTATAGCGCTCCAACGCTTTCGCGCCGTAATGCAACTGCCCGCCGGAAAACAGCAGCTGCTCCAGTTTCAACGATAATCCCAGCGCTCCTTCTTCAAGCGGAGATACCGGGATCAGGGAGTTTGCGATCCCGCTTATCGCTCCCGCGAGATAATAGTCGTTGTCGCTCGCCGTCGCGGGATTGATGCCCACGGTCAAATCCACCGGGGAGGGGAGCGTCGAATCCGGCAGATAAGTTCTGGTCAGGCTGTAGCCGCCGGACAGGCTGATCTGGGGTAGAAAACTCCCCCGGATTTCCTGATGCGCCAGATCGGCAATCGCCACCCGCTCTCCTGCCATCAGCAGTTCCCTGTTGTGCTCCATCGCGTGCGAAACGCTTTCCTCAAGGCTGATCGGATGCGCGAAAGCGGTTAGCAGGGTCATCGCGATGATAATGGCAAGTTGCTTCATGGTTTGCCCTTCGCTTTCTTTTTGGGAGCCGCTGCGTTTTCTGAACCTCTCTTGACAATCCCGTACAGGATGAGGTTGATGATAAGGTCGTGGTCCCTTTCGATGCGCTGTATGATCCTTTCCTTCTCGCTGATGTCCACCCAGGTGTCGCCAAACAGAAACCAGTCGTTGATCGTCTCGCTGAGCCTGGGAACGTTGACGTTATCTTCCAGAATCCCCTGCTCTCGCCCGCATTCAAGGATGCTGGCGAGGATATGCTGCATCCGGCTGCGATAATCCGCGCGGTTTTCCTCGAGTTTGGAAAGATATTGCTCTGGAATCTGGCGCAGGGCTTCACCCAGAATGGGCATGTTTTCAAAAATATAGCGCATGGGCAGTTTCAAAAAGCGGGAGAGTTTTTCTTCAAAGCTTGGAACTGAGTCGATTTCCGTTACCAGCGCCTGAAACAACTCCTCCGCCTTCTCGCGGATGGCGGCGATAAAAACGTCTTCTTTGCTTGAGAAATAGTAATAGATTGTGGCTTTGGCGATATGCGCGCCCCGCGCCACATCCTCCAGAGAGGTTTTGGCATATCCCCAGCGCGAAAAGAGCGACGTCGCCGCTCCGATGATCTTTTCCCTTTTTTTGGTTCTTGTTTTCACGATCGAACTCCTTGCTGCTTATAGCATGCTGGTCATGACCAGGATGGTTGTTTTATATTTTCGACCAAATAAGTACTATTGGTCGAATAGTCAAGGTATATCTTCTCTTTTCTCCGCTTTTCTGCCGCATAATCCGTTGACTTACGCCCACAACTTCCGCCCCAAACGTTATCTCTTAATCACTTCTTTATCACTAGTTAATCACTTCTTAATTGTTAAGGCTTG
>CAZKAA010000073.1:0-12281 GCA_964550575.1 uncultured Candidatus Cloacimonadota bacterium
TCCTGCAGCCCGGCGATGAATTCCCGGTTCGCCCAGAGCGCGCAGCCGCCCTCCCCTTCGGTCAGCAGTTGGTGCGCCTGCCTGATCTTGCGCAGGAGCGGCGAAGAAAGCGCTTCCCGCAGGCTTGAGGCGCGGAGATCGGTGTCGGAATACGGAGCGAAGGGGCAAGGCTCGACCCTGCCCGAGGGATCGATGTGCAAGAATCCCCGCCCCGCGGCGAGGCAGCCGTCATACTGCTCCTCGTCTCCGGGAAAAGCGATGAACAAGCCAGGCAGGTCGCGGCAAAGCCTGCGCGCGCGTTCCCCGACGGCATTCTTCTGCTCTTGCGTGAGCGTCAGATGCCCGCTGCCCTCCGCAACGGGAACGTATTCCACAAAGAAAAACAGCCGGCAGCCGCAGGCAAGGTATTCCCGCAGAAATGGTTCCGACATCTGCAGGGCGAATCCCGGCCGCGTCAGGGTCAGCGAAATGCCCCAGAATACTCTGCCGGACTTGAGTTGCGGGCACAACTCGCGAAACTTCTGATAGACTCCGTCGCCGCGTCGCCCGTCCGTCTCCAGTTCGCGTCCCTCCAGGCTTATCACCGGAATCAGGTGCGGATGCCTGGCAAACCAGCGCAGGCGTTCCGCGTCCAGCAATGTGGAGTTCGTGAAGATCGGAAAGGTTAGGCTGGGAAAGCGTGCCGCGACTTCCAGCAGGTCCTGGCGCAGCAAGGGTTCCCCGCCCGCGATCATCACGATGGACACGCCGAGCTCGTGCGCCTCTTGGAGGATATCCTCCAGGCTTTGGGGGCTGAGTTCCTCCTCTCTGGCGGTGTGCAAGAGTTGCGCGTAGCAGCCTTTGCAGTGCAGATTGCACTTTCTGGTGACGCTGACGATGAGCAGGGGCGGCACTTCCAAGCCATTTTCCGCCATGCGTTTGCGCCTGAGCGCGGCACGGTGCTGGTGCCAGAGGGATCTCGCGAAGAAGCCGATCTTGCCCGGGTCTCTCACGTCCAGGCTCAGCGCCTGGCGGAAAACGCCGAGGATGTTGCGGTCAAAGCGTTGGCGAACGGATTTCATTTCACTTCCGATTGCGTTTTGGAATCAATTCTTTTAGCATGCCCAACAGGTCAAGGATTATCTTGGCTCCGTCCCGATTCCCCATCCTTCCATCCTTGTTCGAGGGTTGAACTCTGTTGCCTTGCCTCCCAGTCACCACGCGGTCCGCAACCGGGAGGATACCGGGTGGCGAGTGGGTGGTTACAGAGTCAGGAAAGAGGATGGAGAAGGGCTAAGGGCGATGATGGCTCAGAACTCGCCGGCGAGCAGGCCGCGGAGGTAGTCCAGCGATTGGATTGCGTTGAGGTCGGTTCTCAAGAGGGGTCTGTCGGGGTCTATATATTTGGGGTATGTGAAGTTGCGGGCCAAGAGGCTTTGCACCGGGGTGGAGGCATAGGCGTCCCGGTCGCGGCTGTCCAGATATCTGCCGTAGCGGAGGTCGTAGAGGTTGCCGCGCTGGAGGTTCTGCATTTTGTGGCGCAGGCGCACGGGCCAGGAATAGTTGTGGTAGGCGGGCAGCCGGATGGCCTGGTAGCGGTGGGCGTATTGGCGGTATAGGGAGCGTTCGAGGCGCTGGCAGAGGGGCACGCGGCGCCAGAACTCCATAAAATCCAGGTCCCAGAGCGGAATCCTCCACTCGAAGCCGAAGAACTCGTAAACGCGGACGGAATTGACGATAAATTTCGCCTGCCGCTGCCTCCAATCCCATTCGTCGAACAGCGACGCGGCGAACTCGGGCTGAAGGACGGGCGGGATGCCCAGATAATCGCGCAGCATCGGCTCGAAACGCTCTTCCCGATAGGCGGCGGAGGTCTGCCAAAGCGCGTAGTGCTTGCTGAAAATGGAATCGAGCAGGTCGCGGGCGACGAGTTCGTCCCTGTCGCCGAACAGGTTGGGCAGATTGGCGCCCTGTGGGCAGCCGCCGGAGTGTCCGGGCACAAAGATCGCGTCCGGGGGAACCAGCCCGCGCTCTTTGAGGAGCTTGACCGCCAGCCAGTCCTGGATGTGCGGCGAGGAACTGCTCTGCCCGGCGAAGCGGAAATAGTCCTTCATCGCGGGGGAGCGGTAGGCATCAAACCACATCCGGCGCGTGTGGTGGAGCATAAACCAGGGATAGTTCAGGAAGCGGGCGACTTTGCGGGACGCCTCCGCCTCGCCCTGATGGGGGCTGCCATAGGTGAAGCAGACGACGTTTTCGTAACCCAAGCGCTTGAGCATGAAGGCGATCAGGCGGGAGTCGTAGCCGCCGCTGAGCGGGATGGCGAGGGTGCGTCCGCCGGCGCTTTCGATCAAGCGGCCGATGACGCGCTCGTGCATCGCGTCCATTTCTTCCAGAGGCGATTCCAGAGCTTCGAACAGATGGCGATAAAGATAATAGTCAGCGATCTCCAGCGTGGCGGGAGTTTTGCTCCAAACGAGGAACTGGCCTGCCTCGAGTTGCTTCAGCCCGGCAAAGAGGGTGGTGTCGCGCGTCGTGTAGCCGGTGAGAAGGAACTCCGCGACGGCGTCGGGGTACGGCTCCCGGCAGCCGAGGCTGGAGCGCAGTTCCGCGGCATCAGGCCCGAGCAGCAGGTCGTTGCCGCTTTCCGCATAGAAGAGGGGATGGGAGCGGACGCGGTCCACGGCGGCATAGACATGTTCTCCCCGGTCGAGGATCAGGCAGAAGCAGCCGTCGCACTCAGCGATGGCGCGCCGGAACAGCTCCGGTGAACAGTCGGGAGGAAAGAGGCCTTCCGGCGGGGTAGTGTGGAATCTGCCTCCGTGCCAAAGCCAGCCCTTGAAAAACTCCCTCATGCCTGACCGCGCCTCAGCAGATCGCGCAGATCCTCTGTCCGCAGGGCAAAGATGTCGGAAAGGCTGAACTTTTCGCGCAGGACGAACAGCGCCAGATAATAGGATCCATAGAAGAAATAGGAAAGGGTGGAGGCGAGCGCGGCTCCGGCGATGCCCAGGCGGGGAATGAACAGTAGGTTCAGGCCGGCGTTGAGCAGCAGGGCAGCGAAAGTCGCGGCGAGATGGAAGCCGGGTTGCCCGCGGGAAAAGAAGTATTGCGCGGAAACCTTGGCGAGGCTGGCAAAGACCACTCCGGCGAGCAGAATCATGGTGCTGAAGACCGCTCCGGCGTAGGCCTGGCCGTAGAAAACCGGGATCAGCAGGCTGAGGGGGATGCCCGTCAGGGCGAGGACGGCGCAGACATAGAAGCTTAGCTTTAGGGTTTGGCTCACTACTTTGCGCGCGGCCTGGGGATCGTCCGTGTTGTAGAGTTTGCCCAGCAGGGCGGAGTTGATGCTGGCGGGCAGCAGGAACAGCAGTTCCGCCAGCGTCACCGCCACGGAATAGACTCCGAGGTCGGAAAGCCCCAGCATGCTTTTGATCATGAACTGGTCCACCCTGTAGTGCAGGAAGGCGCAGATCGCGCCCAGCCAGATCACGGTTCCGTATGAGAACTGGCTTTTCAGAAGGCGCAGATCGATGGCGGGACGATAGGGTTGGCGGACGCGGGCGATCAGCAGCACGGCGTTGAGCAGCATCGAGAGGCAAAATACGAGGAAGTAGCTGAGGGGAGTCAGCGCGCTGGTCAGCCAGAGAGAGAGCAGGACGGCGCTCTTGAGGAAGAAGACGATGATGATGCTACGGTTGCTTTCCGGGATGCGCTGGTCGCCGATCAGCCAGGAGTGGTGGCTGGTGAAAAGCAAATCCGCCGCGACAAAAACGATACCTCCTGCCAGATAGGGATAGCCGTAGGAGTTCAGAGCGAGTCCGGTGCCCTTCAGAGCGGCAACCACGGCTGCGATGGCTACGGAAAGCAGGCCCAGCACGGTGACGTTGACGTTGTAAAGCTGCGCGGGATTGCCTCCGCCTCGCTTCTTGTAATACATGATGGAGTTATTCAGCCCCAGATGCCCGAAATCGCCGATGAGCGTGAAGATAAGGATGATGTATGCCGCATAGCCCATGCCCTCCGGGCCGAGCGCCCGGGCTACAACGATGCCGGTCAGGGCTCCGATGACCAGCCGCAGGGCCTGGTTGATCAGATTGCTGGCGATGTTGGACTTATAGCCCATGGGCGGGGTCCGGACTCACGCGCCGGGAATCGCTTCCGCGACGGCGGACGAGTTCAGAATATCTCCTGCTGGGTGTTGGTATAAGGGACGCCGAGGTGGCGGTAGGCTTTGATCGTGGCTTTGCGCCCCTGGGGGGTGCGTTCCAGGAATCCCTGCTGCACGAGGTAGGGTTCAAAGATCTCCTCGATGGTGCCGGCATCCTCGCCGATGGCGGTGGCAAGGGTTTTGAGCCCGACAGGCCCGCCGCGGTAATTCTCCATCATCGTGAGCAGGAGGCGCTTGTCCATCTCGTCCAGGCCGGCGTGGTCAACCTGCAGCATCTCCAGCGCCTGGAGCGCGATATCCAGCGTGATGACTCCGTCGCCTTTGATCTGGGCGAAGTCCCTCACGCGGCGGAGAAGGCGGTTGGCGATGCGGGGTGTTCCCCGGCTGCGGCGGGCGAGTTCGCCGATGCCTTCCTCCTGGGTGGGGATGTTCAGGATGCGGGCGGAACGGCGCAGGATCTGGCAGATCGAATCAAAGTCGTAATAATCCAGCCGCAGCACGATGCCGAAGCGGTCGCGCAGAGGGGCGGTGAGCAGCCCGGCGCGGGTGGTGGCTCCGATCAGGGTGAAGGGTTCGACCCCGATCTTGAGCGTGCGCGCGCTCGGTCCGCTGTCCAGGATGATCTCCATCTGGAAGTCCTCCATCGCGGGGTAAATATACTCCTCGATCACGTGGCTGAGGCGGTGGATTTCGTCGATGAAAAGCACTTCGTGGCGCTGGAGGTTGGTGAGGATGCCCGCCAGGTCGCTGGGTTTCTCCATCACAGGGCCGCTGCTGACGGTGATATCGACGCCCAGTTCGCGGGCGATGATGGAGGCAAGGGTGGTTTTTCCCAGCCCGGGAGGGCCGAAGAACAGCACGTGGTCGAGCGGTTCATGGCGCAGTTTGGCGGCCTGGATGGAGATGTCCAGCAGTTGCTTGATCTGGTGCTGGCCGATGAATTCATCCAGCGTGCGCGGGCGCAAAGCCCGGTCGAACTCCGTGTCCTCGGTTCTCTCCAGAGGGGTGTTGATGCGTTCGAGCATTATCTATAGAGATTTAGAAGCATCCGCCGCAGGAGCCGCAGTCTGGGGATTTGGTTTCCTTTTCTGTGTAGGGAGGGATAACCGCCGGTTCGTCCAGCAGTTTGATCAGGGCGGTGCCTTCCGGGATCAGGTATTCCCATTCCTTGACCTGCTTCGTGGCTTTGTGGGTGACCTTGAGGTGCAGGGTTTCGCCTTCTTTCCAGAGTCCGTTGAAGTTGCCGAGGTTCAGCTGGCAGACCACCATGTAGGGCACGGTTTCGCCGTTGCCGACGCGCGATATTCTCAAATAATGGATGCTGTTTTTATCCGTATCCATGACCTCTTCCGGGCGTTCCTTGATCCAGGCCTGAAAGTTGTATTCCGCGGCGGAAAGGTTCTCTTCGACGGTGACCGCGGGATCGCTGCCGTCTTCCAGAACCAGCCTTTGCACGAAAACGCGGGGCAGATTGTCCTGACCTGCCATGAGCAGGGCGGAAAGCAGAAGCAGCGCGAGAATGGTTATAATCGGTTTCATTGTTTATCTCCTTGATCTATATCTTTTTGAGCAGTTTCAGCAGTTGCAGGCGCCAGACCATCCAAGCCGCCTCCCACACGATGTGGCGGCTCATTTTGGATACTCCGTTCACCCGTTCGGTGAAGACGATCGGCACTTCCTTGATGCGGAAGCCCTTGACCCAGGCGCGGAAGTGCATCTCGATCTGAAAAGCGTAGCCGTCGGACAGGATGCGGTCGAGGTCGATCGCTTCCAGCACGCGGCGGTGAAAGCACTTGAACCCCGCGGTGGGGTCCTTGATCGGCATGCCGGTGATAACCCGCACGTATTTTGAGGCAAAATAGCTGATCAGCAGTCGCTTGAAAGGCCAGTTGACGATGTTGACCCCCTGGCAGTAGCGGGAGCCGATGGCGATGTCGCGGGTCTGTGCCGCTTCGAGCAGCCTCGGCAAGTCGGATGGGTTGTGCGAGAAGTCCGCGTCCATCTCCAGAATGTAGTCGTAGCCGTTTTCCAGGGCGAATTTGAACCCCGTCACATAGGCGGAGCCCAAGCCAAGCTTGCCGGGCCTCTGGATCAGGTGGACCCTCGGCTCCTCCAGCATAATGCCCTGCACGGCGACGGCGGTCCCGTCGGGGGAATTGTCGTCCATCACCAGAATCTCGAGTTCCGGCGCTTGCTCCAGCACCGCCGCGATAATGCGGGCGATGTTGTCGATTTCGTTGTAGGTGGGAATGATTACCAGGGCTTTCATGATTTATCCAGGTTGTTTTTCAGAAGTTGGGCTTCGGGAACTTCGCGCAGGACTTTCGCCGGGCTGCCCAGCACCACCTTTTGCGCCGGAACGTCGCGCGAGACGACCGATCCGCCGGCGACGCAGGCATCTTCGCCAATCGTCTTGCCGGGCAGGATGGTGCAGTTGACCCCGATCCGCGCGCCGCGCTTCATCGTCACTCCCTTGAAGTGCGAGAAGCGTTCCGGGTCGCGCGCCATATAGTTGTCGTTGCTGGTCGCCACGGCAGGAGCGACGAAGCAGTAGTCTTCGATCTCCGAATACGCGGTGATGTAGCAGTTGGTCTCAAACTTGTTACGGGAGCCGATGCTGACGAAATTCTCGACAGACACGTTGCGGCCGATGATGTTCAGGTCTCCGATGCTCACGTTTTCCCGCACGGTCGCCAGGTCGGCGATCAGATTGCGCTCGCCGATCTCACACTGGCAATAGATGACCACGTTCGCCCCGATCTGGCAGAAAGATCCTATCTTCGCTGGTTTCAGTCCCTCCGGCACTTTGAAGATGCTGCGCGGGGAGGACAGCGGCGTTTTGCCGATCACGGTATTGTCGTCGATGCGCACGTTGTCCCCGATTATCGTGCCGGGATGGATCACGACGTTGTGGCCGATCAGGCAGTTGTCCCCGATGCGAGCGTCGTCCAGGATCACGGTGTTGATCCCCACGCGCACGTTGGTACCGAGCACGGCGCTGCCGGATATATGCTGATTCATCAAACCTCCATTTGTCCAGAGCTATTTTTTTCTCGACAAGTAATTAGGCAAGCAAAAAAATGCTACCGGGAACACAAACTATGCAAAACGAGTTGGAAAAATATCTGCAATACATACACGGTGAAGGCAAATCACCCTGCACGATTCTTGCCTACAGCCGCGATCTGCAGCAATTCCGGGGATATCTGGAACGCTTTTTTGAAGGCGGGGAAGTGCGCTCCGCGGAAATCAACCTCCTGATGATCAGGGATTTCCTGCGCTGGCTGCACGACAATTCTGTCTCCAACCGCAGCCTCGCCCGCAAAACCGCCGCCCTGAACAGCTTCTTCTCCTGGCTCAAGCTCACCGACGCCATCTCCCAAAACCCCATGGACAAGATCAAGCGCCCCAAGTTCGAAAAAAAGCTGCCCCACTTCTTCACCGAGGAGGAAATGGCAAAGCTCCTGCGCGTCCCGGACCTGGACAGCAAATTCGGCGTCCGCAACCGTGCCATCCTTGAACTGCTTTACTCCTCCGGGCTGCGCCTGACGGAACTGGCAAACCTGCTGCTCTCGGACATCGACCTCGACCGCGGCCTGGTGCGCGTGGTCGGCAAAGGCAACAAGGAACGCATCGTTCCCGTGGGCAAGGAGGCCATCGGCTCCATCAGGGATTACCTGCCGGTGCGCGAAGCCCTCAAAACGCCGGAAAGCTCGAACCGCCTGTTCCTCACCAAGAGCGGTAAGGACTTTGACCACTATCAGCTGGACAAGATCCTCAACCATTATTTCCGCCTCATCTCCCAGCAAAAAGGATACTCGCCCCACACCCTGCGCCACAGCTTCGCGACCCACATGCTGAACCGCGGCGCCGACCTCCGCGCGGTGCAGTCCATGCTCGGCCACGCCAATCTGGACACCACCGCCGTCTATACCCACGTCACCCTCGAGGACGTTAAAAAGGCATACAAAAAAGGGCATCCGCGCAGCAGCGACGAAAAATGACAGGCGTCCATTCCAACGCTTTCATAAGCGCCCAACATCTGCCCCGATAACCTGCAAGCATCATCGCATCTCCCTCAACCGCAATGATTTTACTCCTCCTCGAAGCGTTTTCTGCACTTGCCTGCCTTTCTGTCCGCTTTTGCTTGCATCTCTTAATCACTTCTTAATCACTAGTTAATCACTTCTTAACAATTAAGGCTTGATTAAGAAGTGATTAAGAAGTGATTAAGAGATGACACCCGGGGCGAAGCAGTCAACCCTTTTTGGGATAATGGATTTGGGAAACGCGGGATCCGGGGGTCAGCCCAGCAGGCCTTCCCTGCGGTAAAAGTCGCGGAAGTCTTTCAGGTAGGGGGGCGCGGACGCGTTGATGTCCATCGGTTCGATGGAGTCATCGGCAAGAATCCGGCGCAGGTCGAAGCGGTCCCGGATCATCAGCTTCCTTCCGGTGAGGCGGTGGCTGATCGCCTGGACCGGGCAGCGATGGGAGCAGCGCATGCAGAAGGTGCAGTTCCAGCCGAAATGCGGCTTTCCCTGATGCATGCTGATGTTTCCCGTGGGGCAATCACTGGCGCAGAGACCGCAGGCTGTGCAGGATGAGTCCGCGCGCAGAAGCCGCCCGTAGAAGCGCGCACCGGTATGCTCGGCGCGGAACAGCGCTGCCAGGAGTTGCAGCGGCAGGGAAGAATGGCGCAGACGACGCTTGCCGGAGGCGAGGTCGCGGGCGATCGCTTCACACTGGCGCAAGGCGTGAAGCAGGTTGAGCTTGATAAACACGTCCGGATAGCGCACCGCGAAGGTCGAGGGCAGGGGGACGAGGGCTTCGTATCTGACGTGCAGCTTTTTGGCGTGGAGCAGGGCGCGCACGCGCTCCGTGGGACCTCCGTTGCCCCAGGGGCTGCCAGCGGTGCGGAGCAGGAAGCAGTCGCGATGGGTGGCGGAAACAGGCATTTGGGAGATGATCCGTTCCACCAGGGGCGGGGCGTTGAAGGCGTGCACCGGATAACCGATGCCGACAAGATCCGCTTCCGGCCAGGCGCGCCGGGCATTCTGGCGGCGGAAGCCTTCCAGGGCGGCGATGTCTGCCTCGCAACCTAGGGCACGGAGCCTGACGGCGATTTCCTCCGCGGCAAAGAGGGTGTTCCCGGTGCCGCTGAAAACGAGCATAGATACGCTGCGCATGCTTTTTGCTTCCTTTTATGCTTTATTGGATATAACCATCATCGGGCAGCGCGGGTTGGCGTCAAGCACAATCGAGTTCCCGATGAATCGGGAGCCGGCGAAAGGATTGAAGTTCGAGTTTAACAAGAAAACGGCCTGGCCGGGAAAATGGGCTGCCCGGTCAGGCCGAAGGGTTGATCAAAGCGGGCAGGGAGTCAGTTCTTGCCCAGTTTCTTGTAGAGGATGAAGGAATGCAGGATCGGGTAGAGCAGCATCCCAAAGGCGATGACGGCGGTGACGGTCTGGAAGGGCTGATTCGCGGGCAGGAAAAAACCCTTGGCGATCATCAGCAGCCCGCTGAGCACGAAGAGCAATCCGCCCAAGCGGTGAGTGCGGTCCCACACCTCGTCACTGGCGAGGCTCCAGGGGGTTTTGATCCCGATGAAGAAGTTTTTGGGCACCTTGGGCAGCAAATTGCCCAAAAAGATGAACAGAAAGCCCATTAGAATGAGGATGACGCTGATCCCTACGGGTTCCCCCCACCGAGCCACATAGAGCGCGTAAACGCTGATCAGGGCAAAGAAAAAGAGCAGGATCGCGGTCAGGCTCGGCAGCAGGCGGTCGTAGCGTTCGCGGTATTTTTTGAACCAGGGCGAATAGGCCGGCATCAGCCAAAGCAAAAGAAACATGGCGGCATTGAGCCCCAGACCCCAGAAAAGTCCGGTCGCGCGGTTGGTCCAGCCATCGATCTGGTTGTGGATGTTCCAATGGATGGGCACCCTGGCGTCCGCGGGCAGGACGGTGGCGAACCAGATCACCGCGGCGGCGTGCAGGACCAGAATCAGCAATGCCCATTTGTAGTTACTTAGTTTCATCTTTGATCTCCTCTTGTTTATTGATCATATTGGTTATCCAACTGGCAAGGTCCTCGAACACGCTGGTGTTGAGGGTGTAGAACACGAACTGCTTCTCCTTGCGGGAAGTGATCAGACCCGCGTTGCGCAAAATCTTCAGATGTTCGCTCAGCGCGGGGAGGCTGATCTGGAAATGGCTGGCGATCTCATTCACGGGGAGGGTTCCGCCCTTGCGCAGGAGGGTGAGTATCTTCCGGCGGTTGGCGTCCGCGATGGCCTTGAAGAAAGAGTCTGACATCATTCGCTCCTTGGTTTGTTGTTTAACTAAAAACCTAATTAGTTAAACGCCGAATTATGTCAAGGATTTTTTGGGAAGGGTTTGGATTCTTACTAAAAAAAGCTTGCAAAAAAGCACTGTATCGGGCACATAAATTGCATACACAATAAGCAGAGGTTTTATGCGCTATCTGATGGTTTGTCTTTTATGGTCGTCGCTTATGTTGCTGGATGGTGTTCCTGTGGCAAGGACCATACTCAATACCCCGGTCTATCAAGCCACGGCGTCAGAGAACCGTTGCGTAACGGGTCACTTCACAAGCAGCGTTTCCGAACAGATCACCCACCTTACCTTGTGGGATACTTCCAATCCCGTTTATCCCCGCCAGGGCTTCACGATCATCAGCAACTTCACATGGGGCCAGCATTCATTTCGCCAACCCACGGTAAAGGACAGCCTGCTGTTCTATCTGGACTCATATGTGCTGAGGATAGTGGATATCAGCAACATTGACATCCCCGCGCAGCTAAGCCAGCTGCATGTAACCTATATGCAGTGCTTTGCCGTTTGGGGGCATTATGTGGTGATTGGAACCACGGAAGGGGCGATGCTGGTATTCGATATCGCAAACCCCTCTCAGCCTGCCTGGGTCAGTAGCGCCACGGTTCCCGGCTGCGTGTACCGGATGTGGGTATGTGACGACAGACTGGGAGTGAGTTGCGGGGTTTTGCAAAGCAATACTGCCAAGCTGTTCAATTGGGACGCGGCAACGGAGACTTTCGCAGAGGAAACTTCTCTGGAGAGCGGCGGGGTGTTGGACTACATTGGAACCATGAACGGGCATGTCGTTTTGGGCACCAACAATGGCAACATCAGGATTTACAATTACAGCCCGGGAATGGTTCCAGTCCTGATTCAGGATTTTGCGGGCGGGTATAATCTGCGGCAAGCGCTGTGTTCAGGTGAAAATTTCTATGCCTTGGGCGAGGATAACTGCATTCGGATATGGGAGATAAACGCAAACGACAATATGGTTCTGGCTGGGCATTATGACCTGTCCCATATGTCATTTGAGCAAGGCGCTCTGTGGGAAATACACGGCGGCTACCTGCTATACTCTGTGGATACGGTGGTCTGCCTGATCCTGGATGTATCGGATCTGTCCTCACCGCCGGATTTCGTGGATAAATACACCAGCGACTATGCAATCAACGATATTGTGGCCCCAGAAGGCAGGAGTTGGCTGTATTTCAACTATCAAGAGAGTCTTTGCGGCGTGAAGGCCGATAGCGCAGGCCGGTTGAGCGAGGGAACGGACATCCCTGATAACGGTGAAATCCACCGCATGCAGGAGTATCGGCAAAACCTGTATCTCATTGTCACTGAGGATAACCAGCTGCGGTTGCGGGTCCTCAATGTGTGCGACCCCGACGATCCCCTTCTAGTAGCGGACATGGCAGTGAATTCCGCCCAGGTTTTCACAATAAAAGACGGTTATCTGTTTATGGGTTCGATCATCAGTGTGGGCAAATATCTATTGGACGCCAATGGCATTCCCGTGCTAGAGCGAACCTTGAGCTACATCGTTCCCCAGATCGACTATGAGGTATATTTCCTCGATTTCGACACGTCTGGAGGGTTTGATTATGGCATTGGGATGTGGGGTGATATCTTTTCTGGTTTTTATCCCATTTTGGTGTATTGGATGCCCGACGGCAGTGCGGGATTCCTGAGCCCGCCTTATCTTTTGAGCAAAGCCAATGTGATCGGCCAGTATCTATATTTAACCGGCAAGGGAGTAAATATCCTCAGCTTGGAATGCGGGATTCCCAGAG
>CAZKAA010000074.1:0-2182 GCA_964550575.1 uncultured Candidatus Cloacimonadota bacterium
ACCACCCTATCCTACACTCTTTCCCTACACGAGCTCTTCCGATCTGATGTGGCGATTCCCGGCTCTCTCTCCCGCTATCCCTTGATAGCTTCAGCCAGCAGAAGCTGCAACGCTCTGGGAATCGCCTCCGGAGCCAGCCTGACCATTGGTTCGGGCTCTTTGACAGCCAACGCCGATTGCGGTATCTCAGGAACCCTGATCATGAACAATGCGGCTGGAGTGCTAAATGTTCTTGGCGATCTGACTTTCAGCACTGACGGAACAGCAAGTATAACCGCCGCAGCCAATATCAACGTCCAGGGAGATTTGGAGTTTCTCTCGGGCAGCAGCGTCAACCTTGCAACCGGCACCCTCACTATGTATGGAAGCGGCAGTTCGAACATTGTTACCGGCACGGTTACCTCCGTGTATAACCTGACCGCCGGCAAGAACTTCGGAGGAAGCGTCAATATCAGCGCTGCTTCCGGGGCAAACCTCAGCATCGGGGGCAACCTTGCCGTCAATGCGGGCAGCACTCTCACTCACGCCTATGAAGGAACCACCATCCTCAAAGGCAATCTTGCGTCTGCCGGTGGAGGATTGGTAAGCTTCGACTCCGGTACCCTGAGTCTGGAGGGATCCGGCTCTTCCAGCCTCAGTTTCGCAGACTCAGGCAGCTATTTGAATTTTCTTATTATCAACAAAGCTGCCTCTGCCACGACCGTCAATCTGCTCTCATATTTGGATGTGAACGAAAACCTCATTCTCAACACCGGCACTTTAAACTCGAATTCCCAGACCATCTATCTCGCCGGAAGCTGGTGGAACAATCAGGGGCCGGACTACTTCATCGAAGGCACGGGAACCGTCGTCTTCACTGGCAACCGCTCCCAGGACCTCACCACAGAGACTTTCTACACTCTCCAACAAGCAACCGCCGCTGGCATCTTCACCAACCCGGGGCAGACCGTCACCATAGCCCATTACGACTACGAGTTCGGTCTCAACTACATCAACGGAGGCACCTTCATCGCCCTGGACCTTGTGGATGCAGGGATAATCGGCTACATTACCGTGGCGGACGGTTTGATGGAACTGCATCAGGATTCGTTGCAAAGGATGGACCTCAACGGCAATCTGCATATAACCGGAGGAACAGTGAACATCTATGGCGGCTCGGATGAATTTCTGGTGGCGAACATGAGTTCCGCCGGCCTGGATCTGAACGGGGGCGTGCTGGACATCAAGGAAAAGGGGATAAGGATCACCAATTACAACCCTCTCTGGTCCAATGTCACCGGCGGCATCATCAAAACCACGGGCAGATTTAAATCCGATCGCCCGGACTACCATCCCTGGGGTGGAACGGTTGAACTTTACGGAAACGCGGTTGCAACCATAGAATGCGTCGCGGGAAGCACTCTTTGTGATTTGAAGGTGAACAAGGGCGGCAGCGCTTACGTCAACGCCGGCAGCGTCATCCAACTCACCGGAGACCTCTTCATCAATGCTGGCAGTTACCATGCCAACAACTACAATTTCACCCTGGCAGGGGATATCTTCAACTATGTAGGCTCGTCAGGCTTCGAAGAGGGCACTGCAACCGTGATCTTCAACGGAACAACCGATCAACTGGTTTTAGGCAACACCGAGTTCCGCAATGTTGTGGACAACAACACGGGAACGGGGCTTGTGTTTTCCGGGTGGACCAACGTTTCAGGGAGTTTTAATGTCTCCAACAGGGTGGAGTTCCAAAGCATGACCACGCTGTCCGTCCTTGTCAACACCAATCCCGCGGGCTACGTAGTTTTTATGGATGACAGTGGGATCTCTTCCTATGCTGGCGGCGGAACTCTCAAAGCCCGCAACGGCTGCACGCTTTGGATCTTGGACATCACCGGGTCTGGTTTCACAGGCTCGCTCATAGCCGATTTCGGATTCATCGCGATCACTCAGGACGCCGCTTCCCGCTTCGACCTCAACTGCGCCATAACCATCACTTCAAGCGGAAGCGTCGATCTATACGGCGGCAACGGAGACATCTCCTTCGCGCATGGCGGAAACGCCTCTTTTACCATGGAATCCGGCTCTTTAAGCGTGCACGATAGAGGATTAACTATAGAAAACAGCGGCTTTGCCTGCAACTTCGATATCTCCGGAGGCACCATCAATTGCGATGGCAACTGGACTGACGACCGGGGCA
>CAZKAA010000074.1:2282-12242 GCA_964550575.1 uncultured Candidatus Cloacimonadota bacterium
TGTCGATCCGGAGCACAGCCTGGACTATTGCACCTTCCGCTACGGGGTTTCCGGGGGCAGGATGCTCACCATCAACAACAACCAGACCTTCTCTGTCTATGGGGCGGTTTATCCTGCCAACACCTGGAGCGGCGCTTACAATGTCTACAAGTCCGGCACCGCCGGCGTGGTGACCTTCTACAACGCCAGCGGCGGATTTTCCGGCGAAGGCTATGACTACGACCCCAACAACCTGATCAACTGGTCTTTCGCCCCAGTCATCACTTCGCTCAACATCTCCCATTTAGCAGCCTCCAACCGCATTCAACTCACCTGGACATGTTCCGAGACGGTATACAGCTTCAATATCTATCGCTCCACGATGCCTGAAGGCCCCTTCTCCCTCGCCGCCATCGTCACCTCCGGTTACACATGGTCGGAGCCGACTCCCGGACGCAACTACTTTTACCGGATCATCGCCGTGGGGATTTAACTCCGCCCCCAGACAAGGATTGACAATGAAAATACGATACAAGCTGATTCTCCCGCTGCTGGCTGCCGCCTCGCTGCTTTGCGCGGAGCCCCTCACCATATTCTACACCGGAGACACGCACGGCGTCTATGAAAGCAAGGAAGTCCGCGGGACCAGTTTCCGCGCCGGCGGCTTTCCCATCCTGGAGGAAGTGCTGAACCGCGAGCGGCAGGCATCAGCGCCCAGCGTCTGGCTGGACAGCGGCGATCAGCAGACCGGCAGCATCTTCGCCTCCCTCGTGGAAGACGGAGTGCACGGCGGCGCTGTGGTCGGCGTGTTCAACCAACTGGGCCTGGACGCCTCTGTTTACGGCAACCATGAGTTCGATTTTTCCTACTCCAACACCCGCGACCTCGCCAGAATCGCCGGCTATCCCTTCGTTTGCACCAATCTTCTGGACAAGGCTACGCGCCAGAGCGTGAGCGGTACCCCCTACGCGATCATCGAGAAAGGCGGCATGCGCGTCGGCGTCTTCGGCATCACGCTGGAACTCCTGCCGGAAAAGGTTAAGGCGGAAAACGTCAGCAGCGTGCGCATCCTGCCCCCCGCGGACGCCATCAGCGCCTATCTGGACGAAGTGGACCTGAAAAGCGACCTCATCGTAGTGCTTTCCCATCAGGGCTGGGAAGCGGACAGCCTTCTCGCCGCGCAGCTTGACGATCGCGTGGACCTCATCATCGGCGGCCACGACCATATCTGGCTGGAAGAACCCGCCTTGGTCAACGGCAAGTATCTGCTCTACAGCGGCTCGCATCTGAACTATCTGGGAAAGGCTGAAATAATGGTGGAGGAAGACCGTATATCATCCCTGCACAATACTTTGCTTCCCCTTGTCTCCTATGGCGAACCGGCAAACACACCCCTCACCGACTACATCGCCGCCCGCATGGAACTGATAGCGGAAGAGATGTCCACGCTCGTCGGCTACCTGCCGGAGGACTGGACGCCCGACAAATATCAGTCCACGCCCCTTTCCCGCTGGGTCGCCAACGCCCTGCGCGACGAGTATCAAAGCATCTACAACCCTGATCTGGCGATCATCAACAACGGCGGCTTGCGCAAGGCCATTCCCGCCGGGCCGGTCACCTTAAGGGACATGTATGAACTGCTTCCCTTCAACAATACCGTGACCGTTTTTTCCTGCTACGGCAGGGATTTGATCGTCTTTGACGAATTGAACGCCCGCCTCGCGGTCGAGCGCCCGCACGATATCTGCGAGTGCGCCGGACTTGAATATGACAGCCGGATCATCAAGTACGATCTCGCTGAGGGATCCCAACTGCCCTGGCAGAACCGCTACAAGGTCAACGGCGACCAGCTTGAGCCGGACAGGGTCTACCGCGTGGTCTCCCACGACTATGTCGCCGGACAGTGGGACAAGTATCTGGGATTCAAGCCATTCGACGTTTATGACACCGGCGAACTCATCCTGGACGCCATGATCCGCCAGTTCCGGCTCCAGTTCGCGCCCTCAGAGGAGGAAGGCAGAGACTGATTTCCGCGTCCATCGTTCCCGCGCGATGATCCTTCCTTTCAGAAAGATCCAGCAGTCTCCCACTTTGCTCAACTCTTCTTCCCAGCCAGCCTTCCAGCCGGTGCCAACCCGGTATCCTCCCGGTTGACGACCGCGTGGACACCGGGTGGATAGAGGGGAATCAAGGGACCAGAAACAGGGCCGAAGCGTCTGCGACCCCTCCGGCAGGAAACCAATATCTCAGCTGGCAATAATCAGCGCAAGAGCGCCTTGTGGGTCAGCACGGAGTCTCCCGCGCTCAGGCGGAAAAGATAGACCCCGGGCGAAACCCTCTCTCCCCCTCCGTCTCTGCCGTCCCAAGACGCTGAATGGTCTCCGGCGGGCAGGTTCCACTCCAGCAGTGAGCGTACTTTCTGTCCGCGCGCGTTGAAGATCTCCAGCCGCACAATCTGGCTTTCCGGCAGGCGGAATGAAATTCCGGCCGCATCCCTGAAGGGATTGGGGCTCACGCCAAGCGAGATTCCCGGAGCGCCGGATACTGCCGGGTCGTCGCTGCTGACATAAGTCAAGAGAGACCAGGTGACAGGAGAGGGGGACGGATTGGACAATACGTAGTATGTGTATCCGTTCTCCAGAGGATAATAGTCTGGCCCGTACAACTCAAAAAAGGTGCCGGTGCCTTCATCGGTCACCGCGTCGCAATCGTAGTTGTACATATCGTGCTCGAGCGTGCTGACCCGGATCGGATTGTTTGACGTGATCACGAACTGGATGCCCAGCGGTTCGTCGTCATAGCGAAGGTAGTCGCAGGCATAGGGTTGGAGAGTCTGGTTGTTCAGGCTGGGATTCTGGTTGAGGGAGGTCATATTGAAGGGGGGCAGGTCGAGTTGGTCATAGTCGAAGAGCCCATCCCCGGGAGCGGGTGCGTCCAGCACGTTGGCGACGTTCCAGTTGCGGAAGATGGCGGCAAAGGTCGTTTGGGGATAGTGGGCGGCGATCCTGGCGCTGAGGGAGGCGATGCCGTTGGCGGGATCGGCGACGAGATCGAGGATCAGCCCTGTATCGTCGTAGTGCTCTTGCAGATAAGTGAAGAAAAGCATGACCTTGACATAGTCGGCAAAGGTCTGGTTCCAGGCGGTCAGGTTGTTGTCCGGCAGCGAGGGGAATCCGGTGATGGGGTCGGGAATCCCGTAAGCCACCATGGCAAGTTCGGAGCAGCCTTCGTTCAGCCAGGTCTCTTCATTGGCGTCCGCGCCCCAGTGGATGAGGTGCTGCAGTTCGTGGGCGAGCACGGACAAGCGGATGGGGGCGACAGGATCGAGCGGATAGCAGGTCATGTAGATCATTTCGCATTCGTTGCTGTGCCCGGGAGGGTTCATCTGCTGCGCCTGGGCTTCGGTGACCTGGTTATAGGGGCTGAAGTAGCCATCGAAGGAAGTTCCCTGAAAAGAGCCGAGGGCGGAATAGAAGACGATGAGCTTGGGGTCGTTGTCCAGCGCGTCCGGAATCGGTCCGAAGAGGTCTATGTCCATCTGAATCGCGCCGCGGGTGGGGTCGTTGACCGTTCTTTGCTCAAGGCGCACGAGCACCGAATCCACGTCCGCCTGGGTCATGTTCACGTTCCACTGGTTGTCCGCGACGAAGATGTAGCAGTGTTCACCCACGGCGCGGCAGGTCGCCTGGGTCTGGATCCAGGTGGGCGGCATCACGGAGAGGTTCCAGCGCCAGAAGGTGTGCTGGTCGCCAATATTGTAGTCGCGGACGTCCTTTGGCTGGCTGTCCTGCCCTGCTGAGTTCCGGGCAAGTTCTGCCGCCTGGATGCCCAGGTCGCGCTGCAGAGCGGTAAACTCCGGCGAATGGGTCGCGCACAGGGCGGCGACGGCGACAAGAAATGCGAGTGTTATTCTGAATCTCATGCTGGCTCCTCTTTGCAAGGGATGTAAAGCTTGGGTTTTACGATTTCGAGACAGGATGGATGATATGCCCAAGCCGGGCAGATTGTCAAGGGTAATATTGAGGGCGAAGCTTCCTCCGGGGAGCCGGGAAAAACTTCTTGACGATAACGCAGGGTCTGAACAGCTTTGCCGGATGAAACTATTGAAAGCTATCCTGATCGAGTATCTGCTTTGGCTCTACGTCGCCGGAAGCGCTGCCTGGATGATATTCCGCCTCGGCGAGACGCTGATCCCGGGCTGGATCATCCTCAGCGTTCCGCTGCTTCCGGGCATCGCCGCGAGTTTCTTCCGCGGCAGCCTGGGGCGAAAGATCGGCGGACGCGAGCCTGAAGGTGGCTTTCCGCTCTGGAAGTTTGAGGCGGGGCTGGGAGTGCTGGTTAGTTTCGCGGTTGGCTGGGTGATCGTCGAGGTCGAGCCGATCGCGTTCTTCACCCAGGCAGGCAACGCGTTGGGCATCCTGCAGGGAATTTTCAACCCCAATCCGGCTGAACTCGTGCCCATGCTCGCCGCGCTGATGGAAACAGTCTATCTGGCGCTGCTGGCGACTGTTTTTGCCATTCCCTTCGCGTTCGCGCTGAGCTTTTTTGCCGCCAAAAACCTGATGTACAACTCGCTGGCTGGACGCATCGCCTATTTTGCCATCCGCACCGTGGCGACCGTGTTCCGCTCCATCGAAGCGATCGTGTGGGCGATCATCTTCACCGTCTGGGTGGGGATCGGACCCTTCGCGGGGATGCTGGCGCTGTGGATACATTCCATCGCCTCGCTGATCAAACTCTATTCCGAACAGATAGAAAGCATCGACCCCGGCCCTGTGGAAGCAATCCGCGCCACGGGAGCGTCCACCCTGCAGGTCTGGCGCTACGCGGTATCGCCGCAGATTCTGGCGCCGTATCTGGCGTTCACGATCTATCGCTGGGACATCAACGTGCGCATGGCGACCATCGTGGGCATCGTGGGCGGAGGAGGCATCGGCGCGGCGCTGAACCAGCAGCAGCAGATGCTTGCCTGGAGGGAAGTGGGGCTGATCATGTGGCTGATCGTCCTCGTGGTCTGGGTGATGGACATGTTCAGCGGCTATATCCGCGACAAGCTGATCACAAATTGAAAGGAACAGGCATGCAAACATACAATCCCGTGGAACTGATCCTCGCCAAGCGCGACAGCAAAGAACTGGCGCCGGAGCAGATATCGTTTTTCATCCGCGCCTTCGTGGGCGGGGAGATTCCCGAATACCAGATGAGCGCGCTGCTCATGGCGATCTATTACCGCGGGCTGTCCCAGGCTGAGATCGCCGCCCTGACCCGGGCATACATCTCCAGCGGGAAGACCATCAGCTTTCCCGGGGAACTTATCGTGGCGGACAAGCATTCGACCGGCGGCGTGGGAGACAAAATCAGCCTGATGCTGGCGCCCATCGCGGCTGCTTTGGGGCTGAGCGTGCCGATGATCTCCGGCCGGGGCCTGGGGCATACCGGCGGGACTTTGGACAAGCTGGAGTCCATTCCCGGATTCCGCACCCAATACGGGCCGGATGAACTGAAGTCCCTGGTTGAGAAGCACGGCTGCGCGCTTGTTGGGCAATCCGAGGATCTTGTTCCCGCGGACAAGCGCATCTACGCCCTCAGGGACGTCACCGCCACGGTGGAAAGCCCGGGGCTGATCACTGCCAGCATCATGAGCAAAAAGATCGCCGAAGGAACGAAGCATTTGGTGATCGACCTCAAGATCGGCAGCGGAGCCTTCATGCCCGATCTGGACAAAGCGCGGGAACTGGCGAAGCTTTTGGTGTCCACAGGCGAGAATTTTAGTCAGAAGGTCAGGGTCGTGTTTTCCAATATGAACTCTCCCTTGGGGCTTGCCGTCGGCAACGGGCTGGAGATGATCGAAGCCATCGAATACCTGAAAGGCAATCCCTTGCGGGACACGCTGATCCTGACCACGGAACTCGTTTCCCAACTGCTGCTCAGCGGTGGATTGGCAGCGAGCGCAGAAGATGCTCGAAGCATGATCGATGAAGCAGTCTCCAGCGGCAAAGCGCTTGCCAGGCTGGAAGAGATCGTAACTGCCCAGGGAGGCGAGCCGCGAGCCCTGGAAGACTATTCCCTGCTGGGAACGACCCGCCACAAGCTACCGATTCTGGCGGACAAAGCCGGTTATGTAAACCATATTGATTCCCGGTCGATCGGCTATGCCCTCGTGCGCGTCCAGGCTGGCAGGATGAAGGTTTCGGACACGCTGGACTATGGCGCCGGCGCTCTGCTCATTCCCAAGATCGGCGACTATCTGGAACGCGGCGAACCCATCGGCGAACTCCACTGCAACAATCTGGCGCGCGGCCAGGAAGTTGCCGAACTGGTCAGAAAAGCATACAGCATCGGCGAAGAACCAGCCGCCAGGCAAGACCTCATCATCGAAACCCTCTGATCCCTAAGATCTTTGACAGCGCATATCCGCGGCTTATGCGCCGAGATTCCTCTTGACAGCAAATACTTTCAAATAAGGATGTTTCGAAAAGTGAGGTGCGCAATGAAAAGATCAGTTTTCCTTCTCTTGCTGCTGGGCGCTCTGCTGCTCCTGACGGCTTGCGATTCCGGCGGAAAGTTCCGGGTGGTCAACAACACATCCTACCCTCTCTACGTCCAAATCGGCTATGAGGACGAGATAACCATCCCTGCCGACAGCGAACACATCTTCGAGATCGACACCGCCACCCAGCATATCTTCAATCCCGACGTGGAAAAAGAGGTTCCGGTCCGCATGATCGGAGAAACTTATCAGATCTGGGACGAGGACGAAGAGGCCTTCACGGACAGCACAAACGTCACCGTCAAGGTCGGCGAAACCCTCAGCGCTTATATCAACCCAAACCGCGCCAGCTTCAAGGTGGTCAACAACAGCAGCGACCCCGTGCAAAGCGTGTTCTTGTACAAACACAACTTTGTGGGTGCCCAGTTTATCGCCGACCTTGGCTCACTGCAACCCGGCGAAGTCAAATTCCTTCCGATCGACTACGCTACCGCCAACAACAATTTCTACTACTACGCCACGGTCGAGCTCAACGACAGCTCCATTTTGACCTTTGGCGACCAGACCAATATCATCCAGATCGACCAGCAGTTTCTGATAACCCTGAGCGATCCCGACTAATCCATACCTATTAAGGAATCTTAGCTTAAATGAAACGTAACCTGCTCTTGCTCTGCGCGTTGCTGTTGCTCGCGCTGAACGCCGCCTGGGCTCAGATGCCCCCCGAACTCGCCTCCCTGCCTTTGGAGCAAGACCCTGCCGTCCTTGCGGGACAGCTTCCCAACGGTCTCTCCTACTACATCATGCGCAATCCCAAGCCTGCCAACATAGCCGAAATGCGCCTTTACGTGGACGTCGGATCAGTGAACGAGGATGACGACCAGCGTGGCCTCGCCCACTTCACCGAGCATATGGTTTTCAACGGGACCAAGAACTTCGACCGCGCAGGCATGGTCAATTATCTGTCCTCCATCGGGATGGGCTATTACAACGGGCTCAACGGCATGACCAGCTACGATTTCACGGCCTATACTTTCAAGATACCCACAGACGACCAGGAAAAACTGCGCCAGGGACTGCTCATCCTTTCCGATATGGCATGGCAGGTGAGCTTTAAAACCGAGGAGATCGAGCGCGAACGAGGCGTCATTATCGAAGAGTGGCGCATGGGACAGGACGCCGACAGCCGCATCCGCGACGCCCAGAACTCCGTATTCCTCGCCGGATCGCGCTACGCGGAACGCTCCCCCATCGGAGTCTATGACGTGCTCAGCACCTTCCAGCCCGAGACCATCAAGCGCTTCTACAACGACTGGTACCGCCCGGACATGCAGAGCGTGGTCATCGTCGGTGATTTCGAACCGCAGGCGATGCTTGCCCTCGTGGAGGAATACTTCGGACCGATCCCCGCCAGAGAAGACCCCCGCCCCCGCGAAGATTTCTCGGTTCCGGACAACCTCGAGCCCCAGGCGATCGTGACCACCGATCCGGAGTATCCGCGCAACGTGCTCAACGTGATGTGGAAGAAAGAAGTCCAGCCCGTCAGGGACCTCGGCGGCTATTTTGAAGACCTCAAGCGCAACCTTTTCTACACCATGTTCAACACACGCCTGGACGAGTTCAGCAAACAGGCTGATCCGCCCTACTCCTTTGCCGCCGCGTTCGAGTATCCGCTGCTGAGGACCATGTCCACCGCCTCCGTTTTCTCGATGTACACACCCGGCAAATCCGAACAGGCCCTTTCCACAGTTCTCCGCGAAGCCGAAAGGATCCAGCGCTATGGATTCCTGCCCAGCGAATTCGACCGCGCCAAAACCCAACTACTCCGCTACGCTGAGCAGGAAGTCGCGGCCATGGACACACGCGAATCCGGCGACGTAGCCTGGAGCCTGCTGGACGGACTGGCGAACAAAAACGTCTTCATGTCCCCCGTCCAGAAGCAGCAACTGCTGGAGGCCCTGCTGGAAATGGTCTCCCTGGAAGAAGTGAACGCCATCGTCGCCAACCTCATCCCGGAAAAGAACATGTTCATCTCGCTTTCCGGACCAGAAGCGCCCGGCATGGAGTATCCTTCCAGCGAACGCTTGCTGGAGATCGCCGGCACCGTCGGAGCCCAGGAACTTGCCCCCTATGAGGACAACGCCCTCAACGAACCGATCATGTCCGAGACCTTGCAACCGCAGCCTCTCAAGAAAGAATCCCGGGACAAGAAGACCGAAACCGCCAAATGGGTCCTCGCCAACGGAATCACCGTCTATGCCAAAAAGACTGATTTCAAGGCCGACGAAGTGCAGTTCACCTCCACCAGCCCCGGCGGATATTCGCTGTTCCCCGCCTCTGACGTCGTTCCCGCCCAGCTTGCCTCCAGATATCTCCGCGAAACCGGATTTGGCAATTTCGACGCCATCGCTCTGGACAAAGCCACAGTAGGCCACATCGCAGATGTTTCCTTCACGATCGGCCTCAGCAGCGAAAGCTGCGACGGCTTCTGCTCCCCGCAGGACCTGGAAATGATGTTCCAGATGCTCTATCAGTATGCCACCAGCCCCCGCTTCAACGAAGCCGACTTCGCCTCCTTCCTACAGCGCACCAAAGCCTATTACGCCAACCGCAACCTCGACCCCATGAATGTCTTCTTCGACCGCATGTCCAGCGCGTTTTCCGGTGATAATCCCTATGTGCAGAGCCTCGCGTCGGCAAACCTCGACGCCGTCACGCTGGCGGACATCCAGAAAGTCTGGCAGGACCGCTTCGCCGATTGGTCGGACTTCAGCTTCGTGTTCGTGGGCAATTTCGACGAAGCTCTGCTCAAGCAGTATTGCCAAACCTATCTTTCCAACCTGCCCACCCTCAAGCGCAAGGACAAAGCGCGCGACGTCGGCATCCGCAAAGTCAAGGGCATCAACGAGATCAGATTCAACATGGGCGCGAGCGACCGCAGCTTCGTGGCGCATTTTACCCACGGAAACTATGCCCACAGCGTGGCTAACAACGTCCAACTCAGCGCTTTGGAATTTGTGCTCAACGAAAAACTGCGCGAAAACATCCGAGAGAACCTCAGCGGAGTCTATTTCATCCAGGCGATGGCGGACAACTCCCGCTTTCCCAAAAAGGAATACCGCCTCGGAGCGGTCATGGGCTGCTCGCCCGCCCGCGTGGACGAACTCAACGCCGCCATCTTCGCCACCCTGGACAGCCTTGCCGCCGGTAATCTCGACGAAAGCTATCTCGTTGCCGCCCGCGCCACCATGCAGCAGCAATGGTCTGAGAACATCAAGGACAACTACTTCTGGCTGAGCAGTTTAAGTTCCGCCATCCGCAACAAGCGTCCCCTCGGCGAGTTTCTGGCTGAACCCGGCAACTATGACCGAGTCAACTACAAAAGCGTCGTTAAAGCAGCGCGCAAGTATCTGAATTTCGCCAAGAACAGATTCTCCCTGATCATGCTTCCGGGTTCCGGCGGGGAATGACCTGAACCCAAACTTGAGTAG
>CAZKAA010000075.1:0-11994 GCA_964550575.1 uncultured Candidatus Cloacimonadota bacterium
TACACCCTATCCTACACTCTTTCCCTACACGACGCTCTTCCGATCTGCTGGAAAACCTTGCGCCGGGCTCGCTTGCCCGCTTGGAAGGAGAGGAGTTCCACCATCTGGCGCGTGTCACCCCGCGCAGGCTGGAGGAGGAGATTTTGCTCAATTCCGGCCAGGGCGTGATGGCGACTGCTGTCCGCCACGCTTCCGACAAAAGCTCCCTCACCCTCAAAATCATTTCCGCGCAAAGCTTTCCGGCTCCCGAGCACCCCTTTGCCATCGCTTTCGCGCTCCTGAAAAACCGCCATGACGAACTCATCGTCGAAAAGTGCACCGAGTTGGGCGCTTCCGCTTTTTTCCCCCTGAACTCGGAGCGCTCCGTGCGCCAGCCCGCACCCAAGACCCTGGACCGCTTCCGCAAGACCGCCCTCGCCGCGATCAAGCAGTGCGACAATCCCTGGCTGCCTGAGGTAAACGAAGTAAGAGACATCAACGATGCCCTTTTTGAGATCCGCAAAGCGGATTATGAGCCGGTCCTGTGTTCGGAGCGACGGCCGGAGCGGTGGATGGCGGACCTGGGTCTTGCCCCGGACGCCAAACCCTGTTTCCTCATCGGGCCCGAGGGGGGATGGAGCGAGGCGGAGTTCAGGCTGTTTGAGGATTTGGAGGAGATATGCCTGGGAGGGCTTGTCACCCGCGCCGAGACTGCGGCAATCGTTGCCTCCGCCCAATGGATCTCCAGCTCCCGTCAACTCATCTGAACTGATTCCAGGTTATCTGGATAAACCAATGGGGATCAATCCGTTCCTGTGCATTATCCGCTAAGTGGCTTGCTGTTTGGGTTTTGGCTCAGGAGAACCAGCCGATCACGACCGGCACCAGAAAATGCACCCAGACCGCGATTAGCACTGCGCTGAACACATTCATCACCGCCCCCGCCCCGAGCATCGAAAGCAGCGACATCTTGCGCGATGCCCCGAATCCCAGCCCGTTGACAGGCGTGGCGATGGGGGTCATAAATGCGCACCCGGAAGTGAGGGTGATGATCAGCATCATCTGCCACGAGAGGTTGGGATAGATCCGGCTGAAGGGAAACAGCGTGGCGAAGAGGGCGAACTGCACCACAAGGTTGCTCACGATCTCGGTGAGGAAGGTAGCCACCAATCCCACGCAGAGCATCAGCAGGAGCAACGAAAGTTCGACTGAGACCCAGCGCGTGGCGATCTCCGCCACCATTCTCGGTACCCCCAGGTAATAGAGCACTCCGGTCACCATGAGTCCGATCCCCATCCACATCAAGCCTTTCCAGGGCAGGTCGCGCACTATGTCCGGCAAATTGAGCAGGGGAGAGCGCTTCTCTGCGGCAAACAGCCTGACCGGCGCGACGAAGAGCATCACGAGATAGATCAGGGTCCAGGCCACCGTTGCCAGATACACCTGCCAGGCTTGTTCCCTGAGGTTTCCCATCAGGTAGGAAAGCACGGCGGAACTGAGCAGGAAGAAAGCCGCGTAGGCAAAGGAAAGACGCTGCGCCTTCTGCGACACCGCGGAGCGCACCAGATGGCGGCGGATGTTAGTCCCCGAGATGCAATGGTTCGGGCGAAAGAGCATCAGCAAAACGCCCCAGCCGCAGAGGCAGAGCAAAAACACCAGCGGAATCGCCCAGGTCAGCCAGGAAACAAATGTGAACGACGCGCTCTCGGGAAACTTGAAGGCGTTCATCATGCCCACGAACACACCGTTGGCGGGGGTTCCGGTGAGCATGCCCATCCCGCCGATGTTCGCGCCCCAGACCGCCGCGAGCATGATCATCGTGGAATTCCGCTTGATCTCCTTGTCTGTGCCTTTCAGTTCGTTTTGGATGAGCACGATCATGGGCAGCAGCGCGAGCAGGGTGACCACGTTGGCGATGATCATGGACAGCCCGGCAGTGCTGAGGATCAGGATCAGAAGAAGTTTGGAGAGGCTGAGCTGCTTCTTTTCGAACAGCCAGTAGAGAAAGAGTTCGGGGATCTTGTAGCGCACGAACAGCCTTGAGATCAGGTATGAAATCAGGAAGAAGTGGAGCAGTTGGATGCTGCCGAGGTTGTCTTTGACGAGCGCGAGGATGCGGTCGAGGTTTGACGCCTCGGTATTGACGGGGATGGAAGTCAGCAGGCTCATCAACGCGTTCATGATAAACCCAGCCTCGATTTAACCAGCGCCATAAGCTTATCCTGCTCCGAACACGCCAGCCTAATCCGGGGCGCGAGCAACTTCGGTCCCAAGCCCTGATGCCGGGCGAGTTTACCCAGGTCCTTCTGGGTGCAGACGAGGTGGTCGATGCGCTCCCCGAGGCAGAGATCTTCCAAAGCCCTGATCTCGCTTTCGCGGTCGAAAGCGTAATGGTCGGGAAACAATTTCTGTCCCACAATGTACCGCCCGGTTTCCTACACCGTTTGGGCAAACGACTCCGGATGGGCGATCCCGCTGACCAGATACAAGCGCTTGCCGCGCAACGACTCAGGCTCATATGCGTTCCCCATTGCGTCCACATAAGCACCCACCTGATACTCGCAGGCAAACACCGGCAAGCCTCTGCGCGCCAAACAGCCATAAATGGCTGATGGGTCTGAGGATGCGTTTCTTGAGATGACTACGGAGATTTGGGAGGGATCCATGGAGGACAAAGGTTCGCGCAGATATCCGGCGGGAAGGACGCGCCCATTGCCGATGCCGGTTTCGGCGGAAAAGCAAACGATATCGAGGTCCCTCGCCACGCCCAGATGCTGAAGGGCGTCGTCCATGACCACGATCTCCGTGTCCGGAAACCAGCCGAGCAACACCGAAATGGCGGCAGCGCGGCGCTTGCCTGCCACAACGGGGATTCCAGGCAGGCTGGCGGCGATCAGGTGGGCTTCGTCGCCTGCCTGGGAAACGTCGGCGAGGAGGGATTCGCGATCCGATACAAGGCTGGGAGTGTTTTCCCAGGCTCCTTTGTAACCGCGGTGGGAGATGCCGGTTGGGATCCCGGCGTCGCGGAGCATGCCTGCCAGCCAGATGGTGAAAGGAGTTTTGCCGCCTCCTCCGCTGGCCAGGTTGCCGACACTGATGACTTTACAGGGAGGGCGCCAGGCCTTGGGGGGAAGCGATTTGCGGCGCTGTGCCTGAATGAGCGCGTAGCCCAGCGAGAGGGGGAGGAGCAGGTCGCTGAGCGCGGACCTGCGCAAGAGATGGCGAGAGATAAACTTCTGGCTGATCAACCAGTTCCCGCCGCCAGCTTCTCCTCGATCAGGCCGATCAATTTTTCCACGCTGAACGGCTTGAAGAGGACGTCCTTGAGGCCGTCAGATTTGGCGCGCACCAACACGTGGCTGGGGTCGTAGCCAAAGCCGGTCATCATGATCACGGGAATGCTGGAATCGTGGTCCTTGATCCGCCAGAAGAGTTCGTAGCCGTCCATGTCCGGCATGGCGATGTCGGTGATCACGAGGTCCACGCTGCCTGTGATGATTTCGCGCAGCGCGTCCAGCCCGTTGTTGAAGCCCATCATTTTCCAGTCCGGGCGTTGAGCTTCGAGTTCGAGTTTGAGGTTGACGACCAGTTCTTCTTCGTCGTCCACGATGCAGATGATTCTGGGCATCAGGCGGTCACTCCGGCGATCAGGTCTTTTATCTCGGCGTACTTTGCCAGGGTTTTGGCTTTGATCTCCTCCGGAAGCGAGGGCGCGGGCGGACGCTTGTCCCAGCCGGTCGTTTCCAGATAGTCGCGCACGATCTGCTTGTCAAAGCTTTTGGGGCTTTTGCCGAGGGCGTAGTCGCTCTGTTCCCAGAATCTGGAGGAGTCCGGGGTCAGCGCTTCGTCGCAGAGGATGATCTGGCTGCCGATGGCGCCGAATTCAAACTTGGTGTCCGCGAGGATGATGCCTTTGGGGAGGAGCAGCGAGTGGGCGAACTTGAAGAGCTCCAGAGATTTGTTCTTGATAAACTCGGCGATGTTGCTGTCCATGTAATTCAGCATCTCGCGATAGCTGATGTTTTCGTCGTGGCCTTCGGTGGCTTTGGTGGAGGGCGTGAAGAGCGGTTCGGCAAAGGCTTCGCTTTCCCTCAGCCCGGAGGGGAGCATCATGCCGCCGATGGTGCCGGACTTCTGGTATTCCTTCCAGGCGGAGCCGCTGATGTAGCCGCGCACGATGCACTCGACGGGGATGATGCGGCACTTTTTGACGAGCATGCTGCGCCCTTCCAGATAATCCGCGAAGGGGGCGAAATCCGGAGGGAAGTCCTCCACCCTGTCCGAGATCAAATGGTTCGGCACGATGTGTTCGGTGGCTTTGAAGACGCGAACCGCGATCTGGTTGAGGATGCGCCCCTTGCCCTCCATGGGTTCGGGAAACACCACGTCGAAGGCGGAGATGCGGTCGCTGGTGACGATCAGGAGCCTGTCACCGAGGTCAAAGATATCGCGCACTTTACCTTGATGCGTTTGTTTGACAATGGGCAACTTACTCAGTTGTTCAAACATGTTCTATCCTTTAATATTTTTAATGTAGTAATCGTAGAGCACCCTTGCTTCGTCCACATCGGACAGATTCAGCGCGAGGCGTTCGTTTTCGCGGTATTCGGTATTCCCGGCGGGGAATTGGTATTCGACGCCTTCCCAGACGCAAGAGCGGAGCATTCCGCCTTCGACGCGGATCTCCGGGGTCGCGAAAGCCAGTTCCTTGCTGACGTAGAGGAAGTTCAGCCAGTCCCGGTATTTGCCCAGGTTGGCGATCTCGTCGTCGAGCAGGTCGGCTTTTTCAAACTCGAGGTCGTCGAAATACTTGTCCCGCTGCTGGTTCACCATTTCCAGTATCCCGTTGTGGGGGTGAAGATAGGCTTCGCGGAGCAGAGCGTCCAGTTTTTGCAGGTCGGGCAGTTCGGCTTCGTTGCGTTCGTCTTCCAAAGCCAGGCAGTAACCCCGGCAGATGCCGTTGTCAAGTTTCTCGCAGGGAAAGGTTCCGGTCTCGCAGAAGGGGATTTTGAGGATGCGGGAGAGGCTGTCCATCACGTCCGCGAGGAAGAACCTGCTGCGCCAGGGGCCGAGATAGGTCCAGTCGTCATTGGTGGCGGACTGGAGGCTCGCAAAGGGATAGCGGTAGGCATCCAGCGCCAGATACACGTAGTCCCGCGAGGGATCGAGCGCGTGCTGGTAGGGGGGATGCTGGGTCTGGACAACGACCTTGTGGCGGATGAGGGCGTCGATGGGCCGGGCGCAGGATTCGATGTGGAGGATGTCCGCGGCGGAGGACATTTCCGCGTATTGGGCGTCGTTTTCCGCCTTGCGCCTGATGATCTCCAGCCGGTGCTCGATATTGGGCGAATAATCGCACCACAGCGGGCGCTCGCCTTTGGCAAAGGTGAAAAACACCCATCCCTGCGGGAGTTCAGGCTTATTTTGGCAACGATTATTGTCCCATCTAACGCTTATCATGTTTGCCATGCTTTTGGGTTCAGCCTTTATGTCAATCAGAATGTTGCGGAAACAGGAATTGGTTGCCAGACCCCGAGTTATCCTTATTCCTGCTTCGCCTGCCTCTCCCCATCCTCCCGGAGACGTCCCGATTTATTGGGGGGAAGCAAGCGGGATGCGTCCATGAGGAAGGGGAGCCAGAAACAGGCACGGATTATCCGGAGAAAACAAAGCAGAAGGGAGTTTCGGCGAAACGTTGCCTGCGCTATTTGGCAGAAATCTGAGTCTGCGGACGGTTCTTTACCTTAATGATAAAATACGCCGTGCCGAGGGCTCCGAAAGCAGAGGCAAGGTAAAAGTTGAGCTGCGGGCTGCGCTGCCAAAGGAAAGCTCCTCCGAATGCGGCGAGGGAAACGATGACATCGCGGATGAGGTAGTAGGTGCCAAAGGTCGAGGCTTTGGCTTCATCCGGGGCGAGATCGAGGATCAGCGCTTTGCGGGTGGGTTCGCCGAACTCCTTGAGCCCGCGCAGGATAAAGGCGAGGATGAGGACGGGAAAGGTTTTGCTGAAGGAAAGCACCAGCGGGAAGAGGGTGAAATTGACGAAGGTGACGGCGATCCAGGGCTTGCGGGTGCTCCGGTCCGCCAGATACGCCACGGGCACGTAGATGAGCATCGCGGTCACCATCTCGATGGCAGTGAGGATGCCGAACTGGGAGGCTTTGAGCCCGTTGTTCTGAACCACCCAGACCACCACGAAGGCGTAGGGTATCTGCTCGCAATAGCGGACGAGTATATCGGAGACGAGGAGGTGCTTCAGGTTCGAGGGGAATTTCACCTTCAGGCCAACTTTTTTACGTGTCGCGGAGGGAGTTTCGCGGATGTAGGCCTGTTGGATTACCAGCGCCGCCAAAGCGAAGCCGATGGCGCACATGAAGGCGTATCTGATCCCCCGCTGGGTGCCGTAGGCGGTGATGAACCAGCCTCCGATGAGAGGTCCCAGCGCCATGGGGATTCGGCGAACCAGGGAGTGCATCGTCACACCCATGCCGCGTTTGCTTTTGGGCAAAACGTCCGCCACCAGGCTCATCGTGGCAGGCAGGGAGATCGCGGTCCAGGAGAGGAAAAACACCGATCCCACCAACACCGCCCAGGTGCTGGGGATAAGGATCACGAGAGAAAAGCCGAACACCGCGAGCAGATTGAAAAAGAGCAGGGCGTGCTTGTAGCCGATGCGGTCGGAGAGCCAGCCTCCGGGAAAACTGTAGAGGGCGCTGAGCAGATTGTCCATCCCGTTGAGCAGGCCGATGATGAGCGGGGTTCCACCCAAAGCGATGATATACAAGGGCAAAAAGCGCTCCGCCATGCGTTCACCCATGCCCACCAGCACCGCCATCGCCAGCGAAGCGACGATCCCGGGCCTGAGAGCGAGAAAATGCCCTAACTGCTTGAGTTTCATTTCATTCTCTGCAGCAGTGTGAGGAAGAAGTAGCCGGCGACCATCACTGCGGCGGAGATCGCGAAGGCGAGGTAGAAGTTCACCGCGCGCTTGAGCAGAAAGGGAAAGAGGACGAAAAAGAGCAGCGAAGGCAACACCAGCCAGAAGATATCGGTGGACAGCGCCGCGATCTGCTTTGTATCCTTGGTTTCGAGGTAGATCCACATGATCGCCAAAAAGGAGACCAGCGGGAGCGAGGCGAAGATCGCCCCGAGCAGGGAACTGCGCTTGCCGAGTTCGCTGACCAGAACGATAAGTCCTGCGGAGACAAGCACTTTGACCGCGTAATAGATCATGAGATGATACCTCCTCCCAACACCACGTCTCCCGTGTAGAAAACCACCGCCTGGCCGGGGGTGACAGACATCTGCGGCTCGTCAAATCTGACCGCGGTTCCGCCTTCCGCCAATGGCTCGACCAGACAGGCAGCGGGATTGTGGGCGAGGCGGATCTTTGCTTCGGCGCGGAACGGGCTTTGGGGCGCGGGGACGGACAGCCAGTTCAGTCCGCCGGCTTTGAGTTCTGATGAATATAAAAGGGCTTGCGGGCCCACCGTCATGCGGTTGCGCTCAGCGTCGATGCCGGTCACATAGTAGGGTTCTTCCCTGCCGCTCACGCCAAGGTGCTTGCGCTGGCCAATGGTGTAATAGGGCAGTCCGCGGTGGGTGCCGAGTTTATTACCTTGGGGATCGACGATCTCGCCTGGCTGGAAAGCATCCTGCGAAAAGATTCGCGGATAGGCGGACTGGGGGATGAAGTCCTGGCTTTCTGGCTGGGCGTGGAGAGCGTCAAAACCCTTGTCCAGAGCCAGTTGGCGAACTTCCCGCTTGGTGAACCCGCCCAGGGGGAAGAGGGTACGCGCCAGCTGCGCCTGGCTGAGGAAGGCGAGGAAGTAGGACTGGTCCTTGCTCTCATCCACCCCGCGCAGCAACTGCCAGAGTTGATGCTCGTCGCTCCACGTTTTGCGGGAATAGTGGCCGGTGGCAAAATAGTCGAATTCGATGCCCTGCGCCCTCGCCAGATCGGGAAAAGCGCCGAACTTGACCAGCGGGTTGCAGCGCACGCAGGGATTGGGCGTGCGACCCTGGGCGTAGGTGTCGCAAAAGGGAGCCAAAACCTCGCGGGAGTAGGTTTCGCCGAGGCGGATAACGTGGTGGGGGATACCCAGTTGGGCGCAGACCAACCTTGCCCTCTCGATGTGTTCCGCTTCCTGGGGTCCGAAACAGCCCTGCCGGGGCCAGTCTTCCGCGGGATAGCGCCCGTCCCAGAAGGACATCGTGGCGCCGGTCACCTCAAAACCCTGTTCCCGCAGGAGCACCGCGCTCAGGGAGGAATCGATCCCGCCGCTCATGCCCAGCAGGACTTTCTTCATCCGTGCACCTCGAAAAAGCTTTCCAGGCGCAGCAAGGTCCTCGCGTCGAGTTCCTCCGGCTGGTCGCCCTCCAGGGTGAGGAAGGGCAGGCGGATGTGCTTCTTGAGCAAAATGTTGTCTATCTGCAGATGGCAAAATGACTGCGTGTAGCTGAGCACCAGGTCCACAGACCTCCGCTCCAACTCGGGCAGGATGTCCTCCAGCCGCTCGAACACGCTGTAGGGATAGGTGTAGGCAAGATACTGCTCCACAATGTCTTCCTTGAGGTGGGGCATGGCAAACTGGCGCTGAACCTCGTTGAAGACCACGTCCGCCCCCTGCTCGCGCACCCGGTCGTAGATATCGCGGTAGATGGGAGGCACGCCGAGGTAGGCGCAGCGGAGTTTCGTGGGCAGGGGATCACGCTGGGAAACCTCCGCCAGAAAGCGCTCCAACTCCTCTTCATAGCGGTCGGGATCGCCCTGAAAATCGGAGGAATTGACCAGCCAGAGATGGTTTTCCCTGCCGCTCACCAACCTCTCTTTCCAGGTCAGTTCGTCTAAGTTTACCAGTTTTCTACGGATCCCGTCGAGCCTCTTTTTCACGCGCAGCGTGTCAGACCGGCTGACCTCAAAGTGCGCCTCCAGCTTGGCGATCTCGGCGTGCAGTGCGGCGTATTCCCGTTCCTGGGGAAAAGCAAAGTGCCAGACCGGCAGCCCGTTTTCGGCGAGCATCGCGGTGAGGGACGCGCCGTTGGAGCAATCCCCCTGCGTGATGCCCACCACTTCGTCCAGATTGGCGGAGAGGGCGGCGTCGAAATTGCCCTTGATCCAGGCGCAGATGGTGCGCGGAAAGCCCTTCAGTTCGGCTTTGCGGATGTGTTCCGCGGAGTTGCCTGCCAGAAAGATGTTGTTGAGGTCGATGGGCGTGTGTCCCGCCGCGTAGACCACTTCCACGGGGAAGGAGGTGGTGAAGCCGATGCGTTTATTCTTCATAGCTTTGCGCCAGATATTGGTCTTCGAGGCCGGCGATGGTGTCCTGCGTATCCCGGATCGCCTGTTCCAGGCCGCTCATGCGCAGTTGGAGGTCCTTAAACCCCGTTTCGTCGGCGTAGGTCTCGCTGCGCGAAAGTTGATTGTGCACGTCGCCCAGTTCCAGGCGCAGCCGCTCCAGTTCCAGGTTTTGTTCCTCGATCTGCTTGTGGATCTGCTCCAGATACCAGGGATTGAGTTTCTTTTTGCGCTCGCGAACCGGGGGAGGGGCTTTGGCGACTTCGGGTTCGGCAAAGGCGAGTTCGATCGCGTGCTGCCAGTCACCTTCGGGTTCTTCCACCGTGGTGTAGGCCCCGCCGCCGCCCAGGCGTTTGCGGAAGACCCAAAACCGGGTGGCGAGTTTGGAGAGGAACCAGCGGTCGTGGGAAACGAAGATCACCGTGCCCTGATAAACTTCCAGCGCTTCGAGCAGCGATTCCGTCATCTCGATGTCCAGATGGTTGGTGGGTTCGTCGAGGATCATCAGGTTGGGATTCTCGTGGAGCATTTTGCACAGATGCAGCCGGGAACGCTCGCCGCCGCTGAGCACACGGACGCTTTTATCCACATCGTCGCCGCGGAACCCGAAGCGCGCCAGCCAGCCGAGCACATAGCCCTGCGGCGCCTGAGGGACGAGTTGCCAGATCGTGTCCATCACGCTGAGGCTGTCGTCGAGGTTTGCCTGGTGCTGGTCATAATAGCCGATGTCGAGGCTGGCGCCGATCTTGAGCGTGCCGTCAAAGATCTCCTGGTCGCCCAGCAGGATGTTGAGCAAGGTGGTCTTGCCGCAGCCGTTGGGGCCGAGGATGCAGACCCGGTCGCGGTAGTGGGCCCTGAGGTTCACTTCCCGCGCCAGTTCGAGGTCCGGCGGGATGCCAAAGCGCACGTCCTGAAGGGTGAAGATGTCGTTGCCGCTACGCTTGGCGGCGCTGGCTGGGAGTTTCAAATGCTTTTGCTGTCCGGGCTTTTTCACGATCTCGAGGCGCTCGAGCATCTTCAGACGGCTCTTGGCGCTGTTGGTGCGGGTTCCCGCGATGAATTTCTGGATATACGCCTGGGTCTCGGCGATGAACTTCTGCTGCCTCTCAAACTGCCTCTCCTGCGTCATCCGCGCGATCTCGTCCGCCTCTTTGAACGACGTGTAGTTGCCCTTGGTGATGAAGATCTGCCCCTCGCGCAGGCACCAGACGGCGCTCACGGTGTTGTCCAGAAACTGCCGGTCGTGGGAGACCGCGAGGAAGGGCTTGTCCTGCTTGAGCAGATAATTTTCCAGCCAGGCGATCATCTCGAGGTCGAGGTGGTTTGTCGGTTCGTCGAGGATCAGCAGGTCATGCTCGCGCAAGAGTATCTCCGCGAGGCAGATGCGGGTCTGCTCGCCGCCGCTGAAATCCCCATTCCGCTTCTGCCAGGTTTCCGGAGGCAGGTCCAGTGAGGTGAGCACATATTTGAGTTCGTTGTCAAACTCGTAGCCGCCCAGCGCCGTATAGCGTTCCACGGCGGCGTTGAGCCGCGTTTCCGCCGTTTCCGTATGCTCCTTCGACAGCGCTTGGGACAGCGCGTCTATCTCCGCGGAGAGTGCGGTCAGTTCCGGGCGCGAAGATCGCACATAGTCCGCCATCACCTCGTCGGGATCCAGTTTGAGATCCTGCGGCAGCCAGGCGATCCGGCAGTTCCGGGCGCGCAACACCTCACCCTCGGTGGGGCGTAGCAAGCCCAGGAGCGCTCTGATCAGGGTGGTCTTGCCGGAACCGTTCATTCCGATCAGGCCGATCCTGCTATTGCGCTCCAGACTGCAATTGACGTCCCTGAGGACATAGTTGCCGCCGAACTCGATGCTCAGGCCGCGGGTTTGAAGCAAACTCATTTGGTTTTCCTATAGCAAAGGCGCGTATCTTCCGGCCTCTGCCTTTTTCCTTTGTCTCAAGCGGTTCATCCTCCGCGGAGCATGTTCGCGGGCGGATTTATCCACCGTATCGTTCCACCTCTTTCCGATCCCCCCGCTCTGTCAAATACAAATTTTACTTGTCAAAATCGAGCCCTGTTTTTTTTAGGTTCTCAACAGGTCCGGGATGTAGCGCAGTCCGGCTAGCGTACTTGAATGGGGTTCAAGTGGTCGCAGGTTCAAATCCTGTCATCCCGACCATAGTTTACAGACACCGGGGAGAGATCTCCGGTGTTTTTTTATCCGGGCTCGAACCCGAGAACAGATCAGGCAGGCCTTATGTCCGAGATCCTTGTCCACCGTTCCCGCGGGGATGTTGTGGAATGCCTTCATCGCGGAGACGCCGTCGTGGCCGCTCCTTCCGGGGAGATCCTCGCCCGCTGCGGCGATCCGTGTAAATACACTTACTTCCGCTCCTCCGCCAAACCCATCCAGGCGCTGAACGTCGTCCTCTCCGGCGCTGCTTCCCGCTTTGGGCTCGCGGATGCTGAACTGGCGGTGATCTGCTCCTCCCACTACGCTGAGGACTTCCATCTGGCGGCGGTCCGCTCCATCCTCGCCAAGTGCGGCCTTTCCGAAACCGATCTCCAGAGCGGGGTGGCTCGCTCCATCCGGCCCGAGATCGCCTTTGCCCAGGCGGAGCAAGGGATCCCGCCCCAACGCATCCTCAGCGACTGCTCCGGCAAACACGCAGGGATGCTCGCGGCCTGCGTCGCTAAAGGCTATAGATCGGAAGAGCACACGTCTGAACTCC
>CAZKAA010000076.1:0-11800 GCA_964550575.1 uncultured Candidatus Cloacimonadota bacterium
GATAATGAGCGGTGACTGGAGTTCAGACGTGTGCTCTTCCGATCTATAGGGATGACTGATTACTCGATCTAGCGAATGAGAGGACATGAAGAAAGACCTTTCAGACTTACATGGGGGAATATCTGCCTCCGCAAGTTCGTGAAACAGCTTACCAGTTAACTCCTGCTCTTTTTGATCGTCTCTCTTTTCTGCGCACCCTTTTAGGATAAGGCAGGAACTATTGGCTTTCGGATTATTACAAACCGATCCGTTCCATGCTCGATCGTGCCAGGCAACTCTCACAGATAGATGTTTCAAGGGGTATTTCTTATTGTAAGTCATTTGTAATTCCTTCAATTTGATCTCCGGAATATACCGGTAAATCTTGATTATTGGTTGATTTATTTGATTCATCATGGGTGGTAAAACCAAGAAACACCATACGGTCAAAATTTGCTTTTACGATTGCAGCTCCGACCTCTGGCTCAAATCCTGACAAAATGGGGTATTCCTCAACGTTTTGATACACCGCGGTGGTCATAAAGTCTAGTAAAACATCATCGGTTGTAGCTGATGCAATGCCCTGCACTTCCGTGCTTAAGTTTTGCCCGAGACTGATCATAACACTATTGTACAAGGATCTTGACCTAATAATGCTATGTCTTTCCGGATCCGATACCAGTCCGCAGTTGAGTAAAATATCCAGTAATTTGTGAAGCGAACCTTTTTGGGGATACTTAACTCTGTTCAGATTTCGAATCCATGCATCCTGGATGTACTGATTGCTAATCCCGAGTACAACTGAAAGCTCATTTAGCTTTTGCACGTTTATCACGAAATCACCATCGGATTTAACCTCGAAACTAAGGTATTTTCGCAGCATGTTCTTCCATAGTTCAGAATCTCTCTCTACTATCTTGAACTGATTTGAACCCTCCGCTACCTGAGCATAGAGTAGTTCGATACTCTTGTTACTATAATGTAGTATAACGTCCCCAACACATAGATCTTGGATAGAGCATAACGTACGTCCAGATTCACCAATGCGGATCACTCTGGACCCGATACTAACTTCTTGGGTTAAACCATTCAGGTCAATCACTTTTACACGCATGGTAGTAGCATCAACATCATTGCTATATTCATAAGGGCTGGTGTCAATGTCTGACTCCAAGCCTTCCTCAAGCCTGGTGACCAGATCGTCTGTACTCTCTCTCTGTTTGTAATCGTCCTGAATATCCATTTCAGGAAGCAAGAGCGTATCCTTGACTCCGCTTTTCAGTTTGATGTACTTATCTTGCCTTCGTATCATGGATCTAAGCTTGGTCAATTCAGGAGCATATAATAAAAAGATAGCTTTTACAGGTTGCTTCAACGATAAGTGGGATAAAGTTTCATAATGGTGATAGTTAATGGTGTTCGGAAACAGATACATGCTTTGATGTTGCCCGTTCTTCAGCAATTTGATGAAACTCCAGAATGGTACTACACTGCAATTTGACATATTGCGGGAAGCCAGATGTTTATGCCAAGACTCCACCATTCTATTTGGCACTACTAAACTCAGTGCCCCAGGATATGACTCTGCTAACGTATCCAGGTAATCAGGTCCGTCATGAATAGTTTTATAGATATCTCCCAAGCTTTCTACCAAGGATTTTATCTTTTTTGTTACCTCATCAATGTTCAAATAGTATTTTTCTAGCTCAGCTATTGTATTCTCCATGATGCTCTGCCCAAACTCCATATTGAAGTCCCCAGAGAAGCCAATTTTACGGTTCATTATTGCACGGAATCCAACATGGACAGGAACCAAACAGTCTCCTTCTCCATATTCATCTTTTACAGAGTTAAGCATTTCTTCATAATGGCTAACTGTTTCTTTTAAATCGCTATTAAGAGGATAAGTCTCGTATTTTATTGTTACTGAGTGCATGCCATATAGATAACGCTCCTCTCTAGCAGTCCAGTTCCAAAGCGCAACATCATTGTCTCTTTGCAGTGGTGTGCTGGCGAAAAAGAAGTAATTTCCTAGTAGACCCTGCCGATGGTCTCTTTTGATGCTATATTTGTACTTAGTAATTTGCTGGTCTCCAAAGACAAGCAGCATATCAACATTTCCAGATTGTGTGCCAAGGATGAATTCCCTGGCATTGTCGTAATCGCTGCAAAACAGAATCATTGGCCGCAAGGGATGAGAAAGATCGTTGTAGGTCTTGCCATCCTGGGAAAGATAGGCATGAGGGAAACAATACTTGAGGTTGTGTTTTCTAATCAATTCTCGCATGATGCTTGTTTTGCATACCACTATAGCTCGGTGTTCAAACAATGACGGGGGATAATGGTCTACATCCAATATATCCCCAGCCAATCGGTGGTACTCTTCTAAACTCTTGCCCCTCACATTGTCTGGGCAGTGAATGTCGTCAGTTACATATGAATTCTTAAGCACATCGTCAGAGGTTTTATAATATGTCTTACGATATCCTGATTTTATTGGATACTTGAGATAGTATTTCCCGTGTTCTTTGCCGAGGGTCTTTCGAATATTGTTACTTACTATAACACTGCCTATAGGAAGTTTCTCTGCGACAGGCTTAGGCAATTCGTTATTCTTTCGTAGTAAGTCTGTTGCAAGTTCGTAAACAATCGGGAGATAGTGCTCATCTAAAGAGTTATAAGAATAAACAGAAAGATAAAAGTTCCTTCGTTGCATTTTTGCTAGCGTGAAGAGGTAGGTGTTAACAATGTGATAATTGTTTAGATATACTGCGCTATCAGTGGTTAGTCTAAACAAACTACCCAGGCTTTTGGTTGCCTTCTCGATCAGTTTATCAATATATGCTAATGCCATTTATATATCCCCTACTGTTAACTGGAGTCTCGCTCCCTGGAACGATTTGCGGGTTTCAGTGATCGCGTTAGTCATAATTTCGTTGTGCTCTGATTTTTCCATCTGAGCATATTCATTAAATACCCCATGGCTACGCAGAAAGCTGTATGACCACTTGTGGAAGGTAGAGACCTTTACTTTGAGTCCTCTATTTGATGCCTTTCTGACATCAGTGGTTTCCTGATAACCTCCGATCACATAGGGAAGCAAGCTCTGTATATACTGGGTGAGGCTGTTGTTATATGAAAATATCATGATCTCAGCCTATCGGAACAAATCGCTGTAAGTATCCAGAAGATGCTTTGCACGATACATGGCTATCGTAGTTTTTCCACTGCCAGCCACGCCCTTGATCTGAATAGGATTTGTCGCTGGAAGAAAGAGGACTTTCTTCTGCTCACCGGTTAGGTTGATGCTTTTTAGAGCCATAAGGACATCCCTTGTGCATAGCGCATGACCGTACCCCATTTTATAGACCAGTTTGTAATGGTGAATTCGCTTTGACGTTATAGGCATTAATAAACTCGTAGGGAGCCATATAATTCAGAGACCGATGCGGTCGTTCTTCATTGTAGTGACTAGCCCAATTCATAATAACTTCCTTTGCTTCAAACAAATTCCGGAATATATGCCTGTCAAGACATTCCTTCCTCATTTTGCCATTGAAGCTCTCAATAAAGCCGTTCTGGGTCGGCTTACCTTTAGCTATGAAACCTAACTGAACTCCCTTTTCGTCTGCCCATTTGAGCATGACTTTGCTGGTAAACTCCGGACCATTGTCGCATTTAATCGCCTTGGGAAGTCCTCGCAGTTCTGCGAGTTGATTCAGCTCTCGGACAAGTCTGCTTCCTTGTAGTGAACTGTCGATGATCTGGAGGATGCATTCTTTGCTGAAGGTATCTATGAGGTTGAAGACTCGGAACTTTCTGCCATTCTCCAGTGTGTCAGACATGAAGTCCATTGCCCAGACTTGGTTTAGCTCTGTTGCTTTCTCCAGCGGTACCGGTTCCCGCTTTATATACTTCTTGGGACGTCTGGACAACTGAAGTCCGGCGGCTTTGTAGATCCGCTCAACTCGCTTGTGATTGACTTCACCGAACTTCTTTCTTACTAAGGCCACCAGCCTTGGCAAGCCATAGCTTTGTGATCTCGGGGCGACAACTTTCTCACGCAAGAACTTTTCAATAGCGATATTATCCTGCTTGATTATCGCCTGATATCGCAGCGTATTGCGGTTTAGGGCTATCACTCTGCAGGCATGCCGCTCGCTAAGTCCGTGAGTCATCACCACCCCGACAGCTTCACGTTTCTGTCGAGGCTCTACCATTTTTTTGATAGTACATCCTTGAGGGCTTCTATCTCCAGGCATCTTTCCGCCAAAAGCTTCTTCAGCTTCGAATTCTCTGATTCCAAGTCCTTCAGCTTCTGGATCTGGTTGTTTTCCATACCTCCGTACTTGCTCTTCCAGATGTAAAATGTGTTTCTGGCGATGCCATACTTGCGGATGAGTTCTGTCACTTCTGTGCCAGCTTCGTGCTCTTTCAGTATTTTGATGATCTGAGTGGGGCTAAATCGTTTTCCTTTCATTGTTCCTGCTTCGTTGCTTATTGCCTGAGGATGCGTTAACGTTGAAATGTCCATTTGATACTGGTACAATTTTTAGGGGTACGGTCACATTGAGCCCATTTTTTCATCTGACCGGCGGAACCGCAACCCAAAACCATGCATATTTGGCTTTACAACTGCTAAGTGCTAATTGAAACGCTGATGCCGGGATTCAGTGCCGGCCAGAATGAAGAAATTATTGACATGTTGCTCCAGTCAGAAGAATGAGTAATGAATCCCGATCCAGGGACAGATTACCGGGAGGAACCAATGAACAGACCGAAAGTCGTGCTGTATGTCTGCGCCTCGGTGGACGGCAGAATCACCATGGGCTCGAACACCACCATGTTCGATTCCTTCAAGCAGCCGGAGCTCTTCGACATGCTCTGCTCCAGGCAGGAATGGGAAAGTTTTTCCAGGCTGGTCTTCGACCTCCACAAACCCGACATGTTTTTGGAGGGGAGCAACATGGTGGTGGCGGAAAACGCCGCGTTGGCCGAGCTCCCGGCTTTTGTTGGCGATCGTGCAGCATTGTATGATGATTTCCTGCCGGAAGAGATCCTCCGCCGCCCCGGCCGCAAAACCTGGACCTCCGTAGTCGATGGCAGAGGCAGGTTCAGAAACGGCTACACGGCAGAGTGCGACGATCCGGAAACCTATATGGTGCATCTGACGTCTGAGACCGCGCCACCGGAGTATCTTGCCTTTCTGAGGGAGCGCGGCATCCCCTACCTGATGGAAGGGCAAAACCGGGTCGATCTGCCCAGGATGCTGGAAAAGGTGAAAGCAAAGCTTGGCGTGCAGACGATCGCCACCAGTTCCGGAGGACGGCTGAGCGGCGCGCTGATAAGGTTATCGCTGCTCGATGAGATCAACATCCTGCTAAGCCCGCTCGTGATCGGCGGCTATGACATCCCCACGCTGTTTGCCTCCCCGGAACCGAAATGGCCCGAGATCATTCCCAGCAGGCTTCAGCTTGAGGAAGTAAAGAGTTTGGAAAAAGGCAAACTCTGGCTGAGATACACCGTTGACTGAATTCATATAAGGAGCTTGTTGCCGCATCCCGCCATCCTTGCGGCAAGCCCCTCTGTCATCTCTAACCGACCCGCGCCAAGTCCTGATTCGCTTATACCTGTCCTGCTTGGCTCCTTTTTCTATCCTTGGTCGCACCAAGGGAACAAACAGGGGCGGATCAGGATCAGCTTTCGGTAAAAGAAGGGATTTAGCTTGAGTACGAGGGACTGCGTCATGTCCCAAAGGAAAAAAGTCCCGCAATAAAATCATCAGTATTGCCAGCCGGTAGGCCTGCCGGTGGGAATGCCAATCATGGACGCAGGAACATAGATGTTGACAAAAACAAGCCTCCGCCTGAGGAGTTTCTATTCAAATACATATTCACGATTGGCAGGTTATGATCTCTTTGCATAAAGCGATCCACAGCATATTCAAGTTCCTCTTCGGCGATTTCAACGGAGTGCAGGTATTCCTCTATCCCTGGACCCTGCTTTGGTGGGTGCGCAGCGAAAGCCTGCTCTATTCCGTGACCGGGCTGCTGACCATCCACAAGCATTTCTTTCCCCTCGCGATTTTCTGCCTGCTGTTTCTGTATATGATGTTCCTGATCGTCAAGAACTCCAGCGCCATCCTGAAAGACGGGGCGGCAAGCTCCGCGGCGGATCGCAGGTCTTTTTGGAAGATGGTGATCGAACTTCACAGAATCCTGCTGCTGACGGTCATGGGGGCGGTGATCATCTTCGCGCTGGCATCGTTTTTGAGATACTACTACAATATCCGGGTTCCGCTGAAGGCGATCTATCCGATCATCATCCAGGCCTACAGCGTGGTCCTGATCCTGTTCTACATGCTGAAAAACGTGTGGACGGAGCCCTACCGGAACCGCGGGGACAATATGGACAAGGCATACCTGAAGGTCGGGCGGCAATTCCGCAAGGACCCAAAGGCTTTTCTTCTCCATGCCTCCGTCCTCATATCCATGATCTTCGTCGGATGCTTCATCTACAACCTGCTGATCATGAATCTGCTGTTCATGCTGGTGGAGAGGTTCGGCATCGCGCCCAAGCTGGAGATGCTGGCTCCCACGACGATCTGGGCGCTGCTCTACGACATCTTTGTGATGGCGGCGGCGTTCATGCTCTCAAACCTCCTCTTCTCCCCCATCGTGACCCTGGTCAATCATTTTTCCGGCCGCTTCAAGCCGCAACCTAACATCACGGACGAAAGCCTATGACAAAGCAAAAATCAGCAAAGCCGCATGCCGAGGGCAAAAGAAAGCGCAAAGTAAAAAGTGGCTGGAACAGCAAATCCAAAGGGATCCCCCCGACCGCGCGCACGGTCATGATCGCGGCGGTGGTCGCGCTGTTCGCGTGGATATTGATCGGCGAACTGAAAGACTCATCCAGAATCCTCCCCAGCCGGAATTCTGAAGCACCAGCGGGGGAAAAGGCGGCGCCATGAGCTTTTGGAGAGCCTTGATATTGGGCATCATCCAGGGCCTGACTGAGTTCTTGCCGGTCAGCAGTTCCGGGCATCTGGTGCTGGCGCAGCATTTCATGGGTGTCAAGCTCGACCAGAACACGATGTTCGAAATCTGCCTGCATCTGGGGACAGCGCTTGCCGTGCTTGTCTTTTTCCGCCGAAAGCTATGGGATTTGTTCGTCTCGCTGTTCAGTTGGAAAAGCACCATCAACAATCAAAAGAACAGGCATAACAGGACTTTGGTCCTGTATCTGGCTTTTTCGACCGCGGTCACGGGCCTGATCTACGTTCTGGGCGGCGATTTCTTCGAGTCGCTGTTCTCAAAGCCTGTCGTGGTGGCGTTCATGCTGATCGTCACGGGAGCCGTCGTGTATGCGTCTGATCTGGCGCGATCCGGCGGCATACCTTCCTCTCAGATGGGGTTGATCAGAAGCGGGATTGTCGGTCTGGCGCAGGGTATCGCGATCATCCCGGGAATTTCGCGTTCCGGCTCGACCATCGCGGCATCCCTGCTGGCGGGCGTGAAGCGCAGGGACGCGGCGGAGTATTCTTTCCTGCTAAGCATCCCCGCGATCCTGGGAGCCGGCTTGACCGCGATCGGCGACCTGCAAAAGGTCTCGGGAGCTGAGCTGGGGGCGTTGATTGGTGGATTTCTTGCCTCCTTTGCGGTCGGATACGCGGTGATCGCGCTGCTCATCAACCTGATCGAAAAAGCTCGACTCAGATACTTTTCCTACTACTGCTGGGCGATCGCGCTGATCAGCCTGGTCCTGCTGCTTTGGGGCAAATGATGGCGGAACTCGGCGCCTGGGATCTGGAAAGGCACAACATCAGCCTGGGGGACAACTTCCTTGTCTCCGGAGGCGATCCATATCTCACGGATATCGCCGTCGCCGCAATCCGCGCCAGGATCAGGGAAGCGGTGGGAGCAGACCTGGTGATCGCATACGGCGATGAGATCAAGGCAGACCAGCTCAACGACCTGCTGGACACCTATTCCATATTTTCAAGCTCCAAGCTGATCCTCCTGCGCAACGCCGAACTGATGACGAAAGACAAACTGGAGTGCCTGGAGCGGTATTTCGACTCCCCCTCCGACCAGCAGACCCTCGTTATCTTCGCGGAAGGCAAAACAGACGGACGTCTCAGCGCCTGGAAAAAGATCAAGGCAAGCTGCCAGAGCGTTGTCTGCGCTTCACCCAGATTCAGTGGCGAGATGGTTAACTGGCTTGACCGCAGTTTGAAGGGCATTGGCAAAACCATGAGCAGGCAAGCCCGGGACCAGTTTATCAACAAGGTCGAACTTGACTACGCGGACGCCAACAATGAACTGCAGAAGCTGGCGCTGATGACGGGCGGTAGAACCCAGATCACGGAACAGGACGTGCTGAAAAGCATCGGAACGACTCGCACCGGCACGATCAGCGACTTTTTCAGGTTTTTGGGCAGAAAGCAGCTCAAGGAAGCGCTGGCGCTGATGGACGGGATGCTTAGCGCGGACTGGGCAGGCTTGCAGATACTCTTTCAAATCAATAAGTTTTACCTCAATCTATACAGCATCCTGCTGATGAAGAAGCATCACATCAGCAACTCCGAGATCATCAGCAAAAACCTGCCGGACCTCTATCCCGGCCAACGGCAGGAGTTCGTGAGCTTTGCCCAAAACTACGGCCTGTCCCAAACGGAAATGATCCTGAAAAAGCTGCTGGACACCGACTCGCAGTTCAAAACCAGCATGGGTAGCGATTCCGTCCTGTTAACCGCATGCCTCGCGGAAATCCTGAAACCCTGATGAAAAACAAGGGCTTGCTGCTGCACGTGACGTCGCTGCCGACGGATTTCGGGATCGGGGACTTTGGCCCCGCGGCGTATCAGTTCGTTGACTATCTGGTGGAGAACGGATACCAGTATTGGCAGATCCTTCCGCTGTACCAGACGGGATATGGAAACTCGCCCTACAATCCGCTTTCCGCGTTCGCGCTGAACCCATACCTGATCAGCCCGGACCTGCTCTATGAAGACGGCCTGATCGATCTGCCCGACCTGAAAAACGCCAAGTTGCCCCGCAGCGGGCAGGTTCCCTACGACTCGGTGTATGCCAAAAAGGACGAATTGCTTGCCTTGGCGGTTAATAATTATCTATCCGATATTGAGATATATGATTATATTCAAAGCAACGCATTATATCTAAAGCCATATCTTGCATATATTACATTATGCAAGCTGTACGGTGACTGCGACTGGCGCCTGTTCCGCCCGGAACACCGGAAATACACGGCGGAGCTTTACGAAAGCCTGTTCAGCAGCCACGGCAAGATGATACTGCAGGCAGCCGGAACGCAAGCCCTCGCCAGCGAGCAATTGCACCGGCTCAAAGATTACGTGGGTTCCCAGGGTCTGCGGCTGATCGGAGACATGCCGATCTATCTTTCCTATCACAGCGCGGAAGTTTGGGCAAATCAGGAACTATTTGATCTGGACGAAAACGGAAACCGGCTGCGGGTAGCGGGAGTTCCGCCGGACGCTTTCAGCGAAACCGGTCAACTGTGGGGAAATCCCCTTTATCTTTGGAACGCGCTGCGCGATAGCGGTTTTCGCCTTTTCCTGGACAGGATCGGCCACGCGGAGACATATCTGGACAAGCTGCGCCTGGACCACTTCATCGGATACGTGAACTACTGGTCTGTAGATTGCCCGCCGGACCCGCAGACGGGACAGCCGGAACTGCCGGAAAACGGAATGGATGGAAAGTGGATCAGCGCTGTGCCGGAGGAGTTCTTAGCCGCGTTGGACAAAGAGTATCCGCGGGAGTTTTTCATTGCAGAGGATCTGGGCATTCTGACCGATGATGTCTGCGCATACCGCGACAGATACGGCTTTCCGGGCATGATCATCCTGCAGTTCTGCTTTGAGGACGGCATACCGGATGTTGAAGCATATCCGCCCGAAAGGTTTATCTATACTGGAACCCACGACAATCCGCCTGTGCGCGAATGGTACTCCGAGCTTGCGGAAGAATCCCCGAGCCGGGAAAACCTCAAAGCTTTTATCAATAAGCGCAAAACCCTGTTTTCTGGCATCGGCTTGGAGGGTGACGCGGAAATCGGGGATTCCGTCCACAAAATTTTGGCGATCATAGCCCAGGCCTCCGGATGCCGGAACGTAATCATCCCCGTTCAGGATCTGCTTGGTTTGGGGGCTGAGGCGAGGATGAACATTCCGGGCACGGCTTTGGGCAACTGGCAGTGGCGTTTGGCTGATTTCGACGATCTTGTAAACCTGGAATATCCGGTGAATTGACAGTCCCCTGCGCTTTGCGGTGCGAGCTAGCTCCTGCATCCGGGTAAAGCCCAATAAAGTTATTGACAAGATTGGCGTTGCGAAAAACATGTCCCCAAAATGAAGCGTCTGCTTCTGCCTTATGCTATCGTGCAAGTAAGGCTTGAAGATTGATTATACCATGGTAAGTATTACCAGAAGCAGGCGGAGAAATCTCCGCCTTTTTCATTTCCGGTAAGAAGGAGGTTCTTATAATCCGGATCAAGCGTGGAAAGGCTCGCACCAAAGAGGTCGTGCCGAAGGAACGTATCAACGAGCAGATCACTGCCCTGAAAGTCCGGCTCATTGGAGCGGACGGGAAGCAGATCGGTGTTATCCCAGTGCGGGAAGCGTTGCGCAAAGCAGAAGAAGTGAATCTGGACCTGGTGGAGATATCCCCCAATGTTGACCCCCCGGTCTGCAGAATCCTCGACTTCAGCAAATACTACTTCCAGAAAGAAAAGAAAGCCAAAGAAGCCCGCAAGAAGCAGCATGAAGTGGAAATCAAGGAGATCAAGTTCGGCCCCAATACCGAAGACCATGACTACAACTTCAAGAAAAACAACGCGATCAAGTTCTTCAAGCAGCACAACAAGGTCAAGTTCACCGTGCGCTTCAGGGGTCGCCAAATGGCCCATAAGGAACTCGGAGTCAATGTCCTGGACCGCCTCAAAGCGGATCTCGCTTATCTCGCTGATGCCGACTCAGACCCCGTCGCCGAAAGAAACCTGCTTTCCATCATCATGACACCTAAAAAGGACATCGACCGCATTCTGGAAAAACTGAGCAAAACGGAAACTCCAGAAGCTGCCAACCCTGAAATGAGCGAACCTTCACCGCAGCTAGAAGCCGGAAAGGCGGTAAAAAACGCGAAACCCGAAACAACCAAGGATTGACCGCCACCGGCATTCAACAGAGATTTATCATACAAGGAGATAAAAATGCCCAAAATCAAGACAAACCGATCCGCCTCCAAGCGGTTTAAGGTTACCGGCTCGGGCAAGATTGTGCGTCATCACGCCAAAAGCGCCCACATCAAAACCAAGAAGTCCCCAAAACTGAAACGCAATCTGCGCACCAGCGCCATCGTCCGCAAATCCGACGAGAAGCGCATCAACCGTATGCTGGGAATGTAAAAGGGAGAGTATCATGCCAAGAGCAACAAATAACGTAGCAGCACATCGCAGAAGAAAGAAATACATGCTTGCCGCCAGAGGCTATTTTGGCCGCCGCAGCAAGACTTATAGGGTTGCCAGACAGACCGTGGAGCGCGGCCTGGCGTTTTCGTTTGCCCACCGCAAACTTAAAAAGAGGCAGTTCCGCAGCCTTTGGATCACCCGCATCAATGCCGCCTGCAGGATCAACGACATGTCCTACAGCCGATTCATCAACGGCCTGCACAAAGCCAACATCGAAATCAACAGAAAAACTCTGGCCCATCTTGCCTGGCATGACAGCGAAGAGATCGGAAGAGCACACGTCTGAACTCCAGTCACCGCTCATTATCTC
>CAZKAA010000077.1:0-11690 GCA_964550575.1 uncultured Candidatus Cloacimonadota bacterium
GGGCGCGTCCCACGGAAAGCACCTACGCCACCACCTCTCCGGAGATACCTTTCCTGATCCTCCACGATCCCCCCGGAGACGCCAGCTATGCTTCTTTCAAGCAATCCAGCAGCCACAGCACCGCCCTCAGCATGTCCTACAGCAGCGTCCGCGAGGACGGAGCGCAGGTGAGCGTACACCTGGGGCCTGACATCACCACCGAAGTTGGCTTCATGTTCTCGGTCCAGACGGTGTTCGATTTCATCTTCGATCTCGATTTCGGCTATTCCTGCCGCAAGGTGCAGACCACCGCCGATGAGTTTTCCTTCACCTTCACCACCACGGAGGAATACAAAACCACCGCTCTCAACCAGCTTATAGGGAGGGAATCAGACCTCTATATCGGCGGAGCCCTGAACTTGATCTGGGGACTCACCCGGGAAGTGGTTTGGAACGATACCACCCAGGCCGTGATTCTGCAGGACAACGTGATGGTGGTCCCCGATGGTTTCGACACCGTTTACATGTACACGGAGGCACAGATCCTCAACAACGTGATCCCCAACCTGATCGCCATCGGAGACAGCACTTCCGCCGCCATGTGGCAGAGTTATGTGGATATGAACAGCGCCAATATCGCCGCTGCCCAGCCAAACGGCAATCATCCCTCCAATGTGTCTTTCAACGCCGGCGCGGGATACCTGTATGAGGAAACCTCCTCCAGCAGCGACAGCCACACATTTCTTTTCCAGCAGGAGGTTAGCGAGTCTTTCGGCATGGAGATCGGCGCGGTGGTCAATGGCATTGGAGGTAGCGGAGGCTTCACTTTCGAAGCGGCAGTGACCACCGGGCATTCCGAGACTGGCGTTTATGCCACCGAAACTTCCATAAGTTACGAGCTTGCGGACGACGACGAAATCAGCTATCTGAACTTCCAGCCCGATTATTTCACGCTGGACATCAAAAGAGACCCCGTATACGGCACGCCCGTCTTCGATCTGCTGGCAGGCGCTTCCTCCAACCGCTGGGAAGCCAATACCCTCCCCCGGGACGGAGTCAGTTTCTCCGCCAATACCTACAGTGCCAGCGGCTTGCAGGAAGGCGAAACGGCAGCCTTTTTGCTCAATCTGGGCAATACCTCCCAGACAGGCGAATACCGCCGCTATTTCCTCACCCTCAAGCACGAAACCAATCCCGGCGGAGCCGTGATCCTGATCAACGGGCTGCCGGTGGTGGACCGCATGGTTTTCGACGTTCCTCCCGGCCAGCAGGTGCAGGCAGTGATGACGGTCGCCCAGGGACCCGTTGCCTATGAATATGAAGGACTCACTTTGGAATTTTTTGCCGAAGGCGACCGCGGCCACGACGGTCCTGATGGCCATGATTTTTGGGTCACCCGGTCCTTCAATGTCTATTGGGAGCCGCCCTACAGCCGCGTGGAGATCGCTGCTCCGGAGGAAGGCTGGATCGTCAACCAGGCCTCAAACGGCCAACTGGGGGTTATGCTCTCAGGCTATGACCTCTCCAAACCCGGCTTCAACTCCCTGCTGCTCCAATACAAGCGGCCGTCTTCCGCGGACTGGCTGCCCGCGCTGGAGATCCCGCGGGACAGCCTGCTCGCCCATCCGCGCTACATCGAACTCGCCTGGGACGTCTCCGGCCTTGCCGACGGTCCCTGGCAGATCCGCGCCGGAACCACCGACAATATCCAAAACAACTACTACTCTCCCGCGCTGAACGGCATCAAGGATACTTCGCCGCCCGCTTTATGGGGCTTGCCCCAGCCGGCAGACGGCATCCTGCAGCCCGGCGACCTGATCTCCCTTTCTTTCACCGAGAGCATCGATCCCAACTCCGTCCAGCCTGGCTGCGTGGCATTGAACGTGCTCTCCACCGGAATTCCCGTGGACGCGGATGTCCAGGTGAGCGGTTCCGGCGTCGCCATCGTTCCCGCGATCGCCAACTACTGGCTGGAAAACGAAATCCTGCAGGTCTCCGTGCAGGGATTAAAGGACATGTTCGGCAACCCGCAATCCGAGCCTGTCGCCTGGGAATTCTTCGTCAATGCCAACCCCGTATATTGGTCGCAACCCAAGATATCGCTGATCAAGGCTCTGGGCGAACCGCTCAGCGTGAACGCCCAGCTTTGCAACTCCGGCGGACAGTATTCCAGCTTCTCCATCACGGGATTGCCTCCCTGGCTGACCGCGCAACCCCTTTCCGGCAGTTTGCTGCCCCTGGAGTCTCAAGACATCGTCTTCAACATCAGCAGCCAACTCGGCTTTGGCGTTTTCCGGGACACCGTCTACGCGGACATCCCCGCCCTCGGGCGCGAGCCTCTGCTGTTTGAGATCAGCGTGCTCTCCAATCCCCCCGCCTGGGCAAGCGCTCCCCTTTCCAACTTCGATTTCTCCATGACCATCACCGGCCGGATCCACATGGAGGGAGAGTTGTCCACCGATCCCAACGACGTGATCGGCGCTTTTATCTACGACCCGGACACCCGCGGCTATCTCTGCCGCGGCGCGGCGGCGCTGGTCGAAGTTCCCTACGCCCCCGGCAGCTTCCACTTCTTCCTCACCGTCTTCAGCGACCTTGACGAGGGGGGGGAACTGCATTTCCGCGTCTGGGATTCCTCCGAGAACAAGGAGCATTTCGGCATCCAGGAGCAATTCCTCTTCTCCGCGGGAATGGTTTACGGCACTCCCCTTAACCCCGTCACCGTTCACGTGAACCCGGAACTCTATGGCTCGACAGCCTGCCGCGCCGGATGGAACTGGCTTTCCGTAAATCTGGAAAACGCCTCTTCCATGGCGGTCAACGACCTGCTTGACAGCCTCAGCCCCTCCGCCAACGACATCGTCAAGAACCAGACCGACTACGCCCAGTATGTTCCTTCCCTCGGCTGGGTGGGAGGTCTGCAAAGCCTCTCCACCGCGGAAAGCTTCAAGCTCAAGCTTGCCCAGCCGGGAGACCTCAACTTCACCGGCCTGCTCGAAGACCCTGCCTCCGCTCCCATCTCCTACGGCAGCGGCTGGAACTGGATCGGTTATCTGCCCCACGTTAGCATCGGCGTGGGCGAAGCCCTGGCGGGGATTTCCAATCCTTCCACGGGCGACATCATCAAGAGCCAAAGCGCCTATGCCCAATACCTTGCGGGCTACGGCTGGTTCGGCTCCATGCTTTTCATGGATCCGGGCAAGGGCTATATGCTCAAAACCGCCGCCAGCGGAAGCTTCTGTTATCCGGACTACGAAATCCCCCGCGGCGAACAGCTTGACCCCTATGCCCAACTGCTTGCCGAGCTCCGCTCCCCGGAAGGCTGGAGCGTCAATCCGCTGGATTACGAATTCACTTCCAACGTCACTGCCGCGGTCTATGTGGAGGACGTTCCCCTTGCCTCACCAAACTCCCTGCTGGGAGCGTTTTACGGCAGCGAATGCCGCGGCGTCGCCGCTCCGGTCTGGGTGGTGGACAAGTATGTCTATTTCCTCACCCAGTATTCCAATGCGCCAAACCAAACCCTTGCCTACAAGGTCTGGCTGGCTGATACGGGAGAGGTTTTCACCGCCGCGGAGACCCTGCCCTTTATGAACAACCAGGTACTTGGCAATCCGCTCTCCCCCTTGCTGTTCCATATCGGGGAAGCGGACCTGCAGATTCCGCAAAACCTCCTCCTGCAGATAGAGGAAGGAATTCTCACCCTCACTTGGGACGAATCCTCCGGCGCCACATCCTATCTTGTTTTCGCCTCAGACGCTCCCGAGGGGGACTATGAGGACATCACCTCCCAGGGCACCTTCGCGCGGGCGGATGCTCCCGCTGCGGCGTCCCTCTCCGCGGCGGACTGCCCGGATGGATGCCAGACTGACCCCCGCAGCCGGATATCCTGGCACTGCTTAGCGCCAGCGGGGAACCACAGATTTTACCGCGTGATCGCCTCCGCGGAAGTTCCCGGAAGAAGGCGGTGAGGTCATGAAATTGAAGTAGAAAGAGCCAATCGCGAGGCTTGCCAAAACCCCGCTGGTTCCTTTCGCGCGCACCGCCCCGCCAATGTTTCTGGATTGGCGCTAATCTGCTGTCCACGCGGTCGCAACGCGCTTGGCGACCGGGAGGCCACCGCGTGGATACTGGCGTGCAAGTAAGGCTGGAAAGGGTTTCTGTAGGGGGATTATCCCTCTGTCACGATGTAGGTTGCGGATCCGATCTCGCTGGTGTTCCAGTTCGGGCGGTAGGCGATGGCTTTGACCGTCACGGTGCCTGCCTGGGGGAGGGTGAAGGGGGTGGTGAAGAGCGGAGAGCTCTGGTCAGGATCGGTTCCGTCGAGGGTGTAGTGTACCTCTGCGTTGAGGGTTGAGCAAAGGATGGTGATCGAAGTGGAGGTCAGGATGTCTCCCGCCAGCGGGGAAAAGTGCGGTGTGGCGACGGTGTTGAAGAAGGTCACGGTATAGGTGGCGGAGATCACGTTGCTGGGGCCGAATCCTGTTTTCCAGGCGCGGGCTTTGATTGTCGCGGTGGTGGCGCCGCTGGGGAAGATGTTGGGGATGATCAGGGGTGAAGAGTAGGCGGGAGATTGTTCCGTGGGGTCCGTGCCGTCCACGGTATAGCGGATTGTCGCGCCAAATTCCGGACAGGTGAGGGTCACTGCCTGGCCTGCGTAATAGGGTCCCAGCGCGGGATCCGGATTGAAGATCGGATCGTCTATCTGAAGCAACTCGGTGGGCTTTTCCTTGCAGGATAGGGCGAACAGGACAAGCGTTAGCAACAATATGCATTTCAGAGTCTTCATCTCACACCTCTGGTAATCGTTAAGTGAATCACAATCTCGGAGTAATCCCAATCCTGTCAAGTTTTATGTGAGAGGGGATTTTTGGGCAAGGGATCGCTTTGACGGGGACAGCGGATTGACGCCTATTCTGGGCGGAGGCTCTCCTATGGGGGGATATTCGGGTTGAAGTGTGGAAGAAAAGCCACGGTTTCACAGGCTGATGCTTTAAACTGGCGTAAAATGCTTGACACGATTCATTACAATTCATCATATTGAAGACAAGCAAAGAGCATAGGCGTGTCCCTGCTTTCATAAGCGTGAACCATGCCCCTGAGAGAATCATCCCTTGCCGATGACCATTCTCACGGGCCATGCAAGAATACTCGCAAGGTTTTTTTACAGGTTATCCGATATGAGGAGGAGACCATGAAAAAGCTATGTCTGACATTTAGCTTGGTTTTACTTTGTTTTGCCTTTCTTGCCGCGGAGCCGGTCGGAGAGGCCATGGCGGTTGAAATTGGGCAAAAATGGCTGCAGAACGCCTGTTCCGGCGCGGAGTCCAAGGAAATCGCATCGTCTGTTGGGGTAGGGAAGAACGGCATAATCCTCTACTACATCCTGTCCGCCAGGGATGGCGGCTGGGTGCTTGTGGCGGCGGACGACAGCGCCATGCCCATTCTGGGCTATAGCGAGACGGGGATTTTTGAATATCCCATCACCTGTCCGGCGGTGGAATACTGGATGGGAACGTATGAGGAGCAGATCGCGGAAGCGATTGCCGGAAGCTATGCGAACAGCGAGACAAGGCCTTTTTGGGACGAGATTCTGGAGGAAAGGCTGCCCCAGAATGAATCCGGACGCGCGGTTTCTCCCCTCTGCAGCACGATCTGGAACCAGAACAACCCCTACAACAGCTACTGCCCCTCCTCCGGAGGCATCACTGCTTACGCGGGCTGCGTGGCGACCGCCATGGCGCAGGTGATGAAAAAATGGAACTGGCCCAGTTATGGGATCGGGTCCCACAGCTATCAGGACGGATCGACCTATCTGCCAAACTACGGCACCATCTCGGCGAATCTTAATGTCCCTCACAATTGGGCTTCCATGCCGAACTCCATCTCCACGGCGGATTATGACATCTGTACTCTGATCTATCACTGCGGCGTAGCGGTGGATATGGACTATGGTTCTGCCGCCTCGGCTGCCCTGGTGTTCACCAACGACGCCATGGAAAAGTACTTCAGCTACGATCCGGCGGCGCAATGGCAATGGCGCTATCTTTATAGCGACACGATCTGGGATACGATGATGAAGAGCGACTTGAACCTTGGCAGGCCGATCGTGTATCAGGGTTACAATGCCAGCAACACCACCGGGCACAGTTTCGTGATGGACGGCTATAACAATAGCTCCCCCACAGGCTTCCACTTCAACTTCGGCTGGGGCGGCTACTATGACGGATACTATCCCCTCAACGGGATCGTCCCGGTCTCTGGAACCGATTTCAGCTACTTTCAATGGGCGTATTACAACATCTTTCCTGGCGTCAGCGTATCCGGCACCATAACCGACGCTTCCTCCAATCCCCTGAGCAACGTCAGCGTCAGCTTCAGCGGCGCGGGCACGGTTTTAACGGACGCCAACGGGTTCTACAGCATCACGCTATCCCAAGGCTACAGCGGAACTGCCACGCCAACTCTGGCAGGCTATGCTTTCACGCCCGCGTCAAGGTCCTATAGCAATCTGACCACGATCCAGACGCTGCAGAACTATTCCGGCTCCCAATCCGTTCCCGCCGATCCCTCGAACGCCAATGCCACGGCGTTGGCATACGATCAGGTCCAATTAACCTGGACGGACAACTCCAACAACGAGTCCGGCTTCAACATAGACTGCAAGCTGGTGACGGACCTTAGCTGGTACTACCGCGGAACCGTGGGTCCAAATGCCACGGCCTTCCTGGATGTAGGCCTGATGCCCATGCAGAGCTATATCTACCGCGTGACGGCCTTCAACGGGGCGGGCAACTCCAATCCTGCGATCTCCCCGACCGTGACCACTCTCGCTCCTCCCGCGCCAGTAGGCTTGTGGGCTCCGACGGTGAACTTCACCGATGCCTGGCTGGATTGGACGGAAGCCGGCTCCGCCACGGCTTGGGATCTGGAGTTCGGGCCTCCCGGCTTCACAGTCGGAACCGGGACCTATCTTCCCTTGCTGCCAAACCATCCTTTCAACTTGCAGGGTCTGAACCAGGGCACGCCCTATGACTGGTATGTCCGTTCCTACTATCCATCCGTTAATGTCTACAGCGCGTGGTCGGGTCCCGGCAACTTCACCACCCAGGGGACTCCCATGCTGCCCTATCCATGGTTTGAGGGTTTCGAGGCGGGGTTTGTGAATATGATCAGCGATCCTGCCGGAAGCATACCTTGGGCGCTGGATACCACCCTCTTCTCCCAGGGCATCCAATCCGCCTGGTGCGCCTATCAGGCAAGCAATACCGATATCCTGGTCACTACGAACCCCTTCTCCCTTATAACCGCCAGTTTCCCCTTGCTCAGGTTTGACCAAATCGCCAAAACTGAGAACAATTGGGACCACTGCTATGTTGAGACGTCCCTGGACAACGGGATGTCCTGGACGCATTTACTGCCGCATGAATACGTGGGCGACGGCAACTATGTGCCTCCCACCTTCAACAACCCCGAAGGTCCTTGCTTCATGGAATCATCATACCCCGATTGGGGAGGGACCACTCCAGACAACAGCTGGTGGAAAACCGAGGTGTTCGATCTCCGCGCCTATCTGGGGCAGCCCAGCGTGATGCTGCGCTTCCGGCTCAAATCCGACAGTTCCGTGCAGCGCTATGGCTGGCTGGTGGATAACGTAACGGTGCAGGAAAGCCCCCAGTTCGACTTCGGGGTCAGCGTGCCTCCGGATGGCTACGTTCTGGCTGGGCAGAGCGTGGATTATCTGGTCAAGGTCAAAAACAAGGGAGCCCAGCCGGACACCTACTTCATTTCCATGCCCAGCCCCACGGGAAGCTGGACCTACACCCTCTATGAGCAGAACGGAGTCACGCCCCTGCCGGCTTCGGTGATCATCCCCCCATGGACGAACTACGCTTTTATCATCAGGGTCACAGCCCCGGGAGTCGGAGTGAGCCATCTGGCGACAGACTACGAAAACTTCCTGGTGATGTCGGGAACCACGGGAACCGGTTACGCCTTCCTGCTGGGCACCACATACCTGCTGGGGGACACTGTCGCCAATCCCATCCCGATAGGTTCACTGCCCTTCACGGATTCATATACCACCACGCATTACAACCATAACTACGGCCCCTACGGAGACGTCAGCGGCCTGGTGAATCTGCTGAACCCGATCACCGGATTCTATAATGGAACAACCACGCTGGGATCATCACAGGATGTTGTCTATCAATTGACCCTGAGCCAGCCTACCTTGCTGAGCATCGACCTGCTCGGGTCAAGCTATGACACCGCGTTAGCCCTGGTGGCTTCGCCTGGAACGAATCCGACAGATGTTTACCTGCTCAATGATGATTACCATCCTTCCGCTGTTTCCTACGTTAACAGCGGATGCAGCTACGTCCCGGCGGGAACCTGGTATATCGTTATCGGCGGTTGGGACAACAGGGCGGGAAACTACAGCTTAAGCGTCGCCGCGGCAACTCCCCCGGTGCAGCCCGCCGTGTCCATCCAGATCGATACCGCGAACAACCGCGTCGTCCTGTCCTGGACGCAAAACACTGCCATGCGCTACAACATCTATAGCGACACAAATCCCTACGGCAGTTACTCCACGGCAGTCGCGACCAACGTCAACGCCGGAACCTATGCCGTCAGCCCCATCCCAAGCCCCATGATCTACTATAAGGTGACGGAGAAGTTCTGCTACACCTATCCCTCCAAAGACGCCGTGGAGCCGATGTTTTTCGAGAAAAAAGAATAAGATACCCCTAACTCAGTCAAAGCGCCGGACTTCACAACCGGCGCTTTTTTGCGTTCGGAAGCATCGCTGATTTCTCTCCTCGTCAGGCACTCACAGTCTCCGCGGTGGAGATTCAATTCCCCGGCAAGTATAGATGCAACTTGCCATCTTTGCCGCGTGACGTGTCTCCGGATTTCAGCGCTCCAGGGGCGATAAGTCCAGAATTTACTTGACAAAGGCCCTCAATCGGGCGATATTGCCTTTTTGTGCCACAGAGCGATATCTGGAGGATCAATGACAGCGAAACGCTTGATATACATAATTGCTTGCCTCGCGGCGCTGGGCGGGGGTCTCTTTGCCCAAACCGAAACCTGGCAATGGGTGCAGACGGCGGGAACGCCCAACAATGAAGCCGGCATCTCAATCGCAGTCCACGGAGACGGATTCAGCTACATTGCGGGAACCTTCGCCGATTCGCTTGTTTTTGGGGACACGGTTCTCCACAGCCAGGGGGATACGGACATCTTCGTCGCCAAAATGGACTCCGCCCTGAACTGGGTCTGGGCAAAAAGTTGCGGTAGTGCTGACGCGGAATACATCAACTCCATCGCTGCCGATCCCTCGGGAAACGTCTTCATCACCGGAAGCTTCTACTACTCGGCTTTCTTTGGCTCAACCTCCCTGACCAGCGCTGGTGACTATGACATCTATGTCGCCAAGCTTGATTCCAGCGGCAACTGGCTCTGGGCGGTCAACGCCGGAGGCAGCAGCTACGACGAGGCGAGGGACATCGCCTGCGACGCCGCCGGAAACGCTTACCTCACCGGATCCGTCTGGGACAACGCCTATTTCGGCAGCATTCAGGTATCCAGTTGGGGAGACGTGGACGCAATCGTCGCCAAGATCGATCCCGCCGGAACCTGGCAGTGGTGCAAGCACGCCGGCGGCTTCCAAAGCGACTACGGCATTGGCATCAATGTGGACGCGTCGGCGAACGTCTATGTGACCGGAAGCTTTTCCGGAGTGGGCAATTTTGGCACAGTCGGCCTGGAAAGCGTCGGCTACCACGACATCTTCGCCGCCAAGCTGAACTCCTCCGGTGACTGGCTCTGGATTCGCCAGGCAGGAGGAGAGTTCGAGGACTGGGGCCACAAGATCTACGCGACCGGCGACACGGACGTCTATGTCGTTGGCGTCTATCGTTCCTCGGCAGCCTTCGGGATTCACTTTCTTGAATCCATCACCGGCGCCGTATCGGACATCTTCGTCGCCAAGATCGGCACGGGCAACGAATGGGAATGGGCAAACAAGGCCGGAGGATACGATTACATCATCGCCGGGGACATCTGCCCCGACAACCTCGGCAACCTCTATGTGGGCGGATATTTCCGCGGCACCGCCGTATTCGGGGAACAATCCCTGATCAGCCTCGGCCAGTTCGACGCCTTTCTGGCGAAGATCAACCCCGAAGGCGACTGGGCTTCCCCGCTTCAGGCAGGCGGAGCAGGGAACGACTATTGCAACGGCCTTGCCTCCCAGGGCGCGTCGCTCTATCTGACCGGAAGCTTCAGCCAAAACGCAGGCTTTGACGACATCACCCCCGCCAATGCCGGTGGAGCCGACGTCTTTGTTGCGATGGTTCTGGCAAACACCTCCGTTGAGGATGATCTGCAGACCGCCCCGCCGGCATTCCTCATCGATGCCGTCCGCCCAAATCCCTTCAGCAGTTCCGCCACTCTGGACTTCAGCGTGGCAAAGGCGGGGGACAGGTTCAATCTCAGCATCTACGACCTCCGGGGACGCCGGGTCGCCACCCTGCTCGATTCCTCCCTCGCCAGCGGAACGCACAGCGTCGTCTGGGACGGGCGCGACGACCGGGGCAACCCCCTGCCCTCCGGGATGTATTTCGCGCGGCTGCAAAACGGCTCCCGCTTCTCCGCCAGAAAGCTGCTGCTCATCCGCTGAACTCCGATTTCGCTTGACATCATAGCCTTTTCCCCCAGAAAGGAACTCACGCCGAGTGTCTGCCTCTAAACCGCTACCGGCATGAGCCGACACCGACAGGGTAGCGCGGGAAACCGTTCTGCCTCCCACTTGGAAAGGCGGGAGAACAAATCTCCCCTCTTCTGCAGCTTTCTGGAGGAAAAATGAAGAAGCTGACCTGGCTGGGCCTCGCCCTGCTTTTGTTCCTAACCCTCACTGCCTGCAGTGAGAAAGACCCCACCGACAACCCCATCCTGGGATATCTCCTCGACCAGTTCATCAACGCGGACACCGTGCGCGTCCATGTCGATCCCGCCGCGGACGACACCGACGACTTCCGCTCCCTCTTCGCCTATGAGATCGTGAGCGGAGAAGACGGATTCAGCCCGCGCCAGAGCGTGAACGCCGGCTACGACATCCCCTGGGACAAATTCTCCGCGGGATACCTCGTTCCCAGCGACGACATGCGCACTTGGTTCCCGAACACCGATCTCCCCGGAGCCTTCCGCGTCCGCGATACCGGACTCTTCCGCCTCTACCGCAAGGTTGATGTGGACAACGGCCTGCGCGGATCCCAAACCGTCGAACTCCGCGGCCTGAGCCTCTATCCCACTGAGAACTGGTCCGGCAACACGGAAGACGCCGTCAAGCTCAGCGACCTCGTGCAGGGCATCGCCGCCTACGACTCACTCGGGCTGATCGCCGCCGACGGCTACACCAAATACTATCAGCCGGATCAGGTCAACGACGGCTACTACCTGCTGGCTTCCGAGGTCACGACCTTCCCCACCTTCAACGCCACCATGCCGGGCAGCCTGAAGAAATTCAAGAAGCTCGCCACGGTTCAGGTTTACGGCGCGACCTCCGCCCAAGCCTGGGATTTCGAGCTTGCCCCGCTCGAAACCGCCGACCTGACCTTCACCGTCCCCGCCAGCTTCGAAGGATATGAAAGCACGGAGTTGGAATCAGAATAAGGCTTTTTAGATCGGAAGAGCACACGTCTGAA